>NZ_QQNA01000289.1 GCF_003346515.1 Streptomyces corynorhini
ACGGATCATGCTACGGCCGCCGAGGGGGGCGAGGGCGGGGCGGATGCCGCGGCGGCCGTAGCATGATCCGTATGGAGCAGCGAGTTTTGGGCAGGACCGGGCGTGAGGTGTCCGTCGTCGGGCTGGGGACGTGGCAGCTGGGCGCGGACTGGGGAGACGTGGCCGAATCGGACGCCTTGGCGGTCCTGGACGCGTCGGTCGAATCCGGGGTCACGTTCTTCGACACGGCGGACGTGTACGGCGACGGCCGCAGCGAGCGGCTGATCGGCCGGTACCTCAAGGAGCGGCCGGACGCCGAGGTGTTCGTCGCGACGAAGATGGGGCGACGCGCCGAACAGCTCCCGGAGAACTACGTCCTGGACAACTTCCGTGCCTGGAACGACCGCTCGCGCGCCCATCTCGGCGTGGACACTCTGGACCTCGTACAGCTGCACTGCCCGCCCTCGCCCGTCTACGCGTCGGACGAGGTCTTCGACGCCCTCGACACACTGGTGGCCGAGGAGCGGATCGCGGCCTACGCGGTGAGCGTGGAGACCTGCGCCGAGGCGCTCACGGCCATCGCGCGGCCCGGCGTCGCGAGCGTGCAGATCATCCTCAACCCCTTCCGTACCAAGCCGCTGGAGGAGGTCCTGCCGGCCGCACGGGCGGCCGGGGTCGGGATCATCGCGCGGGTTCCGCTCGCTTCCGGCCTGCTGACGGGGAAGTACACGAAGGACACCGTCTTCGCTGCGGACGACCACCGCGCCTACAACCGGCACGGCGAGGCGTTCGACCAGGGCGAGACCTTCTCGGGCGTCGACTACCCGACGGGGCTCGCCGCCGCCGCCGAATTCGCGCGGCTCGCGCCCGCCGGCGCCACCCCGGCCGCCACCGCGCTGCGCTGGATCATCCAGCAGCCGGGCGTCAGCAGTGTCATCCCCGGCGCGCGCTCGGTCGAACAGGCCCGTGCCAACAGCGCGGCCGCGGCGTCGGAGCCGCTGCCGGAGCCCGTGCTGGACGCCGTACGGGAGCTGTACGACCGGCGGCTGCGCGCGGCGGTCCACCCGCGCTGGTAGGCGTGGCTCGCGGGGCGCCCGCAGAGGGCGTGCGAACGGGTGAAGGCGGACCGTTCGCACGCCGATCGGGCGGCACGAGCGCAAGACTTGCTCGTTTCTGTGGCTGTATCGCTTCGAGCCATGTAGCGTCTTGATCAGCTGTCGTGGTTCCGAAGTACCGCTCGCCCGTGACGTGCCGTTACGGGCGTTTGTGCTGTTCAGCGTCTCTGCGGACCAGGGCGATCACCTCCGGTTTCCCGCACCGTGCGGGAGACCTTTGCGTCCCTTGAAACGGAGACTCAACATGGCCAGTGGAACAGTGAAGTGGTTCAACTCGGAAAAGGGCTTCGGCTTCATCGCCCAGGACGGCGGCGGTCCCGACGTGTTCGCGCACTACTCGAACATCGCCACCCAGGGCTTCCGTGAGCTGACGGAGGGCCAGCAGGTCACCTTCGACGTCACGCAGGGCCAGAAGGGCCCGCAGGCGGAGAACATCCTCCCCTCCTGACCTCCGCGGACCCAGGTCCGCGCGGTCAGGGAACAGCCGGGGCGCCGGCCCGGCGGACTCGTCCGCCACGGGCCGGCGCCCCGGCGCGTCTCAGGCCACATCCTCCCGGGCGCGGGTGGTGTGCAGGCGCACGCTCTCGGGCAGGGCGAGGTTCCAGGCGGTGATCACCGGGCGGCCGTGCTCGGTGCCGAGCCGGGACAGCGTGCCCGTGGTCAGCTGGAACAGGGCTCCGGCGGCCGGTGCCAGTGCGAGATAGCGGGCGGTCAGCACGCGCAGGAAGTGGCCGTGCGAGACGAGGGCGACATCGTCCTCGCCGGACCGCAGGGCTTCCAGAGCCTCGGCCAGGACCCGGTCGGCACGGTGGCCGACCTCTCCGGGACTCTCGCCCGGCCCGTCGGCGGGTCCGGGCGCGACCCCGTCCGTCCACAGATCCCAGTCGGGACGTGAACGCAGGATCTCCGCGGTCGTGACGCCCTCGTAACCGCCGTAGTCCCACTCGCGCAGCTCGGGGGTGATCCGCAGCCGGTCCAGCCCGGCCAGCTCCGCCGTGCGCCGCGCGCGGGTCAGCGGACTGACGAGCGTGAGTCCGATACGGCGCTCCGCCAGCAGCGGTGCCAGCGAGCGCGCCTCGCTCTCGCCGCGCCCGGTCATCGGCAGATCCGTCCTGCTGGTGTGCTGCCCGGACAGGGACCAGGCGGTCTCGCCGTGCCGCACCAAGATCAACTCACCCATGTGGGCCGCTCGCTCTCCTGTTTACCGCGCCCCGCCGCCGGGGAGCCGTCCGCTCCAGTGTCTCCCGTCGCGTCGGCCGTGCCCGCCGGGAATGCCGCCGGTCGCCCCCGTGTTGCACCAGATGTACCCACTGGATGGAGCAGACCTCCATCGTATGGAGGGAGCGCCCTATGAAGCCTCGTATCCACCCCGTCTCCCGCCCTGTCGTCTACCGCGACCGCGCGGCGGGCACCGCGTTCCTGACGCGTTCCACCGCCGATTCGGACCGGAGCGTCGAGTGGGAGGACGGCAACACGTACCCCGTCATCGATGTCGAGATCTCTTCCGCGAGTCACCCGTTCTACACGGGCAAGGGGCGTGTGGTGGACACCGCGGGCCGGGTGGAGCGTTTCGAGCGCCGGTACGGAAAGCACCAGAGCTGACCGGACCGGAGTGCGTCGCACGGCTCGCCACGCCTCCCGCTCCGCGGAGAGAACGCATTTCGAAGAAGAGGGAAACCGCACACGGAACACAAGCGAACGACGTGTGCGGAAACGGAGCCGGACAGAAGCCCGAAGAGGGTCTCTGTCCGGCTCTCGCGTGTGTTCCGGCGCGCTTCGGGCCGCGCGGGCGCCCAGGGCCGCGCGGGCGCCCAGGGCCGCGCGGGCGCCCAGGGCCGCGCGGGCGCCCAGGGCCGCGCGGGCGCCCAGGGCCGCGCGGGCGCCCGGGGTCCGCTGCCGCGCGCGGGACGCGCGCCATCCGTCAGGCGGATGTGCCGCGCGCCTCGACCGTCCTGACGAGCGGGGCGAGTTCGGGCAGTTTCACCGCCTCGTCGAGGGCCTCGCGGAGCGCCGCGTCATTGGTCGGCCGCGCGCGGGCGACCAGCTCCAGGCCCTCCTCGCTGACGTTGGTGTAGATCCCCCGGCGGTCGGTGGGGCACAGATACCGGACGAGCAGGCCGCGGTCCTCCAGACGGGTGACCAGGCGGGTGGTGGCGCTCTGGCTGAGCACGACGGCGTCGGCGACCTGCTTCATCTGCAGATGACCGCCCTCGCCGTCGTGCTGCCTGCTGAGCACGTCGAGCAGGGAGTACTCACGGACGC
>NZ_QQNA01000029.1 GCF_003346515.1 Streptomyces corynorhini
GGCGAGGGGCGGGCCGAGGCGCGACAGCGAGGCCACGATGGGCCGTACGAGATCGGCGGGCCATGGGAAGGCGTGGGCCGTGGCGCGCTGGTGGGCGAGTCCGTGCAGGCCGAGCCAGAGCGCGATCGCGTCGGCGCAGGGGTCGGTGCTGGTCGAGTATCCGGCGGTGACGCAGTCGGTGAGGGCGTCGGACAGGACGCGCAGGGCGTCCGCTCCGAGGGCGGTCAGATCGTCGCCGACGCCCGCGTCGCCGCCCATGGGATGCGTCGGCTCGCCGAACATGGCGCGGTAGCGCTCGGGGTGGGCGGTGGCGAAGTCCAGGTAGGCCAGGCAGGCGGCGTACAGACGCCGCGGGGCCCTGGCATCGGCGGCATCGGCATCGGCGGCATCGGCGTCGGCGTCGGCGGCGCCGGTGGTGTCCGTGGTGTCCGTGCTGTCCGTGGCGTACGTGCTGTACGTGGTGTCCGTGCCGTCCACGGCGTCGACTGCTGCCCCGAGGCGGCCGGACAGTTCGGCGAAGGCTTCGCCGACGACGGCGAGCATGATGGCCGATCGGCCGGGGAAGTGCGGGTAGATCGAGGGCGCGGCGATCCCGGCCCGCCGCGCCACAGCCCGCAGGGTGACGGCTCGTTCGTCGCCGTGGTCGAGCAGGTCGGTCGCGGCGGCCAGGATGTCGGCCCGCAGGTGGCCGCCCTCGCCCCGGCGGTTGCGCGACCGTGGGGCGCGGCGGGGCTCGGACGCGGCGGTGGCGCGGGGCATGCCGTCACGTTCCGGGGACGAGGACGACCTTGCCGAGTACGGTGCGGGACTCGGCGAGCGCGAGGGCGGAGGTGGCGTCGGCCAGCGGGATCTCCGCGGCGATCTGCGGGACCACGGCGCCCTCGGCCACCAGCCGCAGCACCTGAGTCAGGTCCTCGCTCAGCCGCTGCTGCCACACCGCGCGGCGCTTGCCCGCCCAGAGGTTGTAGAAGTGCGCGCTCTTGCCGTTGGGCAGGGCGTTCCACGCCGCCAGTCGCGCGAAGACCTTCAGTACCGGAAGCTGCGAGTTGCCTTCCTCGTCCTTCGTCGCCGCCGTGCCGTACGAGACCAGCGTCCCGCCGCGGCGGAGCAGCTGCCACGACTGTTCGAGACCGGCCCCGCCGACGTGGTCGAAGACCGCGTCCACACCGTCCGGTGCCAGCTCCCGGATCTTCGTGTACATGTGCGGGTCGCGGTAGTCGACGGGGGTCGCGCCGAGTGCGCGTACGGCGTCGTGGTGGCGGGGGGACGCCGTGCCGATCACGGTGATGCCCGCGTGCCGGGCCAGTTGGACGAGGAGGGAGCCGACGCCGCCGTTCGCGCCGAGCACGACGACGGTCCCGCCGGTGCGCACCCCGGCCGTCCGGTGCAGCATCTGCCAGGCGGTGATCCCGTTGACGAGGACGGTCTCCGCGGCGGCCGAGGACACCCCGTCGAGCACGGGCACCAGCTCCGCCGCGTCGATCAGCAGATCACTGGCCCACGCGCCGATCTTGGTGACGGCGGCGAACCGGTGTCCGACCAGCCCGGCGTCCACGCCGGGGCCGGTGGCGGTGACGGTGCCCACCACGTCGTAGCCGGGCACGAAGGGGAAGGGAGGCTGGTCGTAGTACTTGCCGCGGCGCATCTGCTGCTCGGCGAAGCAGACCCCGGTCGCCTCCATCCGCAGCGCGACCTGTCCGGGACCCGGCGCCGGAAGGTCCCGGACCCGGACTTCGAGCCCGTCCGGCTCGACCTCGCCGGGCAGGACGATCTCGGTGGCGCGGATGGTGGCGGTGCTGTTGGTCATGGCTGCTCCCTTGGTCTGCACTCGTTCGCTTACGTTCGTAACGCTACAGGTGTAAGTCATGGACGTGCAAGAGGGCTACGCCCATAAACTTCACGGCGTAAGGTGACGGGTATGGAAAACGTCGGAACAACAGCCTCGGCCGCACCGAAGAAGGGCCGCGCGCGCAACCGCCGCGGCGAGGGCGGGCGGCTGCGCGAGGACATCGTCGCCGCCGCGGTGGAACTCCTCGACGAAGCGGGCGACGAACGCGCGATCACGCTGCGTTCGGTCGCCCGCCGGGTCGGCATCGCCGCACCCTCGATCTATCCGCACTTCCCCGACCAGCCGGCCATCATGCTCGCCGTCGTGCAGCGGGAGTTCGCGGAGCTGCGCAACAGCCTGCTCTCCGCCGTGGAGAAGGCCGGGGCCGACCCACGGCGGCGGCTGTACGCCGTCTGTGACACCTATCTGGATTTCGCCCAGGCCCATCCCGAGCGCTACCGCACGATGTTCGGCGGCCTCTGGATGCCGGACCTGGACGCCAGTTCACTGACCGAGGCGGATCTGGCCGCGCTCGGCAACGAGACGATGGGGATCCTCGTCGAGGCCCTTGACGCGTGCGCCGCTGCCGGACAGTCCACCAGCGCCGACCCGCGGGGCGACGCGGTCGCGCTCTGGCTCGGCCTGCACGGACTCGCGCACCAGCGCGCCGTGTCCCCCGCCTTCCCGTGGCCGCAGGACATCGACGGCCGCATCATCGTCGCGCTCGCCCGCTTGACCGAGCCGCCCGCGTGACCGAGCCGCCCGCATGGCCGAGCCGCCCCCGTGAGCGACTCGCCCCCGTGCGCACTTCGGCGGACGACGGGACGAACCGGCCGCCCGGGGGAGCGGGCACCCCGGGCGGTCGCGCTCAGCCCCGCCCGGCCAGGTCGGCCGCGCGGTCGGTGCGGTCGGTGCGGTCGGCCGCGCCGCCCCGGTCGTCCCCGTCACGGGGGAGTGCGCGCTGCTCGACGTGATCAGCGACGGCCGCATGGAGGTCGGGATCGCGCGGGGCGCCTACCAGATCGAGTTCGACCGGCTCGCCGACGGACTCGCCGCCGCCGACGGCGGCAAACACCTGCGCGAGCTGGTGCCCGCCGTCCGCGCGCTCTGGCAGGGCGACTACGCGCACGACGGCGAGATCTGGCGGTTCCCCACCTCCACCAGCGTGCCCAAGCCGGTCCAGCGGCCGACCCCGCCGATGTGGATCGCCGCCCGCGACCCCGCCTCGCACGACTTCGCGGTCTCCCAGGGCTGCAACGTGATGGTCATCCCCCTCATGAAGGGGGACGAGGAAGTGGTCGCGCTGAAGGACAAGTTCGACACCGCGGTGGCGCACCACCCCGAGGTGGCCCGCCCCGACCTCATGGTGCGTCGTCCCGGCCTCCCGGTGACCGGCCCTCCCGGTGACCGGCCCTTCCCCCGACAGCGCCCGGCGTTCGCGGGGATACGCGGGACACCCGGAGTACGGGGGAGTATATGAAGGTCCTTGCATGGCAGATCGAGCCGGTGCGGGCGCTCACGGCCGATTGACGCCCCGCATGCCCCCGCACTAGGTTCACGTGCCATGCAAGAACCCGCTCGACCGTCGCGCAGGCCGCTGGAGCAGACCAGCATGCAGGCCAAAGTCGCCCAGGAACTGCGCCAGATGATCATCAGTGGGGAGCTGCCGCCACGCTCCAGCCTCTCCGAGATGGCCCTTTCGCAGACCTTCGGCGTCAGCCGCACCCCCATCCGCGAAGCCCTCAAGCAACTCCAGATCGAGGGGCTGGTGGAGGTGCGGCCCCGGGTCGGCACGTTCGTCGCCGTCCCGTCCCGCCGCGAGATCACCGAGCTGTTCCAGATGAAGGAGCTGCTGGAGGGCGCGGCGGCCCGGCTGCTCGCCTTCCGCGGCAGCGTTCCCGTGGTGGACCAGCTCTCCGCCACCATGGCGGCGGCCGACGCCGCCGTGCGCGCGGGCGACTCCGAGCGGTACGAGGAGCTGGTCCACGAGTTCCACGACCTCATCGTGGTCGGAGCCGACAACTCCAAGCTGGAGGCCCACTACCGCACCCTCATGAACCAGCTGGCGTACGCGCGTCTGGTCCGTACGTCCCTGGCGCAGCCCGGCCGCCTCAGCGAGTCCGACCGCGAGCACCACCGGGTCCTCGACCTCATCCTCGCCAAGGACGGCGACGGCGCGGAGCGCGTGATGCGCGAACACGTCCGCCGCAGCCACCAGGCCCTCATGGCGGGCATGGACCACGACCGCTACCACGACTGACCCGGGGTCCTCCGTCCGGCAGACCCCGGCCCTTCCTCCTCCCGTACGGTCAGTCCGGTGATCCCCGCCCGGCGCTGCCCGGCGGGCGCGCGGAGCGTCACCCGGACCAGGCGGGCCTCCGCGCCCGGCTTCAGGGGCTGCCAGCGGGCCGCGTCCGCGGCGGTCGACGTGGACGTCTCGATCTCGTACGCCGCCGGGCGCGTCCGCGTCCACCGGGGTGTCACCGAGCCGACCCTCGCCGTGCGGCCCAGATCGACCGTGAGCGCGGCGGTGGCCTCGGCCGGGACCCAGGCCGTCGCCGGGCTGCCGTCCACGGCGGCTGCCGCGTACTGGCCCGGCTCCTCGGAGGTGGCGCTCGCCGGGCGGCAGCGCGCCACGTCGGGCGTCGGGGCGAGATCGGGGCGGCGGGTGGGCAGCGTGAGCGTGCCGGTCAGCGTGCGCGCGCCGCCCGGCGTGTGCACCGTGAACGGCGCGCCCGAGGTGAGCCGTACCGTCGTCTCCCGCGCGCCGAGCGCGACCTCGTACGTACGGCCCTGCCAGCGCAGCCCCCGCAGCGTCACCCCGCGCGCCAGCTGGGGCGGCAGCGTGGGATCGAGCCGTACGCCGTCCTCCCGCAGCCGCAGCCCCGTCAGACCGTGCGTGAAGACCTGCAGGAATCCGCCCTGCCCCGTCAGGAAGTCCTGCGCGGGCGAGCCGGAGAGCGGGTCGTCCGCGCCCGCCTTGTCGCCGCGCGCCTCGGAGAAGAGCGCGAACGGCCCGCGCGTGAAGGGCCGTACGGACCGCTGGAGATACGTGTACGCCGAGCAGCCCGGTTCCCCGATGGCCGCCGCGTCGATCGCGTGGATCGCGTCGGTCATCGCGGGCCCGTCCGGGTCGGTGCGCTCCGCGTAGTAGTCGAGTGTCGCGGCGGCGGCGCCCTCGGGCATCGGCCACTCCAGCGGATAGGTCAGCAGGACGGCGTCCGCCTGTTTGATCCGCGCGCCGTCGTACCCCGCGTACTGGAGGTAGACCTTGCGCCGTGGGTCGTAGGGGATACGGAGCCGGTCGGCGATCCGCGTCCAGGCGGCGGGCGCCTCCTCGCCGACGAGCGCGGCGGCGCGTGCCGCGTGGCGCAGGACGGTCGCGGCGCCCGCGTTGGTGAAGACCCCGTCGGTGACCCCGTTGCTGTACTCGTCGGGGCCCGCCACCTCCTTGACCGAGTAGCCGCCGTCCGCGTCGGCGCTCACCCGCGAGGCCCAGAACTCGGCGATCCCGCGCAGCAGCGGCCAGCCGCGCTCGCGCAGCCACTCCCGGTCGCCGGTGGCCAGGTAGTACTGCCAGACGGCGAGCGCGATATCGCTCTGCAGATGGATCTGCGTGACGCAGTGCGGCGGGTTCCAGCTCTGGCACTCCGACCAGAGACGGCCCTCGCCGCCGCTGGTCCACGGGTAGAACAGCCCCTTGAAGCCGAGCTTCGCGGCGTTGCGCGCCGCCGCCGCGCGGGTGCGGTAGCGGTACTCGACGACGGAGCGCGCCAGCTCCGGCCGGGTCGCCAGCAGCCCCGGGTACAGGAAGACCTCGGCGTCCCAGAAGACGAGCCCCGCGTAGTTGTCGCTGCTCAGTCCGGTCGGCGCGATGCTGTCGGCGGCGCCGGGACGGGTGGCGGTCAGCAGCCCGTACCGCGCGGCGCGCAGCCACGCGCGCAGCTCGGCCTGTTCCCGCCCGGCGCCCGCCACCTCCACCTCGCCCTCCCACAGAGGCGCCCAGGCATCCGCGTTCGCCGCGAAGACCCGCTGCCAGCCGCGCGCGGCGGCGCGCCGGGCCGCCGCGAGGGCCGCGGCGCGCGGGTCGGGGGAGGTGAGGGCGGTGTCGACGCCGACGTACTTCTCGACGGTGTACGTACGGTCCGCGCGCACCGCGAACGCGCCGCCCGCGACGCTGCCGTCCCTGCTGTCCCTGCCGTCCTTGCCATCGCTGCTGTCCTTGCCATCGCTGCCGTCCCTCGCGTCCCTGCCGGCCTTCGCGTCCCTCGGGGACGACCGCAGGACCGAGGCGAGGGCGCCGGTCGTCTCCGTGCCGCGGGTACGGAAGGTGGCGACGGCGCCGTCCCGCGTGCGCGCCTCGCCGGTCCGGGTGATCCGGCGCGCTCCGCGCCAGTCGAGATCCCCCGTCACGGCCGCCTCGCCGCTCCAGCGCGGGGTGAGGCGCAGCCGTACGGCGCCGGTGTGCGGGTCGGAGCGGTCGGTGAGGACCTCGTAGGTCAGATCGGTGACGCGCCCCTCTGACGTGGTCCAGCGCAGGCTGGTGACGACCACCGCGCAGTGCGCCAGCAGGCTCTGGCGGTAGCGGGAGATCCGGCCGCCCTCCCCGTCCCCGAACGTCTCGTCACCCACGCGCAGGCTCAGCGCCGTCCAGCCCGGCAGCGCGGCGAGGACCTGGCGGTCGGCAGTCGTCTCCGGCTCGTGCGCGTACAGCCCGGCCACGAAGGCGCCGTCGTAGCGCGGGGTGAACAGCGGCCAGCCGGTGGCGGCGCCGCTCTCGGCGTATCCGGCGCCGGTGGGCGGCACGCGGGTGCCGAGGTAGCCGTTGCCGGTGTACGCGTGGTGGCTGTCGGCGGGGTCGATCCGGGTCGCGGTGGCGGGCCCGCCGGGGCCGGACTCCGTTCCGCAGGCGGTCGCGTGGGCCGGCCGCTCCGCCGGGTCCTCGCCGCGCCGGTCGTACGGGGGCGGTGGCGCCGCCGCGAGCAGCGTGCCGACGACGAGCGGGGCGAGGAGGCGCGTACACGGGAGGCTCACGCTCAGGACCGTACGAACGGAGGCGCGGCGGTCCGGGCGCGGCGCGCGTGGTGAACGGCTGATTCCGGCGCGGCAGGGACCGGGCGCCCAGGGCCTTAGCCCGCACCGGCGCCCTGATCGGCGCCCGGCCTCCCGCCCGGCCTCCCGCCCGGCCTCCTGAGCGCCTCAGGCGCTCAGCCCGGTCTTCGCGCCCGCGCCGCACAGCGGCACCACCGCGGGTCCGTCCGTCCAGCCGCTCATGGCCGCCCAGCAGGCGACGCCCGTCGGCTCCACGAAGAGCCCGCGGGCGGCCAGGTCCCGCTGCGCGGCGCGCAGTTGGTTCTCGGTCACGGTCAGGAAGGTGCCGCCGGAGTCGCGGACCGCGCGCAGGATCTGGCGGGCGCGCGGCGGGCGCGGGATGGCGATGCCCTCCGCCAGCGTGGGCGCGGTCGCGGTCGCGGTCTCCCGCCGCGGCGGGAGGTCGTCGGCGCCCGCGTGGAAGGCCGTCGCCAGCGGGGAGACGGCCTCCGCCTGGACGGCGACCAGGGCGGGGCGCTCGCCGATGAGCCCGTTTCCGTACAGCTCGGCGACGGCGAGGGCGGCGCCGAGCAGCAGCGTGCCGTTGCCGACCGGTAGGGCGAGCGTCTCGGGGAGCCGGCCCCCGTACTCCTCCCACAGCTCGTAGACGTAGGTCTTCGTACCGTGCAGGAAGTACGGGTTGTGGACATGGCTCGCGTAGAAGGTGCCCGGTTCGTCCGCGGCGGCGCGGGCGGCCAGCGCGGTGGCCTCGCGGTCGCCCGCGACGCGCTCCAGGCGGGCGCCGTGGGCGCGGATCTGCTCGGTCTTCTTCGGGGAGGTGGCCTCCGGCACGTAGACGACGCAGGGCAGCCCGGCCCGCGCGCAGTACGCCGCGACGGCCGTCCCCGCGTTGCCGCTGCTGTCGGCGATCACCCTGCGTACCCGCTCGGGCCCGAGGCGCCGCGCCAGCTCCACGAGCATGACGGCGCCCCGGTCCTTGAAGGAGAGCGTCGGCATGAGGAAGTCGAGCTTCGCGCTCACGGAGGGCGTCAGCGCCACGAGCGGGGTGCGCCCCTCGCCGAGGCCCGCCGACGGGGGGCCGAGCGGCAGCGCCTCCGCGTAGCGCCACAGCGAGTCGACCCGGTGGGGCAGCGCGGCCAGCTGTACAGAACCGGCGTCGAAGTCGAGATCCCAGGGACCGCCGCAGCGGGGGCAGCACCAGGGGGCCGCGTCGACGGGTGCGCGGGCGCCGTCGGCCGGGCATCGATACGTCGTGGTCATGGGCGTCAGCATGGCAGCAGTTACAGCATGGGTGACTGTGTAAACCCATGATCATCACTTCGAGTGAAACCCTGGCCCACGCTTGCGGTGATGAACCCACGGTTGCCAGGCTGTTGCTGTCTGTCAAGCTGATGGGAGTGGCCCGTGGCCTTCGGTGAGCAGCCCGCCTATCTGCGCGTTGCGAGCGACCTTCGCGAGAAGATCGTCAATGGTGCCTTGCCGCCGCACGCCCGGCTGCCCTCGCAGGCCCGTATCCGCGAGGAGTACGGCGTCTCGGACACGGTCGCGCTGGAGGCGCGCAAGGTGCTGATGGCCGAGGGGCTCGTCGAGGGCCGCTCCGGCTCCGGCACCTACGTCCGTGAGCGCCCCGTGCCGCGCCGTATCGCCCGCTCCGGCTACCGGCCGCCGTCCGGCTCCAGCCCGTTCCGCCAGGAGCAGACGGAGGCGGGAGCGCGGGGCACCTGGGAGTCGCGCAGCGAGCAGGAGGAGGCGAGCGCCGAGATCGCCGAGCGGCTCGGGATCGAGCCGGGGGAGCGCGTGATGCGCACGCGCTACGTCTTCCGGGACGGGGGCGAGCCCATGATGCTCTCCACCTCCTGGGAGCCCCTCACGGTCACCGGGCGCACCCCGGTGATGCTCCCCGAGGAGGGGCCCCTCGGCGGCTGCGGGGTGGTCGAGCGGATGGCGGCCATCGACATCGTCGTGGACAACGTCCTGGAGGAGGTCGGGGCGCGTCCGGGGCTGGCGGAGGAGCTGATGGCGCTGGGCGGCGTGCCCGGCCATGTGGTGATGGTCCTGGAGCGGACGTACTTCGCCTCCGGCCGGGCGGTGGAGACGGCGGACGTGGTGATCCCCGCCGACCGGTACCGCATCGCGTACCACCTCTCCGTCAGGTGACGCACGGTCAGGTGACTCGTATCGGACGTTCTGGTCCGCCCATGTGATCCCGAGCCGGTCGTCGGCCGGGCGTGGGATGTCCGTTTTCGCGTCGCTCGTACGGACTTGGCGGGGCGTACGGGACGGCTGATCGCGGGGTGCGACGGTGCCGGGGGGCGTGAACAGCGAGTTTCCGCCCCCCTCTTTTCGGCGCTTTGTTGGCCGGATGCGTACCTCTTCGTGAAAAGACATAACCGCTCCGTAAGGGTCAGGCGTACGCTCGGGCATATGCGTATTGCGGTTTCCTGGGGATCATCGGAGAGATGCGGGCCGGCGGCGGGAGAAGTGCGATGAACGAGAGCGGGACCGCGCTTCCCTGGCTGGTGATACGGCAGGACGACAATGGTGCGCGCTACCGCGTCGGGCGGTACGCGACACAGGACGAGGCACAGAAGATGGCCGACACGCTGCACGGGCGGGGTCACCAGCAGCTCTACTCGGTGGAGCGGGCCGGTCCGTCCGTCCGGTAGGACCCGTCCGGCGGGGGCGCCCGCCGGACGGTTACGCTCCGGCGCATGACTGATCGGGTAGTGGTGGCGGGCGCGGTGTACGACCGGGGGCGGCTGCTGGCCGCCCGCCGGAGCGCGCCGCCCGAGCTGGCGGGGCGCTGGGAGCTGCCCGGCGGAAAGCTGGAGCCGGGCGAACGGCCCGAGCAGGCCCTCGTCCGCGAGCTGCGCGAGGAACTCGGCGTGGAGGCGCGGCCGGTGGAGCGGATCCCCGGCGAGTGGCCGCTGATGCCCGGCCTCGTGCTCCAGGTCTGGACGGTCCGGCTGCTCTCCGGCGAGCCCCGGCCGCTGGAGGACCACGACGAACTGCGCTGGCTCGGCCCCGAGGAGATCCACACGGTGGACTGGCTCGACCAGGACCGCCCGGCGGTCGCCGAGGCCGCCCGTCGGCTGCCCGCCCCGGGGCGGTAATTGTCCCGGTTATCGGGTATGTGACCTTTACCGCCCCATACGGCGCGGGTCCCCCGTCGGTTCCGGGATGTGGTCGGCTTGATCGACACGGAGAGCGGTGCGTGCGCCGAGTGGACCTTCCCCGCCGAGCCCGACGCCGTGCGCACCGCCCGCCATGTCGTGCGCGAGGCGCTGCGCGCCCGTAGCCTGCCCGTCGCGGTGGCGGAGATGGCGGTCCTGCTGGTCAGCGAGTTGATGACCAACTCCCTGCGGTACGCGTCCGGGCCGATCGGAGTGCGGCTGACGATCGGCGGCGGGCCCGCCGCCGCACCGGCCGGTGCGGTCGAGCCGCCCGAGCCGCCCGAACCGCCCGCGCTGCTGGTCGAGGTCTCCGACCCGCTCGCCGACCTTCCCGTCGAACGCACCCCGGGACCCGACGACGAACGGGGCCGTGGGCTGCGCCTCGTGGCCTGTTCCGCACGTCGTTGGGGGACGCGACGTGGGAAGACAGGTAAGACCGTGTGGTTCGAGCTGCCCCTCTCTGGTTAGAAGTGTGAAGGGACAACGATCACGCCCGACTCGGCTCAAAAAGAGCGAGACTGTGCTGTGATCGTGAACGGCGTGCCGGCCGGGGCCGTAGTGCTGAATACTGCGGGCAAGGCCGGTCCGGTGCGTGAGCTGGAGGGGACGGTCGCGTGAGCGAGATATCTGGGGCGGCGGGCGACGTCGTATGGCAGAGCAGTCCGCCCGGCTCGATCTATGACTACATCAAGGCCGCTTCGTTCTCGATCGGCCCCGATGGGCTGGTCGATCAGTGGAGCCAGCGGGCCGCCGAGCTGTTCGGCGTGGCCGCGCACGAGGTCAGGGGCAAGGACCCCGTTGAGGTGCTCATGCCTGCCGACCTGCGGTCGCGCGGGCGCCGCAAGGTGCGCGAGATCCTCGACGGCAAGGAGTGGACGGGGCTGCTCCCCTTCCGGGTGCCCGGCGAGAGCGGGGAGACCGGGCTCGCCGAGGTCTATGTGATGCCCAGCGAGACGGAGAGCGGCGAGCGGGCCGCGCTCTGCATCGTCGTGGACGTCCGCGCGCTGCGCCGGATCGAAACCGACCTGGCCTCTTCGCAGGCCATTTTCGGCCAATCTCCCTTCGGTTTCCTCCTGTTCGGCACCGACCTCAGAGTGCAGCGCGCCAACCAGCGCTTCGCCACCGTCTTCGGCGGCGGGGTCGGCGACCACCGGGGCCGTACGGCCTACGACTACCTCTCCCCCTCCGAGGCCGACCGGCTCACCGCCGCGCTGCGCCGGGTCCTGGAGACGGGGGAGTCCGTCACCGACCTGCCGATCGTCGGCGTCAGGCCGGCCGACGACGAGCGCCGCAACTGGTCGCTGAACCTCTACCGCGTCCACAGCGGCTCCGGGAGCGTCCTCGGTATCGCCGGGGTCGGCACCGATGTGACGCACCGGCACGCCGCCGCCCGGGAGGCCGCCAGCGCCCGGCGCAACCTCGCGCTCCTCAACGAGGCCAGCGCCCGGATCGGCAACTCGCTGGACCTGGAGACCACCGCCCGCGAACTGCTCGACGTCGCCGTGCCCGGCTTCTGCGACCTGGCCTCCGTCGACCTGTACCAGTCGCTGCTCACCGGCGAGGAGGCACCGCCGGGGCGCGGGGAGTCCTCCGGTGCCGGGTCGGGCGGCGGCAGCGCCCGGCTGCGCCGGGTCGGCTTCGCGAGCGCCGTCTCCGACGGGCCGCTGGCGGCCCCCGTCGGCAGCGGCGACGAGGGGTACGTGCCGCCGGACGTCGGCGCCGTCCACCGCTTCCCGTTCAGCTCGCTCAGCGCGAACGCCCTGCGCACCGGACAGGTGCAGACCATTCCGGGCGAGCCGGGCGGCCTGGTCCAGTCCGGCTTCGCGGTCCCGATGGTCGCGCACGACACCGTCATCGGGCTGGTCCAGTTCTCCCGTACGAAGGGCAGCGAGCCGTTCGGCGAGCGGGACCGGTTCCTGGCCGTGGAGCTGGCCGCGCGCGCCGCCGTCTGTATCGACAACGCCCGCCTCTACCGCCGGGAGCACGAGCGCGCGCTGATCCTCCAGCGCAGCCTGCTGCCGCCCGGCGACCCGGAGGCGGCGGGCCTCGACATCGCCTGCCGCTATCTGCCGGGCACCACGGCCACCGAGGTCGGCGGCGACTGGTTCGACGTCATCGAGCTGCCGGGCCACCGCACCGCGCTGGTCGTGGGCGACGTGATGGGGCGCGGTCTGCGCGCCGCGGTCGCCATGGGCGAACTCCGTACGGCCGTACGCACCCTGGCGCTGCTCGACCTGGAGCCCGCCGAGGTGCTCTCCGCGCTGGACGAGATCGCCCGCGGCCTCGGCACCCCCAGCGGGGCGCAGCAGGCGTCGCGCGTCGCCCACAAGTCGCGCGACGCGGACCTCTCCGAGGTCTACCTCGCCACCTGCGTGTACGCGGTCTACGACCCGGTCACCCGGCGTGCCACGTTCGCCAACGCCGGGCATCTGCCGCCCGCCGTGGTGGAACCCGGCGAGGACGCGCTGATGCTCGACGTACCGCCGGGGATGCCGCTCGGGGTCGGCGGGGAGCCCTTCGAGCAGGTCGAGGTGGACCTGGCGGAGGGGGCGCTCCTCGCGCTGTACACCGACGGTCTCGTCGAGTCCAGGGAGCAGCCGCTGGACGAGGGGCTGGGCGCGCTCAGGGCGGCCCTCGCCAACCAGGGCCGGCCCCTGGAGGACGTCTGCGACCACGTGCTGAACACGCTGGAGACCTCGCACGGCGAGGACGACATCGCCCTGCTGATGGCCCGTATCCAGGGACTGCCCGCCGAGGCGGTCGGTGACTGGCGGCTGCCGCGCGAACCGCGCTCGGTCGGCCGGGCCCGGGAGCTGTCCCGGACGCAATTGCTCGCCTGGGATCTCGAACCCCTGGTCGACACCGTCGAACTGCTCGTCAGCGAGCTGGTCACCAACGCCCTGCGCTACGGCGAGGGCGAGATCAGGCTGCGGCTGCTGCGCGACCGCACCCTGGTCTGCGAGGTGTGGGACGCGGGCCTGGTGCAGCCCAGGCGCCGCAGGGCGCGCGACACCGACGAGGGCGGCCGGGGGCTCCAGCTGGTCGGGCTGCTCAGCGCGGCGTGGGGCTCGCGGCGTACGCCGCGCGGCAAGACGGTCTGGTTCGAACTCGCCCTGCCCGACGGGCGGGCGGCGGCGGAGCCGACGGCGGAGCAGCTGCTGAGCATGTTCTGACGGCGCGGAGCCGGCCGGGCGGGCACGCTCTCACCGGGCCCGGCCGTCGCCCCGGCCCCCGCCCCGGCCGCCGCCCGGTGTCGTGCGGCGCGCCATCCGCCGCTTGCGCTTGGTGTACGTGTAGGCGGCGACGCCCGCGGCGCCGAGCACCACGGCGACGGGCAGTACGAGATTGGCCGCCGCGCCCTGGTCGGCCGGGCCCCTGTGCGGACCGCGTACGTCCCCCGCGGACAGCCGGACGCGGTCGCGCGCGTGCGGCCGGTCGAGTGCCCGGCCCGCCCCGGCCCGGTCGTCGCCGAGCGCACCCGCCTTGTCGGTGATCCGCCCCTGCTTGCCGAGCGTCACCGGCCCCTCGGCCCGCGCGCCCTCCGTACCCGGTCCCGCCGGCCAGCACGCCAGGACCAGCAGCGCGAGCAGGGTCCGGCCGGCTATCCGGATCCGGGTGCCGCGCGCGGAAGTCATCACAATCGGGAGATTATGTCCCGATAAGGGGGTGCGCGACCGGACCGTACGGCGGGTACGGGGGTCTTCCGGACGGGAGAAGACAGGCAACCTTGCAAGGTTGCCTGTCCATCTTCTACGGTGACCGGATGACCGAACAGCCCGTGGGCCCGGCGGAGGCGCCCACCGCCGAGCGCCTCGCCGACGACGTCACCGCCGTGGTCGGCAGACTGGCACGGCGCATGCGGGTGGCCGCGGGCCACGACAGCCGCCTCACGCCCACCCAGCGCACCGTTCTGGCGCGACTGGAGGCGGAGGGCCCCGCCACGACGGCGGCCCTGGCCCGCGCCGAGTACGTACGCCCGCAGTCCATGCGGCTGACCCTGGGCGCCCTGGAGGAACAGGGCATGATCGAGCGGACGCCCGACCCCGACGACGGCCGGCAGTCCGTCGTGTCGGCCTCCCGCACCGGCCTGACCACGCTCGCCGAACTGCGCGCCGCCAAGCGGGGCTGGCTGACCGAGGTCATGGCCCGCGAGCTGGACGCCCCGGAGCGCCGTGTGCTGGCCGAGGCCATGGTGCTGCTGGAGCGGCTGGTCGAAGGGGGTGACTCGGACGGAGGCCGGCGATAGCCCGACGGGCCGTGCCACGCGTGGCACGGGCGTCGGAACACAGGCGCCCGCCGACCCCGGCACCGACGCCGCCGGAGAGCCGGTCCAGCTCCCGGCCCCGGCCCCGGCCCCGGCTGCGGCTGCGGCTCCCGAGTCCCCGGCCGTCGGCCCGTCCCCGGCCGTCCCCGGGTTCAGCGCCCGGCTGACCGCGCCGCTGCTCCTCGGCTCGGTCCTCAACCCGCTCAACACCACCATGATCTCCACCGCGCTGGTGGCGATCGGGCACCACTTCGGGATCGGCGCCGCCGACACCGCGTGGCTGATCTCCGTGCTCTATCTCGCCAGCGCCGTCGCCCAGCCCGTCCTCGGCAAGCTCGCCGACACCCTCGGCGCGCGCCGGATATTCCTCGCCGGGCTGGTGATCGTCTTCGCCTCGGGGCTGATCGGCATGGCGGCACCCTCCTTCGGCTGGCTGATCGTCTCCCGGCTGCTCCTCGGTATCGGTACGTCCTCCGCCTATCCGGCCGCCATGTCCGTACTGCGCGACGAGGGCCGCCGGGTCGGACGGCCCGCGCCCCGCCCCGTACTGGCCCGGCTCTCCTTCGCCACGCTCGGCTGCATGGCCGTCGGGCCGACCCTCGGCGGGGTGCTGGTGATGCTGGTCGGCTGGCGCGGCATCTTCGCCGTCAACCTGCCCGTCGCCCTGCTCGCCTTCGTCGTCGGCGTGCTCTGGATCCCCGCCGACCCGGCCAGGAAGCAGACCTCCGGGTCCGCCCCCGACGCCGCCCCCGACTCGCTCGGCACGTCGCTCGACCCGCTCGGCATCGGGCTGTTCGCCACCGCCCTGACGCTCCTCGTCTTCTTCCTCCTCGACCTCGCCCACCCGGCGTGGTGGCTGCTCGCGCCCTTCGCCGCGCTGGCCGCGCTGCTCGCCTGGTGGCAGCTGCGCAGGCCGCGGCCGTTCATCGATCTGCGGATGATCGCGGCCAACGGCCCGCTCGCCCGCACCTATCTGCGGCACGGCACCAGCTATCTGCTGATTTACTGCGTGATGTACGGCTACACCCAGTGGCTGGAGGAGGCCCGCGGCTTCTCCTCCGGCGACACCGGACTGCTGATGCTGCCCATGTCCCTGGCCGCGCTGGTCTGTTCACTGCTCGGCGCCCGCACCAAGGGGATACGCGGCCCGCTGACCCTCGGCTGTCTCTCGCTGACCGGCGGCGCCGTCCTGCTGTTCTTCTTCAGCGGCGCCACCCCGCTGCCCGTCCTGCTGCTCGCCGGTGTCTGCTTCGGCGTGCCCCAGGGGCTGATCGGCACCAGCAACCAGGCCGCCGTACAGGCCCACGCGCCGCCCGACTCCATCGGCTCGGCCGCCGGACTCCAGCGCACCGCGCAGTACATCGGCGCCATCTCCGCCTCCAGTCTGATCGCCCTCGCCTACGGACAGCGGGCGAGCGACAGCGGACTGCGCCTCATGGCGGGCGCCTGCGCCCTCCTCGGGGTGTTCCTCGTCCTCCTGACCCTCACGGACCGGGCCCTGCGCCCCACTCGCGGCGCACGCACCTGAGCGCCCGGCACCGCCCCCTCACCGCAAGGAGCACCACCATGACCGCCACCACACTCGACCCCAGGACCGCCCTGGTCGTCGTCGACCTCCAGAAGGGCATCGTCGGACTGCCCACCGTCCACCCCGCCGACGGCGTCGTGGAGCGCGCGGCCGAACTCGCCGCCGCCTTCCGGGCGAAGGAGCTGCCCGTCGTGCTCGTACGGGTCACCGGCCGGGCACCGGGCCGTACCGAGGAGCCCGTGCGCGGCGGCGGCCGGCCCGCCGCCGACTGGGCCGACTTCGCGCCCGAACTGGGGCAGACGGACAGCGACATCGTCGTCACCAAGCACACGTTCGGCGCCTTCCACGCCACCGACCTCGACCTCCAGCTCCGCCGCAGGGGCGTCACCCAGGTCGTGGTGGTCGGCATCGCCACCAGCAAGGGCGTCGAGGCCACGGCCCGCGCCGCCCACGAGCACGGCTACCACGTCACCATCGCCACCGACGCGGTCACCGACATGGACCAGGGCGTGCACGACAACTCGACGGGGAAGATCTTCCCGGCGCTCGGCGAGACCGACACGACCGAGGCGATCCTCAAGCTCCTCGGCTGACGCGCGGTCCGCGCCCCGGGTCCGCCCGCCGCCGTCCGCCGCCCGCCGCCGCGCGCCGTCCGCGTCCGCGTAGGGGAACGGGGACGGGCGGACCCCCTGGGGTGTCAGCCGCGCCGCCGCCCGATTTTGCTGCCCAGCCACACCAGCGGGTCGTACTTGCGGTCCACCGCCCGCTCCTTGAGCGGGATCAGCGCGTTGTCCGTGATCCTGATGTGCTCGGGGCAGACCTCCGTGCAGCACTTGGTGATGTTGCAGTAGCCGAGCCCGTGCTCGTCCTGCGCGGCCCTCGCGCGGTCGATTCCCGACTCCCCGGCCGCGTCCAGCGGGTGCATGTCCAGCTCGGCCACCCGCATCAGGAAGCGCGGACCGGCGAACGCCGTCTTGTTCTCCTCGTGGTCCCGCACCACATGGCAGGTGTCCTGGCACAGGAAGCACTCGATGCACTTGCGGAACTCCTGCGAGCGCTCCACATCGATCTGCCGCATCCGGTACTCACCCGCCGCCACCCCCGGCGGCGGGACGAAGGACGGGACCTCGCGCGCCTTCGCGTAGTTGAAGGACACGTCCGTCACCAGATCGCGGATCACCGGGAAGGCGCGCAGCGGGGTGACGGTGACGGTCTCCTCACGGGAGAAGACGGACATCCGGGTCATGCACATCAGCCGGGGCCGTCCGTTGACCTCCGCGCTGCACGAACCGCACTTGCCCGCCTTGCAGTTCCAGCGCACCGCCAGATCCGCCGCCTGGGTCGCCTGGATCCGGTGGATGACGTCGAGCACGACCTCGCCGTCGTTCACCTCGACGCCGTAGTCCGTCAGCTCTCCGCCGTCCGCGTCGCCCCGCCAGATCCGGAACGTCGCCTCGTAGGAGGGGGAAGCGCTCGCGTTCAATGCTGAAGCTCCTCTTCGGCGAGGTACTTGACCAGCTCCGCCTTGTCGAACAGGGCGAGCAGGTCCGGACGGATGGGTTCGGCGGTCCGCCGGGTCAGCGCGATCCGGCCGCCCGGACTGTCCCTGAGCCCGCAGTACAGATTGATCCGGCGCCAGTCCGCGGCCATCGCGGGATGGTCCTCCCTGGTGTGGCCGCCGCGGCTCTCCGTGCGCTCCAGGGCCGCGCGCGCCACGCACTCGCTGACCAGCAGCATGTTCCGCAGGTCGAGGGCGAGGTGCCAGCCGGGGTTGAACTGCCGGTGTCCCTCGACCCCGGCGCGCGCGGCCCGCAGCCGCAGCTCGGCCAGCTTCTCCAGCGCCTGGACCATCTCGGCCCCGGTCCTGATGATGCCGACCAGGTCGTTCATCGTGCGCTGCAGGTCCTGATGGACGCTGTACGGGTTCTCAGGACCCGGCCGCGCGGTGCCGGGTCCTGTGCCGGGTCCCGTGCCGGGTCCTGAGTCGGCCGACGCGCGTTCCTCCGCGCCGAACGGCCGCAGCGCCTCGGCCGCCGCCGCGTCGATCTGGCCCTCGTCCGGGACCGGGCGCTCGGCCAGACCGGCCGCGTACGCCGCCGCGTGCAGCCCGGCCCGCCGCCCGAAGACCAGCAGGTCGGAGAGGGAGTTCCCGCCCAGCCGGTTGGAGCCGTGCATACCGCCCGCCACCTCGCCCGCCGCGTACAGCCCCGCGACCCCCGGCGCGGCGGCGCTGTCCGAGTCGACGGCGACACCGCCCATCACGTAGTGGCAGGTCGGGCCGACCTCCATCGCCTCCGCCGTGATGTCGACGTCCGCCAACTCCTTGAACTGGTGGTACATCGACGGCAGCCGCCGCCGGATCACCTCGGCGGGCATCCGCTTCGAGACGTCGAGGAAGACCCCGCCGTGCGGGGAGCCCCGGCCCGCCTTCACCTCGGAGTTGATGGCGCGGGCCACCTCGTCGCGCGGGAGCAGTTCTGGCGGCCTGCGGTTGCGGTCGGGGTCCTCGTACCAGCGGTCGCCCTCCTCCTCGGACTCCGCGTACTTCTCCTTGAAGACATCGGGGATGTAGTCGAACATGAACCGTCGGCCCTCGGCGTTGAGCAGCACCCCGCCGTCCCCGCGCACGGACTCGGTGACGAGGATGCCCTTGACCGAGGGCGGCCAGGCCATCCCGGTCGGGTGGAACTGCACGAACTCCATGTTCAGCAGCGGCGCGCCCGCGAGCAGCGCCAGCGCGTGCCCGTCGCCCGTGTACTCCCAGGAGTTCGACGTCACCTTGAAGGACTTGCCGATGCCCCCGGTGGCGAGCACCACGGCCGGTGCTTCCAGGACGAAGAAGCGGCCGGACTCCCGCTCGTAGCAGAAGGCCCCCGAGATGCGGTCGCCGTCCTTCAGCAGCCGGGTGACGGTGCACTCCTGGTAGATCTTGAGCCGCGCCTCGTGGTCGCCGTACTCCCGGAAGTCCTCCTGCTGGAGCGAGACGATCTTCTGCTGGAGCGTACGGATCAGCTCCAGGCCGGTGCGGTCCCCGACGTGCGCGAGGCGGGGGTACTCGTGTCCGCCGAAGTTGCGCTGGGAGATCCGGCCGTCGGGGGTGCGGTCGAAGAGCGCGCCCCAGGTCTCCAGCTCCCAGACCCGGTCGGGCGCCTCGTGCGCCAGCAGCTCCGCCATCCGCCACTGGTTGAAGAACTTTCCGCCGCGCAGGGTGTCGCGGAAGTGGGTCTGCCAGTCGTCGCCGGAGTGCACGTTGCCCATGGAGGCGGCGATGCCGCCCTCGGCCATCACCGTATGGGCCTTGCCGAAGAGGGACTTGCAGATGACGGCCGTACGGGCGCCCCGCTCGCGGGCCTCGACGGCGGCCCGCAGCCCGGCGCCTCCCGCGCCCACCACCACGACGTCCCAGGGCCGGCGTTCGAGTTGCGTCATGTCGGATGCTCTCCCCGGTGGTCGGAAGCGGCGCGGATCGGATGGGGTACGGATCGTGGAGGTACGGATCGTGGGGGTACGGGTCGGATACGGGGTACGGGTCGCCGGGCCGGGTCAGAACAGGCGCGGATCGGCGAACGCCCCGGTGGCGAGCAGATAGACGTAGAAGTCGCAGGCGGCGACGGAGAGCAGCGAGGCCCAGGCCAGCTGCATATGGCGGCCGTTCAGCCGCCCGGCCCAGCTCCACAGCCGGTAGCGCACCGGATGTTTCGAGAAGTGCCGCAGTCGGCCGCCCACGATGTGCCGACAGGAGTGGCAGGAGACTGTGTACGCCCAGATGAGGACGATGTTGACGAGGAAGATCAGCGAGCCGAGCCCCGCGTGGCCCCAGGCGTACTCCGCGTTCCGGAAGGTCAGCACCGTGTCGTACGTCAGGACGCAGGCGACCAGCAGCGCCGCGTAGAAGAAGTACCGGTGGACGTTCTGGAGGATCAGCGGGAAGCGGGTCTCGCCGGTGTACTTCGCGTGCGGCTCGGCGACGGCGCAGGCGGGCGGCGAGGCCCAGAAGCCCCGGTAGTACGCCTTGCGGTAGTAGTAGCAGGTCAGCCGGAACCCCAGCGGGAAGACCAGGATCAGCAGCGCGGGGGACAGCCCCCACCAGCCGCCGAACAGCTCCCAGTTGGGGCCGTGCCGCATCGGCACGCAGCTCTCCGCCAGACACGGCGAGTAGAACGGCGAGACGTAGGGGGCCGCGTAGTAGTGGCTGCCGGAGAAGGCCCGCCAGGTCGAGTAGACGACGAAGGCGAGCAGTCCGGCGGCGGTCCCGGCGGGCGCCAGCCACCAGCGGTCGGTCCGCAGGTGGCGTGCCGCGATGGCGGCGCGCGAGGCGCCGTGTACACCTGTGCCACCGGACGGCCGGGTCGTGCGGGCCGGTGGGGGTTCGGTTCCGGTGGCCAAAGACGTCTCCTCGGTCCGTAGCGGTCCGTTGCGGTCCCTTGCGGTGCTGCGCGGCGCGGCGCGGTGGGCGCCCGGGGCTGTCCGCCGGACGGGCCCTACGGCGCGCGCCGGTCGCGCACGCCCAGGCCCTCGTCGTCCGAGTCCGTCCACAGCGTGGAGTCGTACGGCGTGTCGGGGATGGTGACCAGCTCCTGCGCGTGAGCGGGGGCACCGGAGCGCGGCTCGCTCCCGGCGCCCGGCGGCTCGCTCCCGGCGGCGCCGGGGAGGTCGCGCTCCAGCCGCTCGACTGTGCGGACCAGATCGTCCAGGCGACGCCTGACCGCTGTCATTTCGTCCTGCAGGGACATGAGTTGCCCTCATTTCCACGATCGGTCGACGGTGGCTTACGGGGGATTCCCAGAGTCATTTCCCGGGCGCTCTCTGCTGCCAGTGAGTGTCGCGCGTCACACCGGCCTTGTGAAGGCCGCGTCGGGAGGTACGGGTGACCCGAGGGGCGCCCGGCGCCCCGCGCGCGCCCGGCGTGAGCGCCGTCGTTGAGCCGCACGGGTGGCGTTCGGCGCCGTACCGCCGTGTCTGCGGCACGGCTCGCGTGCGGTCACCTTCAGTGAGTGGGCAATAGGTGTGATCATCTCTAAATTCCACAAACAGGACGAAGAGGTAACAGCCATGTCCCACGTCGGCCCGCGCGGGAGGACATGCTCCCGAACGCTCCGCTCCGTCGCGCTCCTCACCACCGGTGTCCTCGCCCTGCCCGTCCTGTCCGCGTGCACCTCGGGCAAGGACGACGAAGGCCCCAAGGGCACCGCGACGCCCGATGTCGCGCCCGCCGCGCGGAAGTGGGTCGAGCAGGGGGGCACCGTGCACTGGGCGGTCGACTCCGTGCCCGCCACCCTCAACGCGTTCCAGGCCGACGCGGACGCCACGACCGGCCGGGTCGCCGAAGCCGTACTGCCGTCCCTCTTCACGCTCGACCGCAGAGGCCGGCCCCAGGCCAACCCCGACTACCTGGAGTCGGCGAAGATCGTCGAGCGCGAGCCCAAGCAGGTCGTGCTCTACAAGCTCAACCAGAAGGCGGTCTGGAGCGACGGCCGCGAGATCGGCGCGCCGGACTTCGTCGCCCAGTGGCGCGCGCTGCGCGGCAAGGACTCCGCGTACTGGACGGCGCGCAACGCCGGGTACGAGCGGATCGAGAAGATCGAGCGCGGCGCGAACAACCTGGAGGTCCGGGTCACCTTCAACAAGCCGTACGCGGACTGGAAGTCCCTCTTCAGCCCCCTGTACCCCAAGGACGTGACGGGGACGCCGAACGCCTTCAACGACGGGGCGCGCAAGGCCCTGAAGATCTCGGCCGGCCCCTTCCAGGTCAAGACGGTGGACCGGAAGGCCAAGGAGACGGCGCTCGTCCGCAACCCCCGCTGGTGGGGCGAGCCCGCCAAGCTCGACTCGATCGTGCTCAGGGCGGTCGCCAGGGGCAAGCGCGCGGCGGCGCTCGCCGAGGGCAAGGTCGACATCGCGGATATCGACAGCGGGGCGGCGAAACGTATCGCCCTGGCCCACAAGGACAAGGGGTCGGGCGGTTCGCGGCCGCTCACGCACGGCCCCGGCGCCGAGATCACCCCGGCCTCGGCCCTCCGCTCCTGGGCCGAGGCCAACGGCTCCGACGACGAGAAGGCCGAAGAGGCCCAGGAGGTCAGGGCCCGGAAGGCCGAGGCCGTCGAGAAGTACGCCGGGGAGCAGAAGGGGCTGGCCCGCTTCGCGGTACGCAAGTCGCTGGAGCCCGCCTCCACGCAGCTCGCCCTGAACGGCGAGTCGGGCCCGCTCGCCGATGAGCGGGTACGGCGTGCCGTGGCCCGCGCGCTGGACCGCCAGGAGCTGGCCGACACCGTGCTGGGACCGCTGGGGCTGCCGTCCAAGCCCCCGGGGAGCCATCTGGCGCTGCTCGGGCAGCAGGCGTACGCGGACAGCAGCCGGGCGCTCGGCAAGCAGGACACGCAGGAGGCGCAGGCGCTGCTGGCGGACGCGGGCTGGACGCCCGGCGGCGGGGAGAAGAAGAAGGCGGGCGACGGGACCAAGGCCGGCAGCGCGGGGGAGGGCACGAAGGCCGGGGAGAAGAAGGGGGAGTCCGCGGCGGAGACGGCGGACGGCAAGAAGGACGAGAAGTCGCAGGACAAGAGCGGAGCCTCCGCTTCCGGATCCGGCTCCGCCTCGGGTCCCGACTCGGGATCCCGCCCGGCCTCCGCCGCCCTCTCCGACGCCGCGTCCGACGAGGGCACGTACATCGTCGGCGACGACAAGCCCCGCCAGGCGGGACCGCGCCCCGAGTCCGCCACCCACGTCATCTCCCCCGCCCGTACCGCCGCTGTCCAGGGCATGGCGCTGCTGTACCAGGCGGCCCGCGCCGACGACTCCGAGTCCCGCGGCCAGACGGTGAACGCCGCCCAGGACAGCCACGACAAGAAGCCCGGCGGCATGGCGGGCGCCTACGCCCCGCGCGGCACCGCGGCCCCGGCCTCCGGCGCCCCAAACGCCGTCGCGCAGGGCGGCCCGCTCGGCAAGGACGGCAAACCGCTCACCCTCCGCTTCGTCCTGCCCGCCGGGGAGGGCGGCGAGTCGCTGCGCGCCGTCGGCGAGCGCATCTCGCGGATGCTGCAGCGCATCGGTATCCGTACGGATGTCACCAAGGTCGCCGACGACAGCTACTTCAAGGACCACATCGCCTCGGGCGACTACGACCTGGCCCTCTACTCCTGGCCCGCCACCGCCTACCCGGCCACCGACGGACGGCCGATCTACGCCAAGCCCGTGCCCGCCAGTGACGGATCGCTGCTGGTGGAGCAGAACTACACGCGGGTCGGTACGAACCACATCGACCAGCTCTTCGAGCACGCGGCCTCCGAGCTGGACGAGGGCAAGGCCCGCGACCTGGTCAGGCAGGCCGACGCCCGGATCTGGGCCGCCGCGGGCTCCATCCCCCTCTACCAGCGCCCGCAGCTGGTGGCGACCAGGCCGGCGCTGCGGAACGCGGGAGCCTTCGGCTTCGAGACACCGCGCTACCAGGACATCGGCTACCGGAAGGCCGGCGCCTCCGGCCCGGACCTGCGGGAGCCGGAGAAGAAGTGAGAAGAACGGGCGAAGAGGAAGCGAAGGCTTCGCGGACGGATCCGTAACCGGAGAGGAAAAGGCAGGTCAACCGCGCTTCGCAAGCTCAAAAACCCATCAAGCGACTTGCCCGCCGGCCCGTCCGGCGGGCAAGCTCGTATCTGTCCACGACCCGGGCGTCTCCACCCCACCACCCCACCCACCCGTCACCGCCCCGCACCGCGTGACGCGTGCCTCTCCGATCGGGCCGGGAAGCCCCCGACGCCTCAGCCCCGTACGATGGGACGAGCCGTGGCCGCTCCGCCCGGCGGGCGTACGAGGAAAACAACGCCGCACCCACGATCGAGAGAAGCGCCAGCCAGCATGCCCACGCGCCACGACATCCGTAACGTCGCCATCGTCGCCCACGTCGACCATGGCAAGACCACTCTGGTCGACGCCATGCTGAAGCAGGCCGGCGCCTTCGCCGCGCACGCCGCTGAGCACCTCGACGACCGGATGATGGACTCGAACGACCTGGAGCGTGAGAAGGGCATCACGATCCTGGCCAAGAACACGGCCGTGAAGTACCACCCCAAGACCGGTGGCGACCCGATCACGATCAACATCATCGACACCCCCGGCCACGCCGACTTCGGTGGCGAGGTCGAACGCGGCCTGTCGATGGTGGACGCGGTCGTGCTGCTGGTGGACGCCTCGGAAGGCCCGCTTCCGCAGACCCGCTTCGTGCTCCGCAAGGCGCTCCAGGCGAAGATGCCGGTCATCCTCTGCATCAACAAGACCGACCGCCCCGACTCCCGGATCGCCGAGGTCGTCGACGAGACGTACGACCTCTTCCTGGACCTGGACGCGACCGAGGAGCAGATCGAGTTCCCGATCGTCTACGCCTGCGCCCGGGACGGCATCGCCTCGCTGACCAAGCCGGAGGACGGCACGGTCCCGGCGGACAGCGAGAACCTGGAGCCGTTCTTCAACACGATCCTGAGCCATGTCCCGGCTCCGGAGTTCGACCAGGACGCGCCGCTCCAGGCCCATGTCACCAACCTGGACGCCGACAACTTCCTCGGCCGTATCGCGCTCTGCCGCGTCGAGCAGGGCGAGCTGAAGAAGGGGCAGACCGTCACCTGGATCAAGCGTGACGGCACCAAGTCCAACGTCCGGATCACCGAGCTGCTGATGACCGAGGCGCTCACCCGCAAGCCGGCCGAGAAGGCCGGCCCCGGCGACATCTGCGCCATCGCCGGTATCCCGGACATCATGATCGGCGAGACCCTGGCCGACCCGGAGAACCCGATCGCGCTGCCGCTGATCACTGTCGACGAGCCGGCGATCTCGATGACCATCGGCACCAACACCTCGCCGCTGGTCGGCAAGGGCGGCAAGGGCCACAAGGTCACCGCCCGCCAGGTCAAGGACCGGCTCGACCGTGAGCTGATCGGTAACGTCTCGCTGCGCGTCCTGGACACCGAGCGCCCCGACGCCTGGGAGGTGCAGGGCCGCGGTGAGCTGGCGCTGGCCATCCTGGTCGAGCAGATGCGCCGCGAGGGCTTCGAGCTGACCGTCGGCAAGCCGGAGGTCGTCACCAAGCAGGTCGACGGCAAGACGCACGAGCCGATCGAGCGCATGACCATCGACTCGCCCGAGGAGCACCTCGGCGCCATCACCCAGCTGATGGCGACCCGCAAGGGCCGCATGGAGACGATGACCAACCACGGCTCGGGCTGGATCCGCATGGAGTGGATCGTCCCGTCACGCGGCCTGATCGGTTTCCGTACGGAGTTCCTGACCCAGACCCGCGGCACCGGCATCGCGCACTCCATCTTCGAGGGCCACGAGCCGTGGTTCGGCGAGCTGCGCACCCGCCACAACGGCTCGCTCGTCGCGGACCGGTCGGGCTCGGTCACGCCGTTCGCCATGGTCAACCTGCAGGAGCGCGGTGTCATCTTCACCGAGGCAGGCACCGAGGTCTACGAGGGCATGATCGTCGGCGAGAACTCGCGCGCCGACGACATGGACGTGAACATCACCAAGGAGAAGAAGCTCACCAACATGCGCGCGGCCTCCGCCGACACCACGGAGAACGTGGTGCCGGCCAGGAAGCTGTCGCTGGAGCAGTCCCTGGAGTTCTGCCGCGACGACGAGTGCATCGAGGTGACCCCGGCGACCGTCCGTATCCGCAAGGTCGTCCTCGACCAGAAGCTCCGCGGCCGCGCCGCCTCCCGCGCCAAGCACGGCTGACCCTCCGGCGCCGCCGCGCCGAGGGACCACGGCCCGGCCCGCTCCTCCCCGTACGCGCCGGGGGAGGAGCGGGCCGGGCCTTTCGCGAGGGCGGCGCGGGATGGCCGGAGCGTCTTTCGGTCGAAGTCAATGACTCCGCGCAACCGATTTTTCTCCGCCATGTGTCCGGATTTCGAACACGAGTCTCCGGAACATGTGTTAACGGTCCGTTTCGCGGGTGTCTGTCTGCGCTCGCTTTGTCCGTATTTCGGGCGGGGGCGGCGTGTCATGTTGCCAAAACGAGACACTTTAAGTGTGGTTTACGGCCCGGTCGTACTTAATAGTTGGCCATTGAGCTCGGGTCAATGGGTCATGCGCTGTGGGGCGCGCCGGACTCACGAGCACACTCAGGGCATTGGATCGCGCGCCGACAGGGGTGTCTGCGCGCGTAGATGTGCCCTTCTTGTTGTGACTAGTGGACTCATGAGGAGGAACCCATGCGTGGTGGCAAGAGCGCCAAGTGGGTAGTCGGCGCGATCGTTGTGGCCCTTTCGGCCACAGCCTGTGGCGGCGGGAGCGACAGCGACGACTCGGCTTCGAAGGAGAAGGGTAAGCCCGCGGGCTACATCTCCATGGACAACGGAGAGCCGCAGAAGCCGCTGATCCCGGCCGACACGAACGAGTCGGTGGGCGCCAACGTCATCCGGTCGCTCTTCACCCAGCTGCTGACCTTCGACAAGGACGGCGGCATCGTCTACACGAACGCGGAGTCGGTGACGACCAAGGACTCCAAGACCTGGACGGTCAAGCTCAAGCCGGGCTGGAAGTTCCACGACGGGACCCCGGTCACCGCCGAGACCTACGTCAAGGCGTGGAACTGGTACTCCAACGTCGACAACAAGATGCAGAACTCCTTCTGGTTCTCCGACATCGACGGCTACTCCGAGGTGCACCCGGACAAGGGCGCCGCGAAGGCCGAGACGATGAAGGGTCTGAAGGTCGTCGACGACAACACCTTCACCATCGACCTCACCGCGCCGGTCCCGTACTTCGAGTACAAGCTCGGCTACTACACCTTCGCCCCGCTGCCCGAGGTCTTCTACAAGGACCCCAAGGCGTTCGGCCAGGCCCCGGTCGGCAACGGTCCCTACATCTTCCAGAAGTGGGACCACAAGAAGCTCATCCAGGTCAAGGCCAACCCTGACTACACGGGTCCGGACAAGGCCAAGAACAAGGGCATCCTTTTCAAGAACTACGCGACCGTCGAGGCCGCGTACCAGGACCTGCTCTCCGGCAACCTGGACCTGGTCAAGCAGGTCGGCCCGAAGGACCTGCCGAAGTACAAGCAGGACCTCGGCGACCGGGTGATCGACGAGCCGTGGGCCGGCATCCAGAGCATCGTGCCGGTCTTCTACTCGAAGACGTTCAAGGGCATCAACCCCAAGGTCATCCAGGGCCTGTCGATGGGGATCGACCGCAAGACGATCACCGAGAAGGTCCTCAACGGCACCCGTAACCCGGCCACCAGCTTCACCCCGCCGGGCGTCGCGGGCCACCAGAACCTGAACACGGACGTCTTCACGTTCGACCCCGCGAAGGCGAAGAAGCTCGTCGCCGACAACGGCGGCGTGCCCGGCAACAAGATCTGGATCCAGTACAACGCCGACGGTGGCCACAAGGAGTGGGTGACCGCGGTCTGCGAGTCCATCCGCAACGCCACCGGGGTGGACTGCGTCCCGGACGCCAAGCCGGACTTCCAGACCGACCTGGAGGCGCGTGACGCCAAGCAGGTCAAGTCGATGTACCGCGGCGGATGGGTCGCCGACTACCCGGTGAACGTCAACTTCATGAAGGAGCTGTTCGCCACCGGCGCCGAGGCCAACACCGGCTTCTTCTCCGACAAGGAGGTCGACGCCGACTTCAAGAAGGGCGACAACGCCACGTCGCTGGATGACTCGATCAAGGCGTACCAGGAGGCCGAGAAGGTCCTCCTGGAGAAGATGCCGTCGATCCCGCTGTGGGAGTACAAGACCAACGGCGGCTACTCGAAGGCCGTCGACAACGTGGCCATCGACTTCCACGGTGACTACGTCCTCACCGACGTCACGGTCAAGTAGCGGGCCCCCGGGCCCTCCCCCCCCCCACTCGGTCATCAGCCGCCCCCGACGGGGCGGTAGACCCCGGGGCCGCTTCCCTTCCGTACCGGGGAAGCGGCCTCGGGCTCTGTAGTTCAATCGGAGGCACACATGGGGCGATATGTCGCGAGGCGACTGCTCCAGATGATCCCGGTCTTCATCGGGGCAACCCTGCTGGTCTTCTGCATGATGTACGCGTTGCCCGGTGACCCTGTCCGCGCGCTCGCGGGGGAGCAGGCGGTGGACCCGGCACAGATCGCGGCGATGAAGAAGGACCTCGGTCTCGACCTGCCGCTCTGGCACCAGTACTGGAACTATCTGACCGGCCTGCTGCACGGCGACTTCGGCACCCAGATCGCCAGCGGTCAGCCCGTCGCCGACATCATCGCCGACGCGTTCCCGATCACGGCCCGGCTGACGTTCTTCGCGTTCGCCTTCACGACGGTCGTCGGCATCTCCATGGGTATCTTCGCGGGAATGAAGGCCGACTCGGCCCGGGACCGCGTCCTGCTCATGGTGACGCTCCTGCTGATCTCGGTCCCGTCCTTCGTACTGGGCTTCCTCGGCCAGTACTTCTTCGCCTTCCAGCTCGGCTGGGTGCAGCCGAACGTGAGCGGCGAGGCCAACTGGAACGAACTGTTCCTGCCGGCCGTCGTACTCGGCTCGCTCTCCCTGGCCTATGTCGCCCGGCTGACCCGCACCTCGATCGCGGAGAACCTGCGCGCCGACTACATGCGCACCGCGACCGCCAAGGGGCTGCCGCGCCGCCGCATCATCGGCGTCCACCTGCTGCGCAACTCCATGATCCCTGTGGTGACCTACCTCGGCACCGACATCGGCGCCCTCATGGGCGGCGCGGTCGTGACCGAGGGCATCTTCAACGTCAAGGGCGTCGGCTGGAGCGTGTTCGGCGCGCTCAAGCAGCGCGAGGGTGCCACGGTCGTCGGCATCGTCACCCTGATCGTGGTCGTCTATCTCGTCGCCAGCCTTCTCGTCGACCTGCTGTACGCGGTCCTGGACCCGAGGATCCGTTATGCCTGAGACACTCAAGGACACCGAGACCACCAAGGACGGCACCGCCGCGGTGCCCGGCCCGACCGCCGCCACCATGGCGGCGAGCACGAAGCCGGAGAAGGCCCGCAGCCTCTGGTCCGACGCCTGGCACGACCTGCGGCGCAACCCGCTCTTCGTGGCCTCCGCCATCCTCATCACGATCCTGGTGGTGATGGCGGCCTTCCCGCAGCTGTTCACCGGCGCCGACCCGCGCTACGCGGACCTCGCCAACCACTACCTCCAGAAGCCGAACTGGAGCCATGTCTTCAAGGAGGACTGGTTCGGCTACGACGTCCAGGGGCGCTCGATCTACGCGCGCGTCATCCACGGCGCCCGCAACTCGATCCTCGTCGCCCTCGTCGTCACCGCGCTCGTCACGGTGATCGGCACCGCCACCGGCATGATCGCCGGCTACTTCGGCGGCCTGATCGACACGCTGCTCTCCCGGGTCACGGACATCTTCTTCGCCGTCCCCTTCACCCTGGGCGCGATGGTCGTCCTGACCTCCTTCGAGGAGCGCTCGGTCTGGGTCGTGATCCTCGCGCTGGCCTTCCTCGGCTGGACGCAGATCGCCCGTGTCGCCCGCGGTTCGGTGCTGACCATCAAGCAGGCCGACTACGTGATGGCGGCCAAGGCGCTGGGCGCCTCGACCAGCCGTATCCTGCTCCGCCACATCCTGCCCAACGCGATCGCCCCGGTGATCGTCGTCGCGACCATCTCGCTCGGCGGTTACATCGGCTCCGAGGCCACCCTGTCCTTCCTGGGCATCGGCCTCGCCGAACCGGCGGTCTCGTGGGGTGTCGACATCTCCTCCGGCCAGGAACAGCTGCGCAACGCCGCGTTCGTGCTGATCATCCCGTCCATCATGGTGTCGATCACCGTGCTCGCGTTCATCATGCTCGGCGATGCGGTACGCAACGCCCTCGACCCCAAACTGCGCTGAGGGAGGCTCACATGACCATCACCGACATCACGGCGGACGCCCCCTCGCCGCACGGCGCGAACGAGAACGGCGGCACGCTGCTCGAAGTCCGCGACCTGCACGTGGAGTTCCACACCCGGGACGGCGTGGCCAAGGCGGTCAACGGCGTCAACTACAGCGTCGCCGCCGGGGAGACGCTCGCCGTGCTCGGCGAGTCCGGCTCCGGCAAGTCCGTGACCGCCCAGGCGATCATGGGCATCCTGGACATGCCGCCCGGCCGTATCCCGCAGGGAGAGATCCTCTTCCGCGGGCAGGACATGCTCAAGATGGGCAAGGAGGAGCGCCGGCTCATCCGCGGCCAGAAGATCGCCATGATCTTCCAGGACGCGCTCTCCTCGCTCAACCCCGTGCTCTCCGTCGGCTACCAGCTCGGCGAGATGTTCCGGGTCCACCAGGGCCTCTCCAAGAAGGGCGCCAAGGCCAAGTCCATCGAACTGATGGAGCGGGTGCGCATTCCGGCGGCGAAGGAGCGGGTCAACGACTACCCGCACCAGTTCTCCGGCGGGATGCGCCAGCGCATCATGATCGCCATGGCGCTGGCCCTGGAGCCCGACCTGATCATCGCCGACGAGCCGACCACCGCGCTCGACGTGACGGTCCAGGCCCAGGTCATGGACCTGCTCGCGGAGCTGCAGCGCGAGTACAACATGGGGCTCATCCTGATCACCCACGACCTCGGCGTCGTCGCCGACGTCGCGGACAAGATCGCCGTGATGTACGCGGGCCGGATCGTCGAGACCGCACCCGTCCGCGAGCTGTACAAGCGCCCCTCGCACCCGTACACCCGGGGGCTGCTCGACTCGATCCCGCGCCTGGACCAGAAGGGCCAGGAGCTGTACGCGATCAAGGGCCTGCCGCCCAACCTCACCCGCATCCCGTCCGGCTGCGCCTTCAACCCGCGCTGCCCGGTGGCCCAGGACGTCTGCCGTACGGACACCCCGGTGCTGCACCAGGTCACCGAGGCGGACGGCGCCGCGCTGCCGGGCCGCGGCAGCGCGTGCCACTTCTGGAAGGAGACGATTCATGGCTGAGCCGAGGAAGAGTGGCGAGGCCGTGGACGCCACCCCCAACGTCACCGAGGTCGACGTGGTCGACGCGGGCAGCGAATCCGCCTCCGTCGCCGCGATCGAGGCGCCGGTCGAGCGGGGCGAGCCGATCCTCCAGGTCCGCAACCTCGTCAAGCACTTCCCGCTCACCCAGGGAATCCTCTTCAAGAGGCAGGTGGGCGCGGTCAAGGCCGTGGACGGGATCTCGTTCGACCTCTACCAGGGCGAGACCCTCGGTATCGTCGGCGAGTCCGGCTGTGGCAAGTCCACGGTCGCCAAGCTGCTGATGATGCTGGAGACGGCGACGGCCGGCGAGGTCTTCTTCAAGGGCCAGGACATCACCAAGCTGTCCGGGCGCGCGCTGAAGGCGGTGCGCCGCAACATCCAGATGGTGTTCCAGGACCCGTACACCTCGCTCAACCCCCGGATGACCGTCGGTGACATCATCGGCGAGACCTTCGACATCCACCCGGACTCGGCGCCCAAGGGCGAGCGGCGGCGCAAGGTCCAGGAGCTGCTGGACGTCGTCGGCCTCAACCCGGAGTACATCAACCGCTACCCGCACCAGTTCTCCGGCGGCCAGCGCCAGCGCATCGGCATCGCCCGCGGCCTCGCGCTCAACCCCGAGATCATCATCTGCGACGAGCCGGTCTCCGCCCTGGACGTCTCCGTCCAGGCCCAGGTGATCAACCTGATGGAGAAGCTCCAGGACGAGTTCAACCTCTCGTACATCTTCATCGCGCACGACCTGTCGATCGTCCGGCACATCTCCGACCGGGTCGGCGTGATGTACCTGGGCAAGATGGCCGAGATCGGTACGGACACCCAGATCTACGACCACCCGACGCACCCCTACACACAGGCACTGCTGTCGGCGGTCCCCGTGCCCGACCCGGACGCCCGCGAAGGCCGCGAGCGGATCATCCTCAGCGGCGACGTCCCCTCACCGGCCAATCCGCCGTCCGGCTGCCGCTTCCGCACCCGGTGCTGGAAAGCGCAGGACCGGTGCGCCACGGACGTGCCGCTGCTGGCGATTCCCGAGCGCTTCAAAGGCTCCGACAGCCAGGCCGCGCACGAGTCGGCGTGCCACTTCGCCGAGGAGAAGGACGTCGTCCACGCGGCGTGACCACCGCGTCGGCCGGGCGAGCGGGCGGTGTCGGGACCCCGGGTCCCGGCACCGCCCGTTTCGCTGTGCCGCCGCGCCAGGACCCGCCGGTCGGGTGGCCGCCCGACGGCTGCATATGAGTGAACTTATGGTCGTACCGCTGGGCTGAACGCGCGGACCTTGTCGATCGAATGCATGTTGAGACAGAGCCACATGCACTTCGAGGAGGCACTTCATGCGTGGAGCTACGCACGCCAAGTGGGCCGCATGCGCGGTGGCCGTCGCCCTGGCGGCCACCGGCTGCGGTGGCGGGGGCAGCGGCGGCGGCAGCGGGGGTGGAGGTGCCGATGGTGTGGTGCGTTCGTCGTGGGGCGATCCGCAGAACCCGCTGGAGCCCGCCAACACCAACGAGGTCCAGGGCGGCAAGGTCCTCGACATGATCTTCCGGGGGCTGAAGCGGTACAACCCGAAGACCGGCAAGGCCGAGGACGCGCTCGCCGAGAAGATCGACACCAAGGACTCGACCCACTTCACCGTCACCGTCAAGCAGGGCTGGACCTTCAGCGACGGCGAGAAGGTCACCGCGAAGTCCTTCGTGGACGCGTGGAACTACGGCGCCAACCTGAAGAACAACCAGAAGAACGCCTACTTCTTCCAGTACATCGACGGCTACGACAAGGTCCACCCGGACTCAGGACAGCCCACCGCGCAGACGCTCTCCGGGCTCCGGGTCACCGGCCCCCGGACCTTCACCGTCAAGCTGTCGCAGCGCTTCTCCACCTGGCCCGACACCCTCGGATACGCGGCCTTCGCGCCACTGCCCCGGGCATTCTTCGACCAGCACGCGGCCTGGCTCGCCAAGCCCGTCGGCAACGGCCCGTACACCGTCCGGAGCTACGCCAAGGGCTCGCAGATGTCGCTGCGCACCTGGAAGGCTTACCCCGGGCCCGACAAGGCCGTCAACGGCGGCGTCGACCTGAAGGTCTACACCGACAACAACACCGCGTACACGGATCTGGTCGCGGGCAACCTCGACCTCGTCGACGACGTTCCCGCCGCCCAGCTGAAGAACGCCAAGGCCGACCTGAACGGCCGTTACATCAACACCCCGGCCGGAATCATCCAGACGCTCGCCTTCCCGTACTACGACAAGGCGTGGAACACCCCGCAGGCCGCCAAGGTCCGCACCGGGCTCTCCATGGCGATCAACCGCAAGCAGATCACCGAGACCATCTTCCAGAAGACCCGCACCCCCGCCACCGACTGGACCTCCCCGGTCCTCGGCGCGAGCGGCGGCTACCGGGCGGGGCTCTGCGGCAAGGCGTGCGCATACGACCCGGCCGCCGCGAAGAAGCTGATCAGCGAGGGCGGCGGCATCCCCGGCGGCCGGCTCAAGATCACGTACAACGCCGACACCGGCTCCCACAAGGAGTGGGTCGACGCCGTCTGCAACAGCATCAACAACACGATCGGCAACGACAAGGCGTGCGTGGGCAGCCCCGTGGGCACCTTCGCCGACTTCCGCAACCAGATCGGCCAGAAGAAGCTCACCGGCCCCTTCCGGGCGGGCTGGCAGATGGACTACCCGCTCATCCAGAACTTCCTCCAGCCGCTCTACTACACCAACGCCTCTTCCAACGACGGCAAGTGGAGCGACCCCCGCTTCGACAAGCTGGTCGACGAGGCCAACGCCGACACCGACACCAAGACGGCGATCAGCAAGTTCCAGCAGGCCGAGGAGGTCGTCCGGGACCAGATGGCGGCCATCCCGCTCTGGTACCAGAACGGCAGCGCCGGCTACTCCGACCGGGTCAGCCACGTCGAGCTGAACCCGTTCAGCGTCCCCGTCTACAACGAGATCAAGGTCAGCTGAGGCCCGCGCACCCCAGGGCCCTACGGGTCCGGCGCTCCCGCCACCACGACCCCCGGAGCCGTTCATGGGACGTTATGTGATCCGGCGCCTGCTGCAGATGATCCCGGTCTTCATCGGCGCCACCCTGCTGATCTTCCTCATGGTCAACGTGATGGGCGACCCCATCGCGGGCCTCTGCGGCGACCGGCAGTGCGACCCGGCCACCGAGGCCCAGCTGCGCGGGGACTTCGGCCTCGACAAGCCCGTCTGGCAGCAATACCTCACCTACATGGGTCATGTCTTCTCCGGGGACTTCGGCACCGCCTTCAACGGCCAGAAGGTCATCGACCTGATGGCCACCGCCTTCCCGATCACCATCCGGCTGACGATCGTCGCCATCGTCTTCGAGATCATCGTCGGGATCGTCTTCGGCGTGGTCACGGGGTTGCGCAGGGGCCGCCCCGTCGACACCTCCGTCCTGCTGCTGACCCTGGTGGTCATCGCCGTGCCGACCTTCGTCACCGGCCTGCTCGCGCAGCTGCTGCTCGGCGTCACATGGCATGTCATCGAGCCCTCGGTCTCCTCCGCCGCGCCGTTCGGCGAGCTGATCCTGCCCGGACTGGTACTCGCCTCGGTCTCCCTGGCCTACGTCACCCGGCTGACCCGCTCCTCGATCGCCGAGAACGTCCGCTCCGACTACGTCCGCACGGCCGTCGCCAAGGGCCTGCCGCGCCACCGGGTGATCACCCGGCACCTGCTGCGCAACTCGCTCATCCCGGTGATCACCTTCATCGGAACGGACATCGGCGCGCTGATGGGCGGGGCGATCGTCACCGAGCGGATCTTCAACATCCACGGCGTCGGCTTCCAGCTCTACCAGGGCATCCTGCGCCAGAACACCCAGACCGTCGTCGGCTTCGTGACCGTGCTCGTCATCGTCTTCCTCGTGGCGAACCTGCTGGTCGACCTCCTCTACGCCGTGCTCGACCCGAGGATCCGCTATGCCTGAACCACAGGGGGCCCGCCCCGGCGGCGACCACGAGGCCATCGCGTCGACCGGCGCCGGCGGGGCGATGGACCTCGCCACCAGCGAAGGGATCACCCTGGAACAGGGCCCCGAAGGACCCGGCGGCGGCGGTCCCGCGGGCCGGCCGCGCAGCCTGTGGTCGGACGCCTGGCGGGATCTGCGCCGCAACCCGGTCTTCCTCGTCTCGGGACTGATCATCGTCTTCCTGGTGATCATCTCCATCTGGCCGTCGCTGATCGCGAGCGGCAACCCGCTCTCCTGCGACCTCGCCAAGGCCCAGGAGGGATCCCGGCCCGGCCACCCCTTCGGCTTCAACGGACAGGGCTGCGACGTCTACACCCGCACCGTGTACGGCGCCAGGACCTCGGTGGTGGTCGGTGTGCTGGCCAGCCTCGGCGTCGCCGTCGTCGGCTCCGTCCTCGGCGGCCTCGCCGGGTTCTTCGGCGGGTTCTGGGACGCGATCCTCTCCCGCCTCACCGACATCTTCTTCGGCATCCCGGTGGTCCTCGGCGGTCTGGTGCTGCTCTCCGTGGTCACCAGCGCCACCGTCTGGCCGGTGATCGGCTTCATGGTGCTGCTCGGCTGGCCACAGATCTCCCGCATCGCCCGCGGCTCCGTCATCACCATCAAGCAGAACGACTTCGTGCAGGCCGCGCGGGCCCTCGGCGCCTCCAACCCCCGGATGATGCTGCGGCACGTCCTGCCCAACGCGATCGCGCCGGTGATCGTCGTCGCGACCATCGCGCTCGGCACCTTCATCGCGCTGGAGGCGACCCTCTCGTACCTCGGCGTGGGCCTCAAACCGCCCACCGTCTCCTGGGGGATCGACATCTCGGACGCCTCGCCGTACATCCGCAACGCCCCGCACATGCTGCTCTGGCCGGCCGGCGCGCTGGCCGTGACCGTACTCGCGTTCATCATGCTCGGCGACGCGGTGCGCGACGCCCTCGACCCCAAGCTGCGCTGAGGAGTGCGTCCATGCTGCTCGAAGTACGCGACCTCCAGGTGGAGTTCCACACCCGGGAGGGAGTCGCCAGGGCCGTCAACGGCGTGACGTACTCGGTCGCGGCCGGGGAGACGCTCGCCGTGCTGGGCGAGTCCGGCTCCGGCAAGTCCGTCACCGCCCAGGCGATCATGGGCATCCTCGACTCGCCGCCCGGCCGGATCTCCGGCGGCGAAGTGCTCTTCAAGGGCCGGGACCTGCTCAGGCTCAAGGAGGACCAGCGGCGCAGGATCCGCGGCGCCGAGATGGCGATGATCTTCCAGGACGCGCTCTCCTCGCTCAACCCCGTACTCACCGTGGGCAACCAGCTCGGCGAGATGTTCATCGTCCACCGGGGGATGAACCGCGGACGGGCGCGGTCCGAGGCCGTCGGGCTGATGGACCGGGTACGGATCCCGGCCGCCAAGGAGCGGGTGGACGACTACCCGCACCAGTTCTCCGGCGGGATGCGCCAGCGCATCATGATCGCCATGGCGCTGGCCCTGGAGCCCGACCTGATCATCGCCGACGAGCCGACCACCGCACTCGACGTGACGGTCCAGGCCCAGGTCATGGACCTGCTCGCCGAACTCCGGCGCGAACTGGACATGGGGCTCATCCTGATCACCCACGACCTCGGCGTCGTCGCCGACGTCGCCGACCGGATCGCCGTGATGTACGCGGGCCGGATCGTGGAGAGCGCCCCCGTGCACGACATCTACCGGGCCCCCGCCCACCCGTACACCCGCGGGCTGCTGGAGTCGATCCCGCGGCTGGACCAGAAGGGCCGCGAGCTGTACGCGATCAAGGGCCTGCCGCCGAACCTGCTGCGCATCCCGCCCGGCTGCGCCTTCAACCCCCGCTGCCCGATGGCCCAGGACATCTGCCGCACCGAGGTGCCGCCGCTGTTCGACGCCGGAGAGGGCCGCCGCAGCGCCTGCTTCTTCTGGAAGGAGACCCGCGATGGCTGAGCCCGCGACGGCCGGTGTCGCCCCGGCCGCCCCGGCCGCCGAACCCGTCCTGGAGGTACGGGACCTGGTCAAGCACTTCCCGCTGACCCGGGGCGTCCTGTTCCGCAAGCAGGTCGGCGCGGTCCAGGCGGTCGACGGGGTCTCCTTCGACCTGGCGCCGGGCGAGACCCTGGGCATCGTGGGGGAGTCCGGCTGCGGCAAGTCGACCGTGGCCAAGATGCTGGTCAACCTGGAACGGCCCACCTCCGGCGTGATCCGCTACAAGGGCGAGGACATCACCCGGCTGTCGGGGCGCGCGCTCAAAGCGGTGCGCCGCAACATCCAGATGGTCTTCCAGGACCCGTACACCTCGCTCAACCCCCGGATGACGGTGGGCGACATCATCGGCGAGCCGTACGAGATCCACCCCGAGGTGGCGCCCAAGGGCGACCGGCGGCGCCGGGTACGGGAGCTGCTGGACGTGGTCGGGCTCAACCCGGAGTACATCAACCGCTATCCGCACCAGTTCTCCGGCGGCCAGCGCCAGCGCATCGGCATCGCCCGCGGCCTCGCGCTCCAGCCCGAGATCATCGTCGCGGACGAGCCGGTCTCGGCGCTCGACGTCTCCGTCCAGGCACAGGTCATCAACCTGATGGAGAAGCTGCAGAGCGAGTTCGGACTCTCGTACCTCTTCATCGCGCACGACCTGTCGATCGTCCGGCACATCTCCGACCGGGTCGGCGTGATGTACCTGGGCCGGCTGGCGGAGATCGGCTCGGACGAGGAGATCTACGACCATCCGACGCACCCCTACACACAGGCACTGCTCTCGGCGGTGCCGCTGCCCGACCCCACGGCGCGGGAGCGCCGCGACCGGATCATTCTTTCGGGTGACGTTCCGTCCCCGGCGAACCCGCCGTCCGGCTGCCGGTTCCGTACGCGCTGCTGGAAGGCGCGGGAGCGGTGCGCCGTGGAGGTCCCGGAGCTGGCGGTGCCGGAGGTCTTCCGGGGCGACGGCGGGCCCGCCACGCACCCCTCGGCGTGCCACTTCGCGGCGGAGCGGCGGACCGTACCGACCGCGACGGAGCCGGACGAAGGCGAATAAAACACATCAATTTCGTTAACACGCAGGCAACTTCGCCGACCCGTCTCCGATATACGGACCCGTCAGTCTGAATGACGTACGGCCGTGCGGGTGCCGTGAACCGGCCGGGGCTTCCAGGAGCACCGGCCGGTTGCCCGTATGTCCGGGGTTCTGGACGCCGGGACCCGGACGCGCGGTCCTGGGCGCGGAGTCCTGGACGCGCGGTTCTGGGCGCGCGGTTCTGGGCGCGGCGTCGCCGGGAGCTACTTCATGTTCAACGACCGCTTCAGGAAGTCGACCTGGAGCAGCAGCAGGTTCTCCGCGATCTGCTCCTGCGGTGTCATATGGGTCACCCCGGTCAGCGGCAGCACCTCGTGCGGCCGGCCCGCCGCGAGCAGCGCCGCCGACAGCCGCAGCGAGTGGGCCACCACCACGTTGTCGTCGGCCAGCCCGTGGATGATCATCAGGGGCCTGGCCGGGTTCTCCGGGGCCGACAGGCCGTCGTCCGTCACGAGCGAGTGGGCCGCGTACAGCTCCGGCTCGTCCTGCGGGGTGCCGAGATAGCGCTCCTGGTAGTGGGTGTCGTAGAGCCGCAGATCGGTCACCGGGGCGCCCGCGACCCCCACGTGGAAGACGTCCGGGCGGCGCAGCACCGCGAGCCCGGCGAGATAGCCGCCGTACGACCAGCCGCGGATCGCCACCCGTCCGGTGTCGAACGGGAACCGCCCGGCCAGCTCCTGGACCGCCTCGACCTGGTCGTCCAGGGTGAGCAGCAGATTCCGGTGCACGGCCTTCTCCCAGGCGGGGGAGCGGCCGGGGGTGCCCCGGCCGTCCGCGACGAGGACCGCGAACCCCTGGTCGGCGAACCACTGCGAGGTCAGATGGGCGTTCTGCGCGGCGAGCACCCGCTGCCCGTGCGGACCGCCGTACGGGTCGAGCAGCACCGGCAGCGGACCGTCCGACTCCCGGTGGCCCCGGGGCAGCAGTACGGCGCACGGAATGCGCCGGGCGCCCGCCTCGGTGAACCGCGGGCGCGCCGTGAGCACCGGCGTCTCGGCGTACGAGTCGATCACGACCGGCCGCCGGGCCTCCCTGAGCACCCGCACGGCCGCCCCGGAGGTCTCCGGCCGCGCGGACACCAGCACGGTGACCGCGCCCGTCCGCACGGCCGTGTGCACCCCCGGCCCCTCCGAGAGCCGCTCCACCCCCAGCCCGCCGACCCGGTACACATGGATCTCCCCGGTCTCCGGGGCCTCGGCCTCCTCGCCCGCCGACGCCGTGACCAGCACGTCGTGCGCGCCGATGTCCAGCACCGCGCGCACGTGCAGCCGCGCCCCGGTCAGCGGCCGGTCGCCGACCACCAGGACCCGCGCGCCGCCCTCGTCCGCGATCCGCACCAGCCGCCCGTCCGGCGCCCAGGCGGGCACTCCGGCGAACAGTTCCAGCCACGCCGGATCCTCCTCCCGGTGCACGGGGGTGGTGGCCCCGGTCTCCGTGTCCACCGCCAGGTACACCGCCTCGCGCTGGTCACGGCTCTGCGCCAGCAGCAGCGGCGCGCCCGCCGCCGACCAGTGCACCCGCGCCAGATACGGCAGGCGGGCCCGGTCCCAGACCACCTCGGTACGGGATCCGTCCAGTCCGACGAGGAGGAGCCGCACCTCGGCGTTGGGCGTGCCGGCCGCCGGATACGGGACCTCGGTGGGCCGCCGGTCCGGGTGCGCGGGGTCGGAGATCCACCAGCGCCGCACCTCGGCGGTGTCGGTCCGCGCCACCAGCAGCCGGTCCGACCCGGGGGACCACCAGAAGCCGCGCGAGCGGCTCATCTCCTCGGCCGCGACGAACTCCGCCAGCCCGTAGGCGACATCGGCGCCCTCGCCCTCCTCGCGCCCCGCCAGCTCCCGGTCGCCCTCGCCGTCCGCACCGGTCACCCGGAGCGCTCCACGGGCCACGTACGCGATGTGCCGGCCGTCCGGCGAGGGCCGGGGATCGACCACCGGGCCGGGGACGGCGAGCCTGCGGGGCGTCCCGGCCCGCAGGGCGACCGCGTAGAGGCGCCCTGAGAGCGCGAACGCGGCGAGCCCGGCCTCCGCGTCCACCGCGTAGCCGACGATGCCTCCAGAGCCCTCTCGGGCCCGTTCACGGCGTGCCCGCTCCTCGGCCGGCAGCCGCTCCTGGGCGCCGTTCAGCAGTACGCCGGGATCGGCGGCGATCCGGGCCTCCTCGTCCGGTGCGCCAAGATCCTTGACCCAGAGGCGGTTTACCCGGTCCGTGCCGGATCCGGAACGCAGGAAAACCACTCGTTCGCCGTCCGGCGACACCGTGAAGGAGCGCGGGGCACCGAGGGTGAACCGCTGGGTCCTGGCATGCTGACGTGCGAACGAGAGCTGCTGCGGCGAAGTCATACGCGCGAACCTAGACGAGTAAGTCCGAAGTCCCGTCTGCGGGGAGGCGCCATGCACGCACATCCGCGGCGTTGTCGTCGGTCAACGACTCCCCCACTGCCTTAAGGGCGTGGGAGGTGCCCCCTCCGCGTCGCTTCCCTCCTCCGCCTTGCGGCTGCGCTCGGCATCCGAAGGACGCGTCAAGCGCCGAGGCGGAGGGAGCGCAGCGAGCGCAGCGCACCTGACACCTCCCCGCCCGCCCCAAGAGGCGGACGACGCTACTTCGGACTTACTCGTCCAGCGGGCGCGCGCCAGTCCGTGCGCCCCCTGTGCTGCCGTGCACCGATCGATGCGTACGCACGGATAGTTATGATCCGTAGCGATAGGTGGGTAGGAATCTGCCGGGCACATGCATGCTGCGTTTTCCCGACTGAATATCTATGGAGGTGAACCGCCGTGGCACTCTCGATTTCGGCGGTGGTGCTGCTGGCGATCGTCGTCTTCCTGCTGGTCCGGAAATCCGGGCTCAAAGCGGGACACGCGGTGGTCTGCATGCTGCTGGGGTTCTACATGGCCAGTTCCTCCATCGCCCCCACCATCAGCGAACTCACCACGAACGTGGCGGGGATGATCGGTGGCATCAAGTTCTAGCGGCCCTCCCGGCCGGACCTGCCCCGCCGGGCGGACCCTGCCGGTCGCGGCACCGGTACGCGACGCGTACCGGGACTCTCGAACAGGATCGGCGCCACCCGGCCACCGGCGCCTCGGCCCGCACCATCGCCCACTGGCCGAGGGGCCGGTTCGTCATGCCTCGTAGGCTGTCCCCATGACCGATCTACCCGCCCGCCGTCTGCTGCTCGTGCACGCGCACCCCGACGACGAGTCGATCAACAACGGCGCCACGATGGCCAGGTACGCGGCCGAAGGCGCCCTGGTCACCCTGGTGACCTGCACCCTCGGCGAGGAGGGCGAGGTCATCGGGGAAGGACTCGCCCACCTGGCGGCCGATCGCGACGACCGCCTCGGCCCCCATCGCGTCGGTGAACTCGCCGCCGCCATGGCGGAGCTGGGCGTCACCGACCACCGCTTCCTCGGCGGCCCCGGCCGGTTCCGGGACTCCGGAATGATGGGCCTCCCTCAGAACGACCGGGAGAACGCCTTCTGGCGGGCGGACCTCGACGAGGCCGCCGGGTACCTCGTGGAGGTGATCCGCGAGACGCGCCCCCAGGTCCTGGTCGCCTACGACCCGAACGGCGGCTACGGCCACCCCGACCACATCCAGGCCCACCGCGTCGCGACGCGCGCCGCCGCGCTCGCGGCCGACAGCGCGTTCCGGCCCGCGCTCGGCGCCCCGCACACCATCGACAAGATCTACTGGAACCGGGTGCCGCGCTCGGTCGCCGAGGAGGGCCTCGCCCGGCTGCGCGCCTCGGACGCGGGCTTCCCCGGCGTCGCGGTGGTCGACGACCTGCCGGGCGTGGTCCCCGACGCGCGGATCACGGCGGCGGTCGACGGCGCGTCCCAACGGGAGCGCAAGGCCGCCGCGATGCGCGCCCACGCCACGCAGATCGCCGTGGACGGCCCGTTCTTCGCGCTCTCCAACGACCTCGGACAGCCACTTTTCGCCACCGAGTACTACGAGTTGGCGCACGGCACCTCGGGAGCGGCGCCCGGAGAGCGCGAGAGCGACCTCTTCTCGGGAATCGCCGGGGATTCCGGGGCGAACGCATGAGCGGGCAGCAGCCGGGCGCGTTCCTGGGCGGGCCGGTCGCACCCGGCCGGATCGCCGCGTATCTCGGCCTCGCCGCGCTCGGGGCGCTGGTGGCGATCGCCGGGTCCCTCGTCCAAGGCGGCTGGTTCCCCGGCGGGTTGGTGCTCGCCCTGCTCGCCACCGCCGCGCTCTTCTACGGCGGGCTGCGCGCCACCGGCACCCAGACCGGGGTGGGGGCCCCGGCGGCGGGCTGGCTGATCGCCGTCATCTGGCTGAGTTTCGGCCGCTCCGAGGGCGACGCGGTCTTCTCCGGCGGCGTCGGCCCCCTCGTCTACCTGCTCGGCGGGATGGCGGTGGCTGTGATGTGTGCCACGATGTCGCGGTTGCCGCAACCGGGCACTCAGTCCGGCCGTATGGGGATGTGACGCGCCAGGGCGTGTTTCGATAAGGAGCGTCGTCCGCCCGCAGGCCGGGCAGGCGGGACTTTCGGAACACGCCCTGGGCCGCCGCCGAATTGACCTCGACCGTACGGTCGGCGGACCATCGCTTGCCTCGGTCGTCGGGTCCGCGCCGGCTGAGGCCAGTATGGTGGTGCGCGCTCCGGGCCTTCCCCGCCGCCTCCGGCAATGGGGGACCTGAACAGCTGAGTACCAGTAAGAACGGGCGGCGGAGCCAACCGGGAGAACCTGCTTTGAGTCGTGAAACTGACAGTTCGTCCTCCGGGCCCCAGGGGCGCGGCGCAGCCGCGTACCCCTCGGGGACGCCGCCCTACGGCACCCGCCAGTACCCGTCGCTGCATCCCCAGCAGGACGCTCCGGAGGAGACCGAGACCGCGCCCGCGCCACAGCCGGACGAGCCCAGAACCGAGACCACGCTGACCACGCGGATCCGGATCAACATCCCGGGCTCCCGGCCGATCCCGCCCCTCGTGATGCGCAAGCCCGTGGCCGACGGCGACAGCACCAACGGCCGGGGCGTCCCCGTCGCCGAGCGCACCGCGAGCATCCCCCGGCCCGAGGTCCCCGCCGAGACGGCCGAGACCGGCCAGGCGGACCCCGTGGCCGAGGAGTCCGCCGAGGAGAAGGCGCCGCCCACCAGCGACTGGTTCGCCCCCCGCAAGCCCTCCTCGGGCACGGGCTCGGGAGCCGGTACGGCGGCGGGCATGGGCGCCGGAGCCGCCGCCGTCTCCGGCGGCGCCCGCGCCGAGTCGCCGTACTCCTCGGAGCCGTACCCCTCCCAGGGCCCGGCCAGGGACGGGCTCCCCGGGACCGGCGGTCCGCTGGGCGGGCTCGCCTCGGACGCGGGGGCCTCCGGCGCCGCGTCCAACGGCTTCGCGCCCGGCCCGCTCACCCCGCCGCCCGGCACGGGCCCCGGCCCGGCCGCGGCACCCGCAGGCCCGACCACAGGACCGGTCAGCGGCGGACTCTCGCTGGGCACCCCGCCCGCCTCCCTGGGCACCCCGCCTGCCGGCGGCGCGCCCCGGATGTCCGACGACACCGCCGTGCTGACGCCCCAGCAGCCCGCGCCCGTGCCCGACGGCGGACCCGGTGTCCCCGGCGGCCCCGGCCCGGTCGGCGGCCCCGGCGGCCGGGTCTCCGGAGACACCCTCACCAGCGGCATCCCCGTGGTGCCGCCGGAGCACCACGGAGGCTTCCCCGGCCCCGGCGGGCCCGGCGCCCGCCCCGGATCGGGCGGAGCCGGTGCGCCCGACCCGCACCAGGGCTTCTCCGCGCCCGACTTCCCCGGCCCCGTGGGCTCCGCCCAGGGCGCCCCGCCCGCCGGGACCGCGCCGCGCGCGGCGGCCCCGGCTCCGGCGGCGCCCGCCAAGAAGAAGGGCCGCTCCAAGCTGACGCTCCTCGGCGTGGCCGTCATCGTCCTCGGCGGCGGCGTCTACGGCGCGGGCCTGCTGATGAACCACTCCGAGGTGCCCAAGGGCACCGCCGTCCTCGGCGTCGACATCGGCGGCGGCACCCGCGAGGAGGCCGTCGCCAAGCTCGACGCCACCCTCGGCGGGCGCGCCACCCAACCCCTGCGGCTCGCCATCGGCGGCAAGACCGAGAAACTCTCCCCGGACAAGGCGGGACTCAGCTTCGACAGCCAGGCCACCGTGCGCCGCGCCGCGGGCAGCGACTACAACCCGGTCTCGGTCGTCGGCTCCCTGTTCGGCGCCGCCCGGATCGCCGAACCGGTGATCCCCGTCGACGAGGAGAAGCTCAGCGCCGCCCTCACCGACCTCGCGGGCACCTCCGGCTCCGCCACCGAGGGCACGATCGAGTTCGAGCCGGACAAGGCCGTCGCCGTACCCGGCAAGGCGGGCAAGGCGCTGGACGTCAACCACTCGATCATCTCGACCCGGGACGCCTACCGCACCCAGGTACAGACCGGCCGCACGAACCCCGTCGAGCTGCCCGTCGTCACCCGCGAGCCCACCATCGGCCAGGCGGAGCTGGACCGGGCCATGAACGAGTTCGCCAAGCCCGCCATGTCCGGTCTGATCACCATCCAGGCCGGCGGCAAACAGATCCAGTTCGGACCCGCCAAGTCCCTGCCGCAGATCCTCTCCATGAAGCCGATCGACGGAAAGCTCGTCGAGGTCTACGACCGCGACGCCATCGAGCAGCTCCTCGACGGCGTCTTCGAGGGCATCACGATCACCAAGGGCAACGGCAAGCAGTACCCCGTCTCCTCCACCGACGTGGCACAGGCGATGCAGAAGGCGCTGCGCGGCAAGACCCCCGCCGAGCGCACGCAGACGATCGACCTCGACCCCAGCTGACGTACCCCGCCCTGACCGTGCCCCCGCCCCACCGGCGGGGGCACCGTCATGTCCGCCGGATGACGGATGTCATGCCCGGCCCACGACGCGCGGCACTGCCGGGGCGGGCCCCGCCCGGGGGAGGCTCTCCGTATGACGACAACGGCAGTGCGCGCCACCGACGTGGTGCGGTTCGACGCGGTCACCAGGAGCTACGGGGACGTCCGCGCGGTCGACGGTCGGGGCCGATGCGCTCGGCGGGATCGGGCTGGCCGTCTTCGTGGCCGCCTATCTGGTGATGGTCTTCCGGCACACCGCCGAGGCGTTCCAGCCGCGCGTGGTCTGCACCATGCTGCTCCTGCTGTGCGGGCTGGCGGTCCTGCTCTCGCTCACCATGGGGCCCGCGTGGCTGGTGCTGTTCGTGTATGTCTCCGTGACGGCGGGGGCGGCCCTTCCCGGGCCGGTCTCCTGGGGTCTGATCGTCGCCGTCACCGGGGTGATGGCCCTGATCGGCCCGCACCAGGAGGACGCGACCGACCTCGTCACCGGCCTGCTGGTCCCGGCGCTGCTCGGCGGCTTCGCCATGTCGGGCATCCGGCAGCTGATCCGGACGACGGTGGAGCTGCGCGAGGCGCGGGCGACGGTCGCCGAACTCGCCGCCGACGAGGAGCGGCTGCGGCTCGCCCGCGATCTGCACGACCTCCTCGGCCACTCCCTCTCGCTGATCACCCTCAAGAGTGAACTCGCCGGACGGATGCTCCCCGGCCTGCCGGACCGGGCCGCCGAACAGGTCGCGGACATCGAACGCGTCAGCCGCCAGGCGCTCAAGGAGGTACGGGAAGCGGTCACCGGCTACCGCAAGCCCACGCTCCCGGGCGAACTGGCCGGTGCCAGGACCGCGCTGGCGGCGGCCGGGGTCGCCGCCGGCCTCCCGGCGGACCCGCCCGAAGCGCCGCCCGGCGGCCCGCTCGCCGAGGAGAACGAGGCGGCGCTCGCCTGGTCGCTGCGCGAGGCCGTCACCAACGTCGTACGGCACAGCGGCGCCCGCCGCCGCGTCATCGCCCTCACCCCGCGCCGGACCCTGGCGGGCCCCGTCCTCGAACTCACCGTGGAGGACGACGGCGACGGCGCGTCCGCCGCCCCGTACGGCAACGGCCTCACCGGCCTCGGCGAGCGCCTCGCCGCGGTGGGCGGCACCCTGGAGACCCGGGCGTCCCGCAAGGGCTTCGCGCTGGTGGCGAGGGTGCCGGCCGGGCCGCGGGGAACACCGGGGGACCCGTGGGCCGGGACCCGGCGCATGAGCCTAGACGAGTGAGTCCGAAGTAGCGTCGTCCGCCCCTTGGGGCGGGCGGGGAGGTGTCAGGTGCGTGCAGCCGCAAGGCGGAGGAGGGAAGCGACGCGGAGCGTCGTTGACCGACGACAACGCCGCGGATGTGCGTGCATGGCGCCTCCCCGCAGACGGGACTTCGGACTTACTCGTCTAGGATTTTGTGCATGAGCGGCACGAACGGAGCGACGGTCCGGGTTCTCCTCGCCGAGGACCAGTCCATGGTCCGGGAGGCGCTCGCGGCGCTCCTCGGGCTCGAACCCGACATCGAGGTGGTCGCCCAGGTCGCGCGGCGACGAGGTGGTGGCCGCGGCGCTCGCCGCGCGGGTGGATGTCGCGCTGCTCGACATCGAGATGCCGGGCATGACGGGCATCGAGGCCGCCGCCGCGCTGCGCGAGGCGCTTCCGTGGCTCAAGGTCGTCGTCCGCACCACCTTCGGGCGCCCCGGCTATCTGCGCCGCGCCATGGAGGCGGGGGCCGCCGCCTTCCTGGTGAAGGACGCCCCGGCCGCGCAACTCGCCGACGCGGTACGGCGGGTCCTCGCCGGTGAACGCGTCATCGGCCCGACGCTGGCCGCCGCCGCGCTCGCCGAGGGCGCCGATCCGCTCACCGAGCGGGAGCGCGAGGTCCTGCGGGCGGCGGCCGACGGCTCCACCAACGCGGAGCCGGCCCTCGTACCGCACCTCTCGCAGGGCACCGTGCGCAACTACCTCTCGACGGCGATCCAGAAGCTGACGGCCCGCAACAGGGCGGAGGCGGTACGGATCGCGCGCGAGAAGGGCCGGCTGTAGCGGCGGCCCGCCCGCCCTCCGGCACGGCCCCCGCCGTCAGTTCAGCCGGGCCCGTGCCGCCCGTGCGCGGCGCCGGATCGCCTCCGCCGTGGACGGCTCGACCGGGGCCACCACCCGCGCGTACTCGTCCAGCTCCGCCGCGCCGCGCAGGAAATCCCCGCGCCGCACGAGCAGTTGCGCGCGGTCGTAGCGCAGCCGCGCCGGGTGGGCGGGCAGCAGGAGGGCGAGTTCGACCGCCCACAGCGCCACATCGCCTTGTTCGGGCCTGGCCGCCGCCCAGGCGCGGACGTTGTTCAGTACGCGCTGGACGATGTCGAGCGGACCGGCCGGGGTGAACGCCGGGCTCCGCGGCGCCGCGCCGCCCGGCCCGGCCGCCCCCGCCATCAGCGCGTCCGCCTCGGCGCCCGTCAGGAGCCGCCCCGCCGCGAACGGGTCGGCGAGCACCCGCTCGCCGGGGCCGCCCGGGTCGCCGAAGCCCACGACGAAGTGGCCGGGCAGCGCCACCCCGTACACCCGCCCACCGGCCCGGCGGGCGACCTCGATCCACACCACGCAGAGCAGGATGGGCAGCCCCCGGCGGCGGCGCAGCACGGCGGGCAGCAGCGAGGACTCCAGCCGCGCGTAGTCGGCCGGTCCGCCGTGGAAACCGCAGCGGGAGCCGAGCAGTTCGGCCAGCGCCGCCGCCCAGGCGCGCGGCCCGGACAGCCCGTGCGGCAGCAGCCCGGCCAGCCGGTCCAGCTCCTCCTCGGCCGCGTCCAGCCCGGCCTCGCCGAGGGACGGCTCGCCCTGCGCGCCCACCAGCAGGCAGAGCGTCGCCAGGTCGGGCCGCTCCGCGCGGGCCTCTTCGGCGAAACGGCGGCGCTGGTCGGCGGATTCGGGGTGCATACCGGCCTCGTACCCGTTCAGGGCGATCGGAAGTGGTGGTAGCGGTGGTGGGCCGTGAAGCCCAGGCCCGCGTACAGGGCGCGCGCCGCCTCGTTGTCCGTCTCGACCTGGAGCCAGGCGGCGGACGCGCCCTCCTCCAGGGCCCGGCGGGCGAGCGCGGTCATCACCGTGGTGGCCAGGCCCCCGCGGCGGTGCTCGGGGCCGACCTCGACCGCCATGAACCCCGCCCAGCGGCCGTCGGTCACACACCGGCCGATCGCCGCCGGGAGGCCGCCCTCGCCCGGCACGGTGGCGAACCAGACGGAGGGACCGGCGGCCAGCACCTGACGCACGTGCGGCCCCGGTGTCCCGGTCCGCTGATAGCGGCGCAGCCAGCTCTCCCCGACGGTCCGCTCCAGCCGCACCCGCGCCACGTCCGCGTCACGGTCCCCGAGCGCCGCGAGCGCCCCGGTCAGCACCTCGGCCGACACCTCAGGGCGCCAGCCGCGCCGCTCCAGCTCCGCGCGCAGCGGCTCCTGGGTGTCCGGCGCGCCGGTCGCGACCTGCGCGTACGCGGGCAGCCCCCGCTCCCCGTACCAGCGGCGGACCCGGGTCAGCGCCGCGTCCAGCTCCATCCCGGGGTCGCCGAGCGGGAGCACGGAGTTGGCCCGGCGGGTGAAGCCCACCCGCCCGGGTCCGCCGCCGGGCGCCGGGCCCGCCGCCGCTCGCAGCGTCCACGCGCCCAGCGGCTCGCTCTCCACCGGCTGCCAGGCCCGCGCGGCGGCCCGCGCCAGCTCGGCGAAGGTCGCGGCCGGTCCCCGGCGCCTGGCCGGCGCGGCCGGGACCACCTTGCCCGCGACCAGTGAGGCCGCCGGAACGGCGACGGACTCACCCGTACGTCGTGTGATGAGCAACACATCGCCGTCCCAGGATGTGAGAACGCCCACCGTGTCGGTGAACTTCTCCGCGCCGGGACCAGCGCCGGTCAGCTGTCTGACTGATACCCGTTTGCCCACGTCAGCGGGGGTTACGCGGACCTCAAGCCGTCCGCCCGCAGTGAATTCCACAGCTCTGTCCGCCCCTCCTGTTCGGATCGCGCCCAAGAACGGAGATACTAGATGCGGGCATCGACGACGCCGCGCTCCCGCGCGCCCGTGGACGGAGCCGCAGATCGGCCCGCCGCGCCCTATCGAGGAGGAACGACAGCGTGACCTACGTCATCGCGCAGCCTTGTGTCGACGTCAAGGACAAGGCGTGCATCGAGGAGTGCCCGGTCGACTGCATCTACGAGGGCTCGCGGTCCTTGTACATCCACCCGGACGAATGCGTCGACTGCGGAGCCTGTGAGCCGGTCTGCCCGGTCGAGGCGATCTTCTACGAGGACGACACCCCGGAGGAGTGGAAGGACTACTACAAGGCGAACGTCGAGTTCTTCGACGAGCTGGGCTCGCCCGGTGGTGCTTCCAAGCTCGGTCTGATCGAGCGCGACCACCCCTTCGTCGCCGCGTTGCCACCCCAGAACGGCTGACAGTGCGCCCCCGGTCCCGTACGGCTCGCCGCTGTGCGGGACCGAGGTGTTTCCCGGCCCACGGTGTCCGGCCCCGACGCCTCCGCGCCCGGCCGGGCCGGTGACCTGCCCGGTACAGGCCGGGCCGGGCGAGGCCGTACGAGTACGAGAAAGAGTGAGCACGTGTCCGCAGTCTCCCCGCGAGTCTCCTCGCGCCTTCCCGTCTTTCCCTGGGACAAGCTGGAGCCGTACAGAGCGACGGCGGCGGCCCACCCGGACGGGATCGTGGACCTGTCCATCGGCACGCCCGTCGACCCGGTCCCCGCGCTGATCCAGCGGGCCCTGACCGGGGCCGCCGACTCGCCCGGGTATCCGACGGTGTGGGGCACGGCGGAGCTGCGGGACGCGCTGACCGGCTGGGTGGAGCGGCGGCTCGGCGCGCGCGGGGTGGCGCACACGAACGTGCTGCCGGTGGTCGGCTCCAAGGAACTGGTGGCCTGGCTGCCGACGCAGCTGGGGCTGGGCGCGGGCGACAAGGTCGCGTTCCCCCGGCTCGCGTACCCGACGTACGAGGTGGGGGCGCGGCTCTGCGGCGCCGAGCCCGTCCCGTACACCGACCCCACCGAGCTGGACCCGGCCGGGCTGAGGCTGCTCTGGCTCAACTCGCCGTCGAACCCGACGGGCGCCGTGCTGCCGCGCGAGGAGCTGGCCCGCGTCGTGGCCTGGGCGCGCGCGCACGACGTGCTGGTCGTCAGCGACGAGTGCTACCTGGAGCTGGGCTGGGAGGCCGAGCCCAGCTCCGTGCTCCACCCGGACGTCTGCGGCGGCACGTACGAGGGCGTGGTGGCCGTCCACTCGCTCTCCAAGCGCTCCAACCTGGCCGGATACCGCGCGGCCTTCGCCGCGGGCGACGCGGACGTCCTGGGCGAGCTGCTGCGGATCCGCAAGCACGGCGGGATGATGACCCCCGCGCCGGTACAGGCGGCGACCGTCGCGGCGCTCGGCGACGACACGCACGTACGGGAGCAGCGGCAGCGCTACGCGGCCCGGCGCACCGCCCTGCGCGGAGCGCTGGAGGCGCACGGCTTCCGGATCGACCACAGCGAGGCGAGCCTCTACCTGTGGTCGACCCGCGACGAGCCGTGCTGGGACACCGTGGCGCACCTCGCCGGGCTGGGGATCCTCGTCGCACCCGGCGATTTCTACGGCCCGGCCGGGGAGCGGCACGTACGGGTGGCGCTGACGGCCACGGACGAGCGGGTCGGGGCGGCGGTCAAGCGGCTCGGCTGACCGGCCGCACACCTGCGGAGGGGCCCGGGGAGCGCGCGCTCCCCGGGCCCCTCCGCGTACCCGGGTGGGGGGACCCGGCCGCGTACCGGGTGTGGGGACCCGGCGCCGTCCGCGCGGTGGTGTGCCCGTCCGCCCGCGCGTCGGCCGTCGGCGGTCGCCGTCGGGTAGCGGCCGTCAGCCGATCGGCAGGCCCTGGACCGGCAGCCCGCCGAGGGTGCCGCCGGCCGGTGCCTTGGCCGCGCCGGCGCCCTGGGTGGCCGTCGAGGCGGTCTCGCCCAGCAGCGTGCCGGCGCCGCCCGCCGTGTCACCTGCCGCCTTCTGGACGGCGGGGGTGGCGGTCTTGGCGACATCGCCGACGGCCTTGCCCGCGGCCGGCACGCCCTGCTGGACGGCCTTGCCGCCCGCGGCGCCGACGGTCTTGGTCGCCTGCTGCGCGCCGCTGTCGACGGTGCTGCCCACGGCGGCGCCGTCGAGCGCGCTCACCGAACCCAGATCGGCCTGCGGCAGCTCCGCCGCGCTCGCGGAGCCGGCCGCACCGATCACCGGGGCCGCGCCCGCGGCGATGAGCAGTGCGGCACGGGCGATCCGACGGGTGAGGGGGAGATTCGCGGACATGATGCTCCTTCGTGGGGAGAGAACAGCGCTTGTCGCTTGTCGTGTGTGGTGCGCCCGTGGACCGGACACACCGTCACAACCCCTCGAAGGGCGCCCGAGGATGCGGTGGGCGCGGGTAAAGAATCCGTAACGCATCGCATGATCGGCTGTGGATAAAAAAGGGCAAACGATCCCGTACGGCCGACCGCGCCGAACCGTCACTTCCCCGCGTACGCAGCGGGTTCGCCGTCCCCGGCGACCGCCGCCCGTCCCCGGTCGGCCACGCCTCCCCGGCGGCGCCCGCCCCACCCGCACGGGTGACAGGCCGTACTAGTGCCGCGATTGGCAATGTTTGCCCGACGGGGCAAAGCTTGCCGGGAGGGGCACTAGCGCGCGGTGTGGATCCTGACGTCGTCCGTGCCGGTCGCCGCCGAACCGTCCACCGTGCGCCAGCCCTTGGCCGCGTCCTTCGCGCTCCACACCCGGCCCGCGAAGGAGACCTCGTCGATCCCCAGCGCCGTCGACTGCGCCACCGCCCAGTGCGCCAGCTCCCAGCCGTGCCGCGAACGCGCCGACGTGTCCACCGACTTGCCGCGCCGACCGGCGGACCCGGCTGTCGCCGTCACCGGTACGGACAGCTCGCGCCCGGCGTCCCCGGTGTCCCCCGCGCCCGGCGCGGACCTCCCGGCGGACCGCCCGGCAGGCAGCACGTCCGCGCCGAAGGCACGCACCAGCCCCGCCCGTACCTTCGCCGGATCGCCGCTCACCCCGCTGCTCGGCGCCGAGCAGGTCAGCGCGGCGGCCGACCTGCCGGTGAGCGCGGAGGCCAGCAGCGCGGCGTCCGGCTCGTGCTTCGCGTACGCCTGGGGGAAGCCGCTGCGCTGCACGCGCTGCGCGGCCTCGGTGAGCGGCAGCCGCGAGTACCCCGGGACCTTGACGAGATGGTCGTAGAACTCGCCCGCCGAGTAGACGGGATCCTGGATCTGCGCCTCGGTGCCCCAGCCCTTCGAGGGACGCTGCTGGAAGAGACCGAGCGAATCACGGTCCCCGTAGTCGAGATTGCGCAGCGCCGACTCCTGGAGCGCGGTCGCCAGCGCGATCGTCACGGCCCGCTCCGGCAGCCCTCTGCTGGTTCCGACGGCCGAGATCGTCGCCGCGTTCATCGCCTGATCCGGGGTCATCGTGTACGAGGGGGCGTCCTCGTCCTGACCGCCCGCGGCCCGCACCACACAGCGCGGGGAGCTGTCACGGCTGCTGGTGTACTGCGCGTACACGTACCCGGCCAGGGCCACGAGCACGGTGAACGCGGCGATGAGGCGCAAGGGGCGTCCGCGACGGGAGGGAGAGGCGGTCTCGGGCACGCGCCCACCGTACTGGAGTCCGACGCCGCCCACGGCATCCCCGGCGAGCCCGCGAGCGGGCGACAGGGCGCCGCGCACGGCCGCCGTACGAGACGAGCAGAGCCTAAGTCCCGCCTTGCCCGATCGCACGCACCAGACGCCGCGAGCCCCGCCCTACGGGCGGACGGCGCTATTTGTCAGACACGGCCTAGGCTCGGGGCCATGGACCGCACCAGCTCGCAGCACGCGCTCGACCTCACCCTCGACCTCACTCTCGACGGCCCCGCCCTCACCGCGGCGCTCGTGGACTTCGCGTCGGTCAGCGGAGAGGAGAAGCCGCTCGCCGACGCCGTCGAGCAGGCCCTGCGCACCCTGCCGCACCTCACCGTCGACCGGCACGGCAACAACGTCGTGGCGCGTACCCGGCTCGGGCGTGGCGAGCGGGTCGTCCTCGCCGGGCACATCGACACCGTCCCGATCGCCGACAACGTTCCCTCGCGGCTGGACGACGACGGCGTCCTGTGGGGCTGCGGCACCAGCGACATGAAGGCGGGCGTCGCCGTCCAGCTGCGGATCGCCGCGACGGTTCCCGAGCCCAACCGCGACCTCACCTTCGTCTTCTACGACAACGAGGAGGTCGCCGCCGACCTCAATGGCCTCGGCCACGTCGCCGAGGCCCATCCCGACTGGCTGGAGGGCGACTTCGCCGTCCTGCTCGAACCCTCCGACGGCGAGGTCGAGGGCGGCTGCCAGGGCACGCTGCGGGTCCTGCTGCACACGGAGGGGGAGCGGGCGCACTCCGCGCGCAGCTGGATGGGGTCCAACGCCATCCACGCCGCCACGCCGATCCTGGCCCGGCTCGCCGCGTACGAGCCGCGCCGCCCGGTCATCGACGGGCTGGAGTTCCACGAGGGCCTCAACGCCGTACGGATCGAGGGGGGCGTCGCCAACAACGTCATCCCCGACGCGTGCGTCGTCACCGTCAACTACCGCTACGCCCCCGACCTGAGCGAGGCGCAGGCGCTCGCCCACGTCCACGAGGTCTTCGCGGAGTGCGGAGTGACGGAGTTCACCGTCGACGACCACTCCGGCGCCGCCCTGCCCGGCCTCGGGCACCCGGCCGCCGCCGCGTTCATGGCAGCCGTCGGCGGGAGCGCGCGGCCCAAGTTCGGCTGGACCGACGTCTCACGCTTCGGCGCGCTCGGCGTCCCCGCGGTCAATTACGGCCCCGGCGACCCGCTGCTCGCCCACAAGCGCGACGAGCGGGTGGCCGTGGAGCGGATCACCCACTGCGAGAACCGGCTGCGCGACTGGCTCACCCGGTAGGGTCTTTCGTTTGGATCAGGCTGGATGAGGGAGCGGGGTCTGGTGCCGTGGATCGCGAGGCGGAGGAGGGAGCCCACGCGGAGCGGATGGGGTCTCCCCTGGTCGAGCGAAGCCGAGACCTTGGGGATGAGTGACGACAACGCGGCGAGGCGCGGTGCCAGGGCTCGCGAGCCCAGCATGATCCAAACGAGAGGCCCTAGCCGCGGGGGCCCCGTCGGAGCGCTCACCGGCCGGGGACCTGATCGACCGCCGGAATTTCGCCGTTTGTCACGTGCTTCGTTCTACCCTTGCCCAGAACGACGCACAGCAGCGGAAGGAGCGGCTCATGGGCTTGCCCGACGGAACGCGCAGGCCGGAGGAACAGCGGCTCGGTCCGGTGATCCGCCGACGGGAACAGGTGCAGCCCGGAACGACCGATCAGCGGCTGCTGGACACCGAGGGCGACTCCGAGTGGGTGCACACCGACCCCTGGCGGGTGATGCGCATCCAGTCCGAGTTCGTGGAGGGCTTCGGCGCCCTCGCCGAACTGCCGGGCGCCATCGCCGTCTTCGGCTCGGCGCGCACCCCGGCCGGATCCGCGGAGTACGAGGCGGGCGTACGGCTCGGCGGCGCGCTGGTCGACGCCGGGTTCGCGGTGATCACCGGCGGCGGCCCCGGCGCGATGGAGGCGGCCAACAAGGGCGCGCGGGAGGCCCGGGGCATCTCCGTCGGCCTGGGCATCGAGCTGCCCTTCGAACAGGGGCTCAACCCGCACGTCGACATCGGGGTGAACTTCCGCTACTTCTTCGTCCGCAAGACGATGTTCGTGAAGTACGCGCAGGGCTTCGTGGTCCTCCCCGGCGGCCTCGGCACGCTGGACGAGCTGTTCGAGGCGCTCACCCTGGTGCAGACCCGCAAGGTCACCCGCTTCCCGATCGTCCTGTTCGGTACGGAGTACTGGGGCGGGCTCGTCGACTGGCTGCGGAACACCGTCGTGGCCCAGGGCAAGGCGTCCGAGAAGGACCTGCTGCTCTTCCATGTCACGGACGACGTGGAGGAGGCCGTCGCCCTGGTCACGAAGGAGACCGGCAACTGACACGCGCGGCGCGGGCCGGGTCGGGCGGACAGCCGTCCGGCGGGCCCGTGCCGCTCTGCCCGTGCCGCTCGGGCCGGGTCGCGCCGCTCGGATCTCGCCGCTCAGGCCAGGCCGCGCCGGGCGACCGCCGGCGGCCGGTGGCCCGCGATCGACGCCACCATGTCCAGCACCTGCCGGGTCTCCGCGACCTCGTGCACCCGGTAGATCCGGGCGCCCAGCCACGCCGACACCGCCGTCGTCGCGAGCGTCCCCGTCAGCCGCTCCTTGACGGGCCGGTCGAGCGTCTCGCCGACGAAGTCCTTGTTCGACAGGGACACCAGCACCGGCCACCCGGTCTCCGCCATCTCGCCCAGCCTGCGCGTCGCCTCCAGCGAGTGCCGGGTGTTCTTCCCGAAGTCGTGACCGGGGTCGATCATGATCCCGTCCCGCCGCACGCCCAGCGCGAGCGCCCGCTCCGCGAGACCGAGCGTCACCCGCAGGATGTCGGCCATCACATCGTCGTACGCGACCCGGTGCGGCCGGGTCCGCGGCTCGGCGCCGCCCGCGTGGGTGCACACCAGCCCCGCCCCGTACCGCGCGGCCACCTCGGCGAGGAGCGGATCGACCCCGCCCCACGCGTCGTTGAGCAGGTCGGCGCCCGCCTCGCAGACCGCCTCGCCCACGTCGTGGCGCCAGGTGTCGACGCTGATCACCACGTCCGGGTGGCGCCGCCGCACCTCGGCGACGAAGCCGACCGTACGGCGGGCCTCCTCCTCGGCCGTGACCTCCTCGCCCGGCCCCGCCTTGACCCCGCCGATGTCGATGATCGCCGCGCCCTCGGACACCGCGCTCTCGACGCGCTCCAGGGCCGGCTCGTCGCGGAAGGTCGCGCCCCGGTCGTAGAAGGAGTCCGGCGTCCGGTTGACGATCGCCATGATCACCGGCTCGTGCGCGCCGAATTCCCGACGTCCCAGCCGCAGCGTGCCGCGCATCCCTTGGATCCTTCCAACGTTCGGTTCGTCTGCGACCTTAACGGGCTTCGGCCGCGCCCACTGTCGGCGGCTCATGGCACGATCGGCATCGGACGTTTCCTGCCCCGGGAGAAGCACGTGTTCTTGTTCTTGCTCATCGCGATGGTCATCGTCGTGGCCGCCGTCACGCTCGCGGTCGTCGGCGGCGGCGACAGCACCGTCCTGCCGGACGTGCCTCCGGAGCAGCTGGTCGACCCGCTGCCCGTGAGCCGTCCGGTCGGCCGCGCGGACGTCGAGGCGCTGCGGCTGCCGGTCGGCGCGCGCGGCTACCGGATGGCCGACGTGGACGAGGTGCTCGGCCGGCTCGGCGCCGAACTGGCCGAGCGCGACGCCCGGATCGCGGAGCTGGAGGCGGCGCTGGCCGGGGCGCAGGCCACGGCCGTCTCCTCGCCCGACCTCTTCAAGAAGCCGGGGGAGGAGAGCGGACGATGAGCGACGGTACGGCGGTGGCCGGTCCCGACGGGCGGTCGCGCTGCCCCTGGGGCGTGTCGAGCGAGGACTATCTCGCCTACCACGACGAGGAGTGGGGGCGCCCGGTCCACGGCGACGACGCCCTCTTCGAGAGGCTCTGCCTGGAGGCGTTCCAGTCCGGGCTGTCCTGGATCACGATCCTGCGCCGCCGCGAAGGGTTCCGTGCCGCCTTCTCCTCCTTCGAGATCGCGTCCGTCGCGGAGTTCACCGACGCGGACCGGGAGCGGCTCCTCGCCGACCCCGGGATCATCCGCAACCGCGCCAAGGTCGACGCGACCCTCGCCAACGCCAGGACCCTGGCCCAGTGGCCCGCCGGTGAACTCGACCGCCTGATCTGGTCGTACGCCCCCACCGGTGCCCGGCCCGCGCCCGTGACGACCGCCGACGTCCCGGCGGTCACCGACGCGTCCACGGCGCTGGCCAAGGCCCTCAAGAAGAGCGGCATCCGCTTTGTGGGCCCGACCACCGCGTACGCCCTGATGCAGGCGTGCGGGCTGGTCGACGACCATCTGGCGGACTGCGTGGCCCGGCGGGACCGAGAGCCGCGCGCGGGTGCGCCGCGCTGAGCCGCGCGCGGCCGGGCCCCGGCCCCGGGCCCCCGGGGGCTCAGCGCCCCACGTACCGGGGCTTCTCCTTGGCCAGGAAGGCGGCCACCGCGATGGCGTGGTCCTCCGACATACCGGCCCGCGACTGGAGTTCGTCCTCCTTCACCAGGGTCTCGGCCAGCGAGTGCCCCGCGCCGTACGCCAGCGACTCCTTCAGCGCCGCCAGCGCGAGCGTGGGGCCCGAGGCCAGCGCGCGGGCGACGGCCCTCGCCTCGGCCGCCAGCTCCGCCGCCGGGACCACCCTGTCCACCAGCCCCCACGCGTGCGCCTCCGCCGCCGGGACCGACCGCGGGAACAGCAGCAGATCGGTGGCGCGGCCGTGCCCGACCAGGCGGGGGAGCGTCCAGGACACCCCGGAGTCGGCCGTCAGCGCCACCCCCGCGAACGAGGTGTTGAACGACGCGGTGTCCGCCACCACCCGGTGGTCGGCCGCCAGCGCGAAACCGAGACCCGCGCCCGCCGCGACCCCGTTGACCCCCGCCACCACCGGCTTCGCCATCTCGGTGATCGCCCGCAGGATCGGGTTGTAGTGCTCGCGCACGGTGCTCATGGCGTCACCCGTGCCGTCCCGCCTGGCCGCTTCGAGCAGCGCCGTGTGCTCCTTGAGGTCCTGGCCCACGCAGAACGCGCGATCGCCGGAGCCGGTCAGCAGCACACCCCGTACGGCGGTGTCGGCCGCGGCTGCCGACAGCGCGTCCCGCAGCGCCACCTTGGTCGCCCTGTCCATGGCGTTCATGGCCTCGGGGCGGTTGATCGTGATCGTCGCCAGCCCGGCGTCGACGTCGTACAGCACGGTGTCGCTCATGATCGGGGTCCCTTCACGGCTCGGGCAGGTCCTGTCCGGCCCCAGCATGTCGGAGATCTCCGGCCCCGGGCATGTGACCTGCGTCTAAGAAACCGGGGTGCCGGCCCGCCGCGCGGCGGCGAAGTATCGCAGGAGGATCTCCGAATTGCGGGGTTTTGCGAGAGCGCGTTGCGCAAGCGATGCCGTCCGATGTTGGTCATCGGGTCCAGCCATGCGGGATAATGGGCTGGAAGCAATGTGTTCGATGCCGGTGACACAGCGCCTGTCATGGGGCCGCCGGCTGCGATGAGCTGGTTTCAGGAAGGGGAACGAGCATGGCGGCCATGAAGCCGCGAACGGGCGACGGCCCGCTCGAGGTGACCAAGGAGGGGCGGGGCATCGTCATGCGCGTTCCGCTCGAAGGCGGCGGTCGGCTTGTCGTCGAGCTGACTCCGGACGAGGCGGAGGCGCTCGGCGACGCGCTGAAGAAGGTCGTCGGCTGAGCGGAACGTTTTACGGGTCTTCGGGGTGATCCGATCACCCTCGCGCGGACAGACCTCTGCCCCGGTACGGAAGAACTCCGTACCGGGGCAGAGGTCTTTGCGCGCGTACGGTCCGTACGCTCCCGCTCAGCCGCGCCGTACGGCGCAGAGCAGCCCGTCGCCGACCGGCAGCAGCGTCGACTGCAGCTCCTGGCTCTCCCGTACGGCCCGCAGCAGCTCCCGTACCCGCAGGACCTCCGCGGGCTGGGCCGACGAGTCGACCGTCCGCCCGTTGGCGAAGACGCCCTCGAAGCAGACCAGTCCGCCGGGGCGCAGAAGCCGCAACGATTCAGCGAGGTATTCGAGCGATTCGAGCCGGTCGCCGTCGCAGAAGACCAGGTCGTACCCGCCGTCGGCGAGGCGCGGCAGTACGTCCAGCGCGCCGCCCGGGATGAACCGGGCGCGGTTTCCGGCGAATCCGGCGGCGCGGAACGCGTGCCGCGCGACCTGCTGGCGGTCCGGCTCGGTGTCGACCGTGGTCAGCACGCCGTCGGAGCGCATTCCCTGCAGGAGATACGTACCGGAGACGCCGGTGCCCGTCCCGATCTCCGCCACCGACTTCGCGTCGAGCGTGGCAGCGAGCAGCCGCAGCGCGGCACCCGTGCCCGGTGACACCGAGCGCAGCCCTGAGTCCCGGGCCCGGTCACGGGCCCAGCGCAGTGCTTCGTCCTCGGCGACAAAGGCGTCGGCGAACGCCCAGCTCGTCTGCCGGTTGGCGGTAATGACCCTCTCCTTGTCCCCGTTGGCGGCGCAACGGTGACTGTATCCGCTGCGCCCGGGAACCCGCAGATGGGACCGGGCGTTAAGAAGAGGCAGAAGGCGAGGCGCGGAAGACGGGGATCGCGGCCGTGACCCGGCCCGGGGACCGGGCCCAAATTCGCGTAAAGATTCTTATCCGGAGCTAACGGGCGGAGTGGCTATGGTAGGGGCTCCACTGGACACCACCAGAGCCGATAGGGGAGGTGCGGCTGCGCCTGTGGATCGGGGAGGAGTGCTCCAGCGTCTTCTCAGGTCGGCCGGCAAGCCGAAATCCGTGACCAAGTCCGCTGACCGTTCTCGCTCCATCGACTCCGCAGTTACCGCGACCTTCGCATCGGATGCGGAATCGCAGGCGTGGACGCCTCCCAGCTGGGAGGAGATCGTCAGCACGCACAGCGGACGGGTCTACCGCCTCGCCTACCGCCTCACGGGCAATCAGCACGACGCCGAGGACCTGACCCAGGAGGTCTTCGTCCGGGTCTTCCGCTCGCTGTCGACCTACACCCCCGGCACGTTCGAGGGCTGGCTGCACCGCATCACCACCAACCTCTTCCTCGACATGGTCCGCCGCAAGCAGCGCATCCGGTTCGACGCGCTCGGCGACGACGCGGCGGAGCGGCTGCCCAGTCGCGAGCCCTCGCCCCAGCAGGTCTTCCACGACACGCACTTCGACGCGGACGTCCAGCAGGCGCTGGACACCCTCGCGCCCGAGTTCCGGGCCGCGGTGGTCCTGTGCGACATCGAGGGCCTGTCGTACGAGGAGATCGCCGCGACCCTCGGTGTGAAGCTCGGTACGGTGCGCAGCCGGATCCACCGCGGCCGTTCGCATCTGCGCAAGGCGCTCCAGCACCGTTCCCCCGAGGCCAGGGCCGAGCAGCGCGCGTTCGCGAGCGTGGCCGGGGAGGGCGGATCGGCGTGAGTGGCACCAGCCAGACCCCCGCCGAGGAGCATCTGGGGGACCGACTAGCCGCCCTGGTGGACGGAGAGCTGGACCACGACGCGCGCGAACGCGTGCTGGCCCATCTCGCCACCTGTGCCAAGTGCAAGACGGAGGCCGACGCGCAGCGTCGGCTGAAGAGCGTGTTCGCGCAGACGGCTCCGCCGCTGCCCTCGGCCGGGTTCCTCGCCCGTCTGCAGGGGCTGCCGGGCGACGTCCAGGGGCCGGGCGGCGGAGACGACGACAACGGGAAAGGTCTGTTCGACGGGGGGCGCTTCGGCGCGGGCGTCTTCCCCGTCAGGTCCGACGCCTTCGGCCATGTCCCGGCGGGCGCCCACGCCGTCGCGCTGCCCGGCGGCTCCGGCTTCCGGATCCACGAGGTCGGGCGGCAGGAGGCCGACCGCTCGCCGTGGCGTGGCCGACGCTTCGCCTTCGCGGCCGCCAGCGCCGTGTCGTTCGCGGCGATGGCCCTCGGCGGGACGATGCCGCTGGGCACGACCGCCGACATCCTGCCGCGTGGCGCGGGCAACGCGGTGACGCCCATGCGCGCCCCGGGCAGCAGCGCTCCGGTCCCGGTCGGCGAGAGCGCCCGCCGCCAGGGCGGCGGCATGCTCCCGCAGTCGGTCGACCGGCCGACGCCGACGGATCCGCCCGGCACTCTCCGCGCGGAGACCCTCGCCGAGGAGTCGCCCGTGCCCGGCGCCCTGACCGGTCCCTCGTCGACCGGTCCCTCGGCGGCCCTGTGGATCCAGCCCACCGGCTCGGCCCTCCAGATCGACGAGAGCACCGGCGCGCGCCCCACGAACACGCCCCACCCCACCCGGCTGGCCGCCCCGACGCTCCCCACCGCGCCGCTTTCGGCCAGGCGCTGAGCCCACGCCCTGCGGAAAGCTCCCCGGACCTGGTTGAATTCCAGACCAGGGCCGGCCCCGTCGGGGCGCGCGGAACGGCAGTTGCGGGGAGAACATGGACGACGGGAAGCCCAGCGGACCGAAGGCGAACTGGTGGAGCCGTCCCGCTGCGGCGCGGCGGACACCGGACGGGCCCGAGGCGGAGCCGGCCGGCGACGACAGCGCGCCGGCCCGCCCGGCCGGTACGGATGACGGCCCGTCAGGGCCCGCCGGACCGGTCCGCGACGCTTCCCCGGCCACGGAGCCGCTCCGCGAGGACGCCCCGGCCGCGGAGC
>NZ_QQNA01000290.1 GCF_003346515.1 Streptomyces corynorhini
CTGTGCCGAGCGCGCGCTCGGCACAGACCTTGTCCGCCGGGGCGCGCTTGCTGTCACGGAGATGGGTGGGGTTGCCGCAGTAGCGGCAGGGACGGGCCCGGCTCGACCAGTGATCGGGGCTGCGCCAGTCCAGGAACACCGGCGGTTCGTCGCGGCGGGTCATGGCGAGGGGACCGTGTGGCCGCAGCGCGGCGTCAGGCACACCCAGCCGCCGTCCCCGGTCGGGGCGTGCGGCGTCTGCAGGTGCCCGCACACCGTGGTGTGACAGGCCATGTAGAGCGTGGCGACGGGCGGGCCCGGCGCGGGCGGCGCCGGCGGCGCGGGCCGCCGCCACCACACCCGCACCCACCTGCGGACCGTCCGCACCGCCCGGACCGCGCCCCACACCAGGAGCACGGCCAGGGCGAGCACGGCGAGGCTGCCGGACGTCACGGTCGCTCCCGCGACCGTGAGCAGCGCGGACGGCGGCAGCTCCGTGAGCACGCAGGTCACGACGACGCCCCGACCAGCGACGGATCCTCCGCGCGCATCACCGCGTCCGCCAGGTGCGCCATGCACCGGTACACCCCGCACGTCGTACGGACCGTGCCGTGCGGCTCACGGCCGTGAAGCGTCCGGAACGCCACCGTGAGCACGGGATGCCGCTGCCCGCCATGCCGCAGAGCCGGACGTCGCGACTTGTCCAGCGGACCCGTCCAGACCAGGTGACCGCCATGCCGCGTCTGCCGGACGCTCCTGCGCCACGCTGTCGCCAGGTCCGGCCTCTCGACAGCGGGCGAGGGCGGGCCGGACACGTCGGACAGACCCGCTTTCTCCTCGGCGAGGCGGGCGCGGGCAGCCGCCCGCTGGTCGGCCCGGTGCAGCGCGTGCCGCTGCGTCGGAGTCAGAGCACCCCGCACCCCCGCACGCCGCACCAGGCCCGTACCGTCCTCCTCGTCCATGGCCGCGACGAGGCACGCCTCACGGACCGGACAGCGCAGGCAGATCGCGGTGGCCGCCTTGTAGTCCTCGGCCCTTTCGCTCCCGAACAACGCGGCGTGCGGCGGGCAGATCGCCCGTGCGCGCCAGTCACCCCCGACCATCCGGCACCTCCCCCGACGGGGCGGCACGGCCAGCGAGGCCACTGTGGAGCGGGCCCGGCGTGAACCGGCCGATCACCACCGGGCCATCACGCCGCTCGCGCTGCGTGATGGTCTGATCGGTGGAGGAGCCGAGGACCAGGGCCAGCACGACGACGGAGGCCGCCGTACCGACGGCGAGGACGAGGGCCAGAGTGTCAGGGCTCACCGGCCGGCCTCCGACGCGACGAACTCGTCGGCCACCGGCAGCGCGGTGACCATGTAGGCCGTGGGGACCAGATCACCGGTCGACGGGTCGCGCAGCGCGACGTCCCACACCGGCACCGCCTCGTCCGGGTCCTCCGGGTCGGACCACACGATCCGCTCCCGGACCGCGGGCCCCTCCTCCTGGACCAGGAGGTGCGCGATGTGCGCGACCGCCGACGCCTGCTTCTTGTACAGGCCCACCGGGAACGACTCGTGTTCCGCACGGAACACCTGGTCCCCGATACCGGCCGCGAGCTGCAGGCGTGCTGTCTGCAGCTCGGTACGCAGACCGACCGCGATCTCGAACAGCGCCTTCTCGGTGGCGGATCCGAACGTGGAGCCGGGCCGGTCCGCGTACTGCTGCAGGCGGACCTCCGCAGTCGACGGTCCGGGAGTGACCGCAGTCCCCGCCGGGGCAGGGGTGGTCTTCTCCGTGACGGTGTGCGGCATGGTGCGGCGGTAGACGCGGCGGGCCGGATCGCTGTCGTCGGCGACGAGGAGTCCCTCGTCGCGCAGCGCGTACAGCGCGGCGCGGGCATCGCTCCGTCCGAGGATCGCGTGGAACCGGCAGGCGTAGATGGTCTGCACGTCGCCCGGCGCGAGGGTCTCGCCGTCCTGCAGCGTGGCCGCCACGACGCGGAGCCAGCCGTGGAGGTCGGCCACCGGGACGGGCGCCTTGCTGCTGCCCGGGCGCGGGGGGTGGAGGGCATCGGCGATGTGGAAAGCCAGCCCGTCCGGGGTGCCGGTCCAGGCGTGGACACCGTGTTCGATCGTGACGCGGGTCTCGTCGACGACCGCGCCGGGCAGGCGCCCGGCGATCGCCCGGGCCACGACCTGGGCCGCCAGCGTGCGACGGCGTGTGGGAGTACTGGTCATCGGGCGCCGCCCTTCGGAGAGATGGTCTGGCGGGGGATGGGGTGCGCGGCCAGGCGCCGGGCGGCACCTCGGCTGCCGGGGTGGTGCATCCGGCTGCACGCCGCGCAGCCACCGCGCGCCGTGTGCGGGACGTGCAGATTGCGCTCTTCGCGGTTCTCGTTCATGCCGGCCGCCCGGCGACCTCGGGCCGCCCGGCCTCGACCAGCCGTGCCTCCCACTCCTGCGTGGTGTAGAAGAGGGCCACCGCTGCCACGCACACCTCGACCTCGTGGAGCATCGTCTGTGCGCTCAGGAACTCGAATCCGGTGCCACTGGGGTACTGGTGGAAGGTCCGATCCGGCTCGACACCGATGTCGCTCGACCAGGTCAGGACGTCGTCCAGCGACGCCACATCCACCTTGATGTGGCCATGGCCCGAGGAGACCGAAGTCGTGATGTCGGTGGCGACGCGGGCCAGGCGGGGCTGGTCCGCGAGGAACTGCCGTGCGACCTGGCCGACACGGAACACGGTCGACTCCATCTCGGTGATGGACTTCAGGAGGTCCGACTTCTTCACCGGTCCACCTCCACCGACGAGGTGGGGATACGGGTCCACGCGGTGACGCGGATACCGCCGATGATGGCGATCGACTCCACGTCCGTCTTGCCCGCCTCGGACTCCGCCGGGGCGGCGGAGACCGTGCCGCCGAAGTGCTCGGCGAACGCATCGACCGCGCCCTTGTCGGCGGAGTACTGGATGTTCACGGAGTAGACGCCGGCGGACCCGCGCAGCTGCGTCGTGCTGTGCGGGTCCGCAGTCACCTCGGCCACGGCCAGACGCGTAGCCTCCAGCGCCTGCTCGTGCCCGGTCAGCGCGAGCGGCTGATACGGGTGACGGCCCACGGCCGTCACCGCTTGTACGGCGGGCAGCGGTCGGCGGTCACCGACCGGGCCCACGCGATGGATACTCTGATTCACGGTTCCTCATTTCTGGGTTGGTGAGGGTCGGCGGGGGCTGCTCAGGCCGGGAAGTCGGAGCAGCCCCCGCGCTTGTCAGCTCGCGCGGCGGGAGCGCCTGCGGCGCTGGGGCACGTGCGGCTCGCCCGCGATGAGCTGCCGGATCTGTTGCGCGTTCCACCGCCAGAACCGGCCAGATTTGATGGCCGGGATCTCGTCGGCGCGGGCAGCCCGTTTGAGCCAGATCGGCGTTCGTCTGACGTACGGCGCCGTCTCCTCTGCCGTGTAGAGGACGTCGTCGCGCAGCGGAGGCAATGCGTCGTCGGCGCTCACTTCGTACCTGCTGTGACTCCGCCGCCCGTGCGGGAGCGGTTCGGCATGCTGCCGTCGGTGATCTCGCGGATCTCGCAGTTGAGGATCCGGGACGCCGCCCGCAGGTAGCGGGGCCCGGCGTTGCTGTTTCCCAGTTCGACCTGGCTGACGTGGGTGAGGGAGAAGCCCGACCGCGCCGCGAACTCGGTGGCCGTCAGGCCCTGCAGCTCGCGGCGGCGCCGGAGTTCCTCCCCGTCGCTTCTGAGTGGCATGGCCCGATAGAAACACACGTATAAGACTTATACAAGTCTGATGCAACGGGACGTTTCGCGCTGCCGCCAACATGGCCGTACACAGTCGGTGCGCTACTGTTTTTACAGTGGACTTGTAGACCTCTTAGAGAAGCTGTGGGATTGTCCTGCTCATGAGCCCGACACCCGACTCCCCCACGCCCGTCGGCGAGCAGCTCAAGGCGCGCCGCGAGAAGCTGGACCTGACTCAGGGCTCGCTGGCGTCCCTAGTGGGCGTGACCGTCACTTCCATCAGCGCAGCAGAGAACAGTCGCTCCGCAATCAGCCGCAGCAAACGGCCCCTGTGGGAGAGGGCTCTGCAGCTCAAGCCCGGCACCATCAGCGCGGCCTACAACGACGGCACGCCACTCGAGGCGGCGCAGACCCTGACCGATCTCCCGTACGCCGACATGTCAGACGCCAAGGAGCGCGCGGTGTGGGAGATGGAGCTGCCGGTCGCAGATCGGATCGAGATCATCGACGCCGTACGAGCCCGTGCTGCACAGCAGCGCAGAGGCCACGGCTGACCGGAGGAATCCGCTCAATGGCGTACGCCGAAAAGCGCGGTTCAGGCAAGCGGCCCTGGCGCGCAAGGTACAAGAAGCCGGATGGCACCAAGGGCAGCGAGCCGGGGTTCCGCACAAAGGTTGCCGCCGAGGACTGGGGCGAGGACCAAGAGGCTGAGATCCGCGCCGGCACCTGGATCGATCCGGACCTCATGCGCGTCCACTTCGGCGTGTTCGCCAGGAAGTTCATGGCGGAGCGGCAGAAGCGCGGTCGGACGAACGGAACACGGTGGGACCGGCTGGATGCCTACATCCTGCCGAAGTGGGAGCACACCCCGCTGATAGGTATGACCTGGTTCGACGTGGACTCGTGGCAGATGCTGCTGCCCTGCGAGGACGTGACACGTGGGCACTGTGTCTCGCTGATGTCCACGATCCTCACGGCTGCGGTCGATGCCCGGCATCTGAAGGTGAACCCGTTGTACGGGCGGCGGCGAACGGCGGCGGTCGTCAGCACGCCAACGATCGTGAAACCGCGGCGCAGCGACGAAGACGGGGCCCACTCGCCCGAAGATGTCCTGCGGGTGGCTGACCGAATGGGCCCGGCGAAGGGCTTGAACGTGATCACCACGGCGTTCACCGGGATCAACTGGGGCGAAGGGCAGGGGCTGCACCGTGACGCCTGCCTGCGGACCCGGCGTCAGCGCTGGGGAAGCGGCTGGTTCGAGTGCCCCACGCTGCGCGTCGTCCAGGAGGTGGCGGAGTACGAGGAGCGCGGGCCGGCTGGCGAGAAGCTGGGCACGGTTCTGAGGCTGGAGCCGACGAAGAACGAATGGCGTGAGCGCGACTTGGATCTCCCGCCCTTCCTGGAGCGGATGTGGCGGTATCACCTGGCCGACTGGCCGTATGAGTGGGTGCTGAGCACAGAGAGCGGGAAGTGGTGGCGTCGGTCCAACTGGGGGAAGCAGATCCGTCCGGCAGCGGACGGACGGTCTGCCCGGGAGAAGCGCCAGGGCGTGTCCGCGCGCAAGAAGTGGGAGCCGATCGCGCCGGGTATGACGATGCGCTCGCTGCGGCACCTGCACGACTCGCTCCAGGCCCAGATCGGCGTGAAGGCGCCGCTGGAGTTCGAGCAGGCCGGCCACAAGCGGCCAGGCATCAAGGGCGTCTATCAGCACCCGACGCCCGAGATGCGGCAGGAACGCCTCGATGGCCTCGAGGAAATCTTCTGGGGAGCCATGCGAAATCTGGGCTGGACAACGCTGTGGGGGCGCGTTGACCTGGTGAAACACACCGAGAACCATGATCGGCTCCCATCTGACTCCCAGTTGATCTATATGGAAGACAGAAGCAGGACCCGAGACCGACATCAGAGCAGGTCAGAAGCAGTGTAGGAAGCGCGCCCTCATTGGCCATCACCGCTCTCCTAAAGCGGGTGTCGCAGGTTCGAATCCTGCCGGGGGCACAGGCAGAAGGGCCGGTCCAGGAGGGTTTCCTCCTGGACCGGCCCTCGGCCGTCCAGCCGCCGCGCCACGTGTGCCGCTACGTCCGACTTCCCGGCCTGGACCGCTCAGCCGCACAGGGGCGGGAAGTTGGGCGGCAGGTCGTCCGCCGCGAACTCACGCCGCGTGCCGGATGTTCTGCAGGAGTCCGCCGGACCCGTCGTCGAGCGACCAGAACGACCAGCCGTTGCGGTTCGGGTTCACGTCCGGCTTGTAGTGCGCCACCACCGCACGAGCCGCTCCCGTCGGCGTCTTGAAGCTCTGCCCGGCCAGCGGCCCCGAGGTGACATCGATCCGTTTCGTGTCCTGGTCGTAGCTGCCGCGAGTCCGATGCCCCTCGTAGTCGGCATACACGTTGACCTTGCGCTCCGCCGAGCCCTCCTCGCTCGCGACGGCCGGCGTGGAGGGCGGCACGCTTGCCGTTCTCACGAGCCGGGCGACAACCTCGCCGGCCGTGGTACCGCCCACGCGCGCCGCGAACTCGATGGAGCGATAGGTCTGTTCATCAACCTCAATAGCCGGACTCACGCCATCTCCCTTGCCAGTCGGTGTCGACCACTGGAGAGTAACGCATTCGAAGGAAGCAAAGCAAGTAGAGAACGCATTTAAAGAATTGTGCGAAGCAGGCGAGCGGATGGCCGACGCGGGCGAAGCTCCGGCGCGCGAGAGGTTTTCTTCCGGGCCGACCCTTCGCGGTCCAGACGTCACGGCTGCGCGGTGACCGCTACCCCTGTTCGGCAGACCTCCCCCTGTCGAGCCGGAAGGCCCGCCGGAAGGCCCCGGGCCTGTCTTGGGCCGGGGCCTTCCGGGCGGTGCGGCCGACTTCAACGGTTACGGGCAGGGAGGGGCGGGAAGTCCGGCCTCCGCGCCGCACCGCGACCGCGCGGCGGGCCTCCCCTCGGGGCAGGCGGGCAGGCGCCGGGCAGGAGCAAGCTCGGTGATCAACCCTGCCCCTCGCCTCAGGAGCCCCGCGAGGAGGCGCGCCGCCGCTTCGGCGACAACTACGTACCCCGGCCGCCCGCGCGGGCGGGGTACGCGGACCGGCTCCGGTGGTCGCCGTGCGGGGAATCCGCCCGGACGCCGGGCCCGTAGCGGCCGAGCCGGCTCATCCGGTCCAGTGGCGGGCGTACAGCGCGCGGGCCTCGCGGAGGTTGACGACGGTGTTCTCCTCGACCGCGTCCAGCGCCGGAGCGTACGCGTGGCCGCCGTGTCCCCACAGGAGGTGCACCAGGGCGTAGGCCACCAGGAACAGGTAATGCGGGTGCGTATAGGTCTTGATGCTCGCGGCGCTGCTGTAGAACGGCGAGAAGGACTCGCCGTGGTACCGCTCGTTCCGGGCCGTGTAGAGCAGTCCGCACAGCAGGATACGGATACGGGCGGGGAGCGAGAGCGCGACCCGCGTCCCTTCGATGTCGAGCGTCTCCCCCGTCAACGCGCGGCGGATCAGGGCCGCGCCGCGACGGGCCGTGTCGGTGTCGGAGGCCGCGTACTTCTTCTCGACGAGGGCCAGGAACGCCTTGATCTCGGCGGGCAGCGCGTCTCCGGCTCCGTACCCGTTCATCAGCCTCTTGACGGCGCGTTCACTGCTCGCGGGCGGATTCCGGGAGATGAGCCGCTTGAAGAGGTATCCGCAGGTCTGGCTGGGGACGTCGCCGAGCAGCGCCTCGGCGACCGGGCCGGAGAGTCGCGGGTCGGCGCTCAGGTGCCCCAGCGCGTCCGTGATGGTCAACCGCCTTCCCGCACGGGCCGGAGCCCACGCGTCGGCGGACTTCTCCAGCACCTTCCACACCGAGTCGAAGGCGATGTCCGGGCGCCTGGGCAGGGCGTCGAGGGCCTCCAGCAGGAAGGAGACCTGCGTGTTGTACCAAGGGTCGTCCGAGAAGGCCAGCGGAAGAGGGACGAAGAACCGCGACTCCGCGCGCGCCACCCGCTCCGCGAACTGCTCCTCGATGAGCAGGCGGTCGCGCTCTTGCAATATCCCCGTGCGGCTCCACGCGGCGATGATGTCGATGCGCTGGCGGCGTTGACGGGATCGACTCTGCGGCTCCATCGAACCGTTCCCCTCCCCGTCCCCCGCGACGGGAGAACGCGTTCAGTCGGTGCCTGACGATACCTCAGCTCATCGGACCGTCCTCGGGGACCGCGCGTCCGGCCACCCCACCGCGCCGCGTCCGCAGGGCCCGGACGCGGTGTCCGGCGGCCCGGTCCCGGTGTCACGACCTCTCCACTCGGCGCATAGCGACAGCCGAAGAGGTTGTCGAAAGTTTCGGAGATGAAGCGCCCGCATTCCTGATCTTACGTTCGACACTTCGGCGATAGCGCGTAAGGCGACCAGCTAAAAGAGCCGCCCGCCTGGGGCATTTACCTTTTCTGCGATCTTGAGCCGATGGAATGTTTCGCGATCAATACCGAAACTATTGACACTTGATGGGGTCAGATCAACACTGTCGCCGTTGGCAGGCACAACCCGCGGCCGGTCCGGCGGTCCGGCGGTCCCGCATTCCGTTCCCCGGTCCCCCGGCCCTCGGTCCCCGGCCCGCACCGTGAACGCCTCACAGCGACGAGGAGGACACACCGCTCATGAACATCGCACCCGCACGTCCGAACAGCCGCGAACCCGGCCGCTTACGGCCGCTCAGCCGATTCAGGCTCCTCATCAGCGCCGCCTGCGCCATGGTCATGGTGACCGCCGCTTCGGTGGGGCTGGCCGGTACGGCCCACGCCGACACCGTCGTCACCAGCAACCAGACCGGCACCGACAACGGGTACTTCTACTCGTTCTGGACGGACGGCGGCGGATCGACCTCGATGACCCTGGGGTCCGGCGGCAATTACCGGACGTCCTGGACCAACACCGGCAACTTCGTCGCCGGCAAGGGCTGGAGCACCGGCTCTCGCCGGAGCGTGGCCTACTCCGGTTCCTTCAATCCGTCCGGCAACGCGTACCTGGCGCTCTACGGGTGGACGACGAACCCGCTCGTCGAGTACTACGTCGTCGACAACTGGGGCACCTACCGGCCCACGGGGACCTTCCAGGGGACGGTCACCAGCGACGGCGGTACGTACGACATCTACAAGACGACGCGGTACAACGCCCCCTCTATCGAGGGCATCAAGACGTTCGACCAGTACTGGAGCGTGCGGCAGTCGAAGCGGACGGGCGGGACCATCACCACCGGCAACCACTTCGACGCCTGGGCGAGCCGCGGCATGAACATGGGCGCCTTCAACTACATGATCCTCGCGACGGAGGGCTACCAGAGCAGCGGCAACTCCACCATCACACTGGGCACTTCCTCCGGGGGCGGCGGCGACAACGGGGGCGGTGGCGGTGGTGGCGGCGGTAGCTGCACCGCCACCCTGTCCGCCGGAGAACAGTGGAGCGACCGCTACAACCTCAACGTCGCCGTCACCGGCTCCAGCACCTGGACCGTCACCATGAACATCCCCGCACCCGAAAAAATCATCGCCACCTGGAACACCAACGCCACCTACCCCAACGCACAGACCCTCACCGCCAAACCCAACGGCAACGGCAACACCTTCGGCGTCACCCTCCAGACCAACGGAACCTGGACCTGGCCCACCGTCTCCTGCACCCCCAGCTGACCCGGCCGCCCCACCCGCGACGCCCGGTGTCAGCCGTCCGTACCTCCACCAACGGCACAAGGAGACCCCACCCCCATGCGCACCCTCATGCGAAGTCCCCTGCGAAGCCCCGAGCGAAGCCGCGAGCGAGCCGCCCTGCGGCCCGAGCCGAAACGGCTCTTACGCTCCCTGGTCACCGGGCTCGCCGTCGCCGCGATGACCGCGGCGGGCAGCCTCACCACCCTCGCCGGTGCCGCCCCGGCACACGCCGCCCCCTCGCGTGTCACCGCCTGTAACGGGTACGTCGGGCTCACCTTCGACGACGGCCCCGCGGGCACCACACCGAGTCTGCTCAACGCGCTCCGGCAGAACGGGCTGCGGGCCACCATGTTCAACCAGGGCCAGTACGCCGCCTCGCTGCCGGCCCAGGTCAAGGCCCAGGTCGACGCCGGAATGTGGGTCGGCAACCACAGTTACACCCACCCGCACCTGACCCAGCTGAGCCAGTCGCAGATCGACTCGGAGATATCCAGGACCCAGCAGGCCATCGCGAACGGGGGCGGCGGCACGCCGAAGCTGTTCCGTCCGCCGTACGGCGAGACCAACTCCACGGTGAAGTCGGTCGCCGGCTCCTACGGGCTGACCGAGATCATCTGGGACGTCGACTCGCAGGACTGGAACGGCGCGAGCACCGACGCCATCGTGCAGGCCAACGCCCGGCTCACCAACGGCCAGATCATCCTCATGCACGACTGGCCCGCCAACACCATCTCCGCGATCCCGCGCATCGCGCAGGGGCTGGCGAGCCGCGGCCTGTGCGCCGGCATGATCTCCCCGCAGACCGGCCGCGCCGTGGCTCCCGACGGCAGTGGCGGTGGTGGCGACAACGGCGGTGGCGGTGGCGGTGGCGGGAGCTGTACCGCCACCCTGTCCGCCGGAACACAGTGGAGCGACCGCTACAACCTCAACGTCGCCGTCACCGGCTCCAACACCTGGACCGTCACCATGAACATCCCCGCACCCGAAAAGATCATCGCCACCTGGAACACCAACGCCACCTACCCCAACGCACAGACCCTCACCGCCAAACCCAACGGCAACGGCAACACCTTCGGCGTCACCCTCCAGACCAACGGAACCTGGACCTGGCCCACCGTCTCCTGCACCCCCAGCTGATCCACCGCACGAGCGTCTCCGGCGCGGCGGTCCCGCACCGCCGCGCCACGGCGGTCAGCTGCAGTCGATCTTCATCTGCGCCGCCGCGTGATGGGCCCCGAAGCGTTCGTCGCTGCCGAAGTCCAGTCCCCTGTCGACCATTTGGACGGCGAAGGTGTCGCCGTGGACGTCGTAGCTGCCGACCTTCACCAGGCTGCCGCGGTGCTTGGTCTGGCGTACGGCGAAGCCGCCGTAGCCCGTCGTGCTGTCCGACGGGTCCTTGAGCACGCGGTAGACCGTCGGGTCGCCCGCCACGTCACGGGGGCGCCCGCTGTCGGGTACGTAGACGGCCACGGCGCACTTCTCGTACGACGTGTCGAGCGACCAGGACCAGGTCGCCGTGGAGGAGCCGTCCCGGTCAGGGCTGCCGGACATCGGGACGGCGGAGAAGCTTCCGTCGCACGAACCGCCTTTGTAGCCGCCGGATGTGACGGTGTACCAGGCGGCGTCACCGTTCTCGACGCGGCCGTGTTCCCGGTAGGTGCCGGTGGTGCAGCCGGGGCCCGTCCAGCCCGGGTACGCCGCCCCCGCCTCCCCGGCCGCGCCCGCCCCCGTGCCCGTGCTCTCCTCGGCCCCCCGCTCCGCGCCCGCTCCCGGCCGCGCGGAGGGGTCGGTGGAGGGGTCGGTGGAGGGGTCGCCCGTTCCCGGGCCCGTGTTGGTGCCCGTACCGGGACCGGCGCCCGGGTCCTGGCTCTCCCGTCCGTCGCCGCCGCCGCCCAGTCCTGGCAGTTGGGGCACGCTGGGGCCGGTCGGCACACCGGGGCCCGCGCTGTTCTCGGGGGAGCCTCCGCCCGAGCCGCCGACCACCGCGAACGTCGCTCCGAGGCAGCCGAGAGCCAGTACGGCGGCGGTGACGACCAGCCGTTTGCGTGAGCGCTTCGGACCGTACTCGCGCGCCTGCGAGAAGCCGCGCTCTCGCGAAGAACCCTCCTGCCGCGCGGAGTTCGCGTCCCGGCCTGCACCGAAATCCCGCGCCGCGTCCGTATCCGTATCCGTATCCGTATCCCGCGCGGATCCCGCGCCCCCGCCGCGCTCCCGACCGGCGGCGTCACGCCCGCCTGCCCCGAAGTCCACACCGGAACCGGAGCCGAAGCCCGAGCCCGAGCCGAAGTCCGAGCCGAAGTCCATCCCGGGACCGGGACCTGGACCCGGACCCGGCCCGGCACCGGCACCGGCACCGGCACCCGGACCTGGCCCCGGACCGCTCTCGGTCCCGGCCTGTGCCTCGGGCGGCCCCTCCGGCAGGCCCTCGTACCGCGCCTCCCCGAAGGCCCTGCCCATCGGCCGGCCCGGCATCTCCTCGGGTATCTCGTGGCCCGCGGATCCGGCCGCCGCGCCCTGCGGCGCGGTGCTCGGGAACGTACCCGGCACCATGCCGGGCACGGCGCCCGACCGTGCCTCAAGACCGGTCCAAGCCGCCTGCGCGGCACCGGCGTCGTCCCAGGACCGCGTGGCGTCGGCGTCGTCCCAGGATGGCGATTCTCCGGCGCCGCACACCTGGCATTCCGTCCCCGGCGGCGCATCTCCCCGGCCACTCCCGCACCGTTCACACCTCATATCACTTCACTATGGGGGATCGCGCGGTCACCCGACAGCAGAAGGGCGTGATTGACAGTTTGACCTTTCTCTCTTTTGACTCTTCATGCCGTCAATTCCTGGCTCCACCACGCGGGGACGCCGACTTGCCCCGTTCCCGGGACAGTTGTCAGCGCAGCTCCTCCGGACACCCCGTACCGCGCGGCAGTTGGTAGGGGGCGGCCAGCCGGTACACCCCCGGGCGGGGCGCCAGCAGCTCGGTCCACTCGTCGCCCTCGACGTCCGCCTCGGCCTTCATCAGGCAGCCGTTGGGGTTGGTGAAGACCTTCGGGCTCTCCGGGTCGGCCTTCGACGCCGCCGTCTCGCTCGGCGGCAGCACACTCTTGCCGTCCTGGTCGACCAGGCCCAGCCACGGCGAGTACGGGATGCGGATCAGCACCCGCCCCGCCGTCCGCACATGGATCGTCAGCTCGCCCGCGCCCGCGCGGTCCACCGTCGCCGGGGGATCCGCCAGCGGCATCGGGTCCTTCACCGCGAACAGCTGCCAGTTGGAGTCGCCCCAGAGGCGCTCCAGATACGGCTGGCCCTCCTGTACGAGCTGCGCCTCCAGGCCCGCTCCCGCGTCGGGCCGCCCCTGCGGCAGCACCACGTAGTGCACGGCCCAGCGGTCGAGCCAGCCCCGGTAGCTGTCGGAGGTCAGGGTGTCGTCGTAGAAGAGGGGGTTGCGCTCCATGTCCGCCTGCCGGTTCCAGCCCCGGGCGAGGTTGACGTACGGAGCCAGCGCCGACGCCTCGCGGTGGCTGCTGGCCGGAACGACCTCGACCCGGCCCTTCGCCGCGCCGACCCGCTGCAACTGGTTGACCAGCGGCGCCAGCTCGCGCGTCCAGGAGGCGGCGGGAGCGGTACGGACGATGTCGTCGACGCCCTTGAAGCCGATCCAGAAGTTCAGCCCGGCGAAGGCGAGGACGAGCGCGTACCAGCGGCGCGAGCGGGGCTCGGTGTACGGCAGGGCGGCGAGCAGCACCACACCGCCGATGATCATCGCGAGCCGGGAGACGTTGGACCCGATCTGCGAGTCGACCACGTAGGTGAGCAGCACCCCGGCGCCGTAGACGGCCGCCGCGACCCGGACCGTACGCCACTGACGCGGTACGAGTACGAACGTGACCACCGAGGTGAGGAACGGCAGCGACGCCGTCCCCACCGACATCGGCTGCGTCCCCGAGAAGGGGAACAGCCACGCGGAGAGCGCCACGACGGCCGCGGGCGCGAGACCGAGCGCGTACGCCCCGGGACGCCGCTTGTTGAGGAACAGCGCCGCGGCGACCACCCCGAGGAAGAGCCCGGCCACCGGGCTCGCCGCCGTCGCGAGAGCGGCCAGCGGCGCCGCCGCGACCCCCTTGAGCCAGCGCTTGCGCCGCCAGCGGTACGGCCAGCAGAACACCGCCGCGACCGCGCCGACGGCGAACATCACGCCGAGCCCGAACGTCACGCGCCCCGACAGGGCGTTGCACAGGAACGCGAACACCCCGGCCATCGAACAGGCCACCGGATTGCGCACGGCACGCACCCGCACCAGGATCAGCGAGGTCAGCGCCGCGCCGACGGTCCCGGCGACCATCATCGTGGTCCGCACGCCGAGGACGGACATCAGATACGGCGAGACCACGCTGTACGAGACGGGGTGCATCCCGCCGTACCAGGCGAGGTTGTACGCGGAGTCCGGGTGCCGCCCGACGAACTCGGCCCACGCGTCCTGGGCCGCGATGTCGCCGCCGCTGTTGGCGAAGAAGAAGAACCACAGCACGTGGACGGCCGCGGCGACGGCGGCGGTGAACAGGACGGGGTGGCGGCGCACCCGCTCCGCCCACTCCGCCCACTCCGTCCGCTTCCCCCACGTCCCCCGATTCCCCCACGT
>NZ_QQNA01000291.1 GCF_003346515.1 Streptomyces corynorhini
CCAAACGAAAGACCCCAGCCGCTCCGGATCGTCCCGGACCGGCGTACTACCTGGGTCCCCCGCTCCTGCCACACGTGGATGGGTGGATGTGTGGTCCGGTCGGCGGCAGGATTCGGCGTTCCGTCCGGATTGAGGGTGAACGTAAGCGAGTCGGACGGCCGGAACAAGCGGCTGTTTTCCGGCGTGGCCCGCCACGCGAATATCGTCGGGCACCACCCGTCACCCTGTGTGGATTACGGATCTTCCGCCCCCTTGCGAGGCGGCCTCCGCCTCTCCCCGCGTCACCACGCAACGTCACGGATATGATCCTGCTCACCCGACGCACCCCATCTCCCCTGCTAACAGGGCAGGTTAGGCACAACGTCGCAATACGGACAGCTGCCCGTTCTGGCGGTCTCCCGTCGCGCGCGACGAGTCCGATGGATACGCGTCCGGATCCCGCCCCGCCGCCCTCCGCACCCCTGATCACCGCGGAACGGATGTCGTAGGGTCGGGAATCGACCTCGCCGGCGAGTCGCGTCGGCGGCAGACACGGAGGAGCACGCCGTGACGCAGCAGCTTCCGCACGTCCCTTCGGCCGAGCCCGAGCTGTCCGGTGTGCGCAACTTCCGCGACCTGGGCGGCCTGCCCACCAGGGACGGCAGGCGGGTGCGCGGCGGTGTGCTCTTCCGCAGCGGCCATCTCGCCCACGCCACCGCGTCCGACGCGGCGTTCCTCGCGGGGCTCGGGCTGCACACGGTCTTCGACTTCCGCAACTCGGCGGATCTGAGGCTGGACGGCGCGGACGTCGAACTGCCCGGCGTGCGCCACGTGAACATCCCGCTCTCCGACCCGGCCGACGGCGCGGAGTTCTGGCGGATGGTCCGCGACGGCGACCTCGGCCAGTTGCGCGTGCTGCTCTCCGAGGGAAGGGCGGCGGCCCGGATGATCGGCTCGTACCGGAAGATCATCACGGAGCGCACCGCCGAGCACAGCCGGGTGCTGCACGCGCTCGCCGGGGAGGCGGCCCCGGCGCTCATGCACTGCGCGGCGGGCAAGGACCGCGCCGGGCTCTCCGTCGCGGTCACGCTGCTGGCGGTCGGGGTGGAGCCCGAAGCGATCGAGGCCGACTACCTGATGTCGAACGATCCGCACCGGCGCTACCGGGTCCGTCGCGGCGACGACTCCCCCGCCGCGACCTCGCCCGAGGTGATGGAGCTGCTCAGTCCGCTCTTCGACGCCCGCGCCGCCTACCTCGCCGCCGCGTTCGAGAGCATCGAGAAGACCTGGGGAAGCACCGAGCGCTATCTGGGCGAGGGCCTCGGGCTCACCCCGGGGACACGCGAGCGGCTGCGCGACCGGCTCCTCGAGGACACCTCTCAGCCCTTGGCTCCGACGGTGAAGAGCAGGTAGAGGAAGAACGCGAGGATGTGGCCCGCCACCAGATAGGCGAAGAGCCGGACGACCAGCCCCACGGGGAACGTCTTCTCCTCGTCCATCACCCCCTTCGCCGCCGGGACCGGCGCTGCGGACGCCGCGCGGGCGGCGGTGTCGGTGGCATCGGTGGTGGCATCGGTGGTGGGCGCGGTCTTCTCTGTCTCCGGCATGATGGCGGACCTCTCTCGGCAGATCAGCGGCGATGGCCTCCGCCGCCGAGGCACAGCTCGGCGGCGGAGCTACGCAGCAGGGTGTGGACGAAGAGCAGCTCGGTCCCCTCAGGACCGGCGGCGGCGATCCGGTGCGGGGTGAGCGAGTCGAAGTGCGCGCTGTCCCCGGGGCCGAGCAGGTGCACGGTGTCCCCGAGGTTCAGCCGCAGCGGCCCTTCGAGGACGTAGAGCCACTCCTCCCCCGGGTGTACGCGGACGAGGTCGCCCTGCGCCCCGTAGGGGACGTCGAGCCGCAGCGGCTGCATGACCCGGCCGGCGGCGCCGGCCTGGTGGTACGTCCAGCCGTCGGCCGCCACGGGCTCCGGCCGGCCGGCCCTGACGATGGGGTCGCGCTCCGGTGGCTGCTCGCCGAGGAGGTCGGAGACGGTCGTACCGTAGGTACGCGCGAGACCGAGCAGCATCGGCAGCGAAGGCTGTCTGCGCCCTGTCTCCAGCCGGGACAGATGGGCGGGCGAGAGCCCCGCCCGCCGGGCCGCCGCTTCCAGGGTCAGCCGCCTGTCGCGACGCAGCTCGCGCAGCCGGGGTGCGACGTCGGGCAGCTGGTCGGCGGGATCGCCGGGCCCTTCTCCGGCAGGAGATGTGCTCATGCCCCCATTGCGCCAGCATTTTTCCTCAGAGGCAAATTTCTTGCCTCCGAGGCAAACACCGAAAGATCGATCCGTACGCTATCTGTTGGCGACCGCCTGCTTCACCAGTGTCTTCCCGAAGTCCCACATGAGCCCGCCGCCGCCGCCGTGGGCGTCGTCCATCACGGCGGTGAAGGCGGTCACGAAGCGGTCGACCTCCCGCTCCCCGATGGTCAGCGGCGGAATCAGTTTGATCACTTCCAGATGGTCGCCGGAGACCTGGGTGAGGATCCGGTGCTTCTGGAGCAGCGGTACGACCACCATCTGTGCGAAGAGTCCCTTGCGGGCTGCCTGGAGCATGGTCCACCGGCCGCGCAGCTTGATCGAGTCGGGGCGGCCGAACTCGATCCCGATCATCAGGCCCCGGCCACGCACCTCGTGCAGCAGTTCGTAGCGGTCGACGAGCGCGGCCAGCCGGGTCCTGAGCAGATCGCCGGTGGCCCGCGCGTGGGCGACGGTCCCCTCGTCCTCCATCACGGCGAGCACGGCCAGACCGGCCGCCATGGCCTGGGCGTTCGAGCCGAAGCTCGCCGAGTGGACCAGGACGCGGTCCATCGAGGAGTAGACGCGCCTGAAGATCCAGTCCTTGCCGAGGGTCGCCCCGACCGGCACATAGCCGCCGGAGAGCGCCTTCGCCACGCAGACGAGGTCCGGCTCGACGCCCTCCTCGTGCTGGTAGGCGTAGAAGTCGCCGGTCCTGCCGAGCCCGGTCTGCACCTCGTCCGCGATGAGCAGCGCCTTGTGGCGGCGCAGCAGCTCCTGGGCGGCGCGCAGGAAGCCGGGCGGCGCCTCGTGCACGCCTTTGCCCTGGATCGGCTCGACGACGAACCCGGCGACGTCGCCCCGTCTCAGCTCCCGCTCCAGCGCGTCGAGATCGCCGAGCGGGATCGCCGTGTCGGGCAGCAGTGGCGCGAATCCGTCGCGGAAGCCGTCCTCGCCGTTGACCGACAGCGAGCCGGTGGTCAGTCCGTGGAAGGCGTGCGCGCAGTAGAGGATCCTGGGCCGGCCGGTGGCGTAGCGGGCGAACTTGAGGGCCGTCTCGACGGCTTCGGTGCCGCTGTTGCCGAAGAACACCCGGTCCAGATGCGGGCTGTGGGCGAGGAGACGTTCGGCGAGGAGTCCGGGCAGCGGCTGGCAGTCGAAGCGGGTGAGGTCGGCGAGGGAGGCGTCGAGGACGTCGTGGAGGGCCTTGCGGACGACGGGATGGTGGCGGCCGAGCCCCATCACGCCGAACCCGGCCAGCATGTCCAGGTAGTCGTTGCCGTCCTCGTCCCAGAAGTAGGCGCCCTCGGCCCGCTCGTAGACCCGGTCGAAGCCGATGGTGCGCAGCATGCGCGGGAGCTGGTGGTTGAGGTGCCTGGTGTGCAGCTCGTAGCGCTCGGCGCCGCGCTCCGCGAGGAGTCTTCCCAGGTCGAAGCCCTGGGGTCCGGTCGTCATTCCTTGTTCTCCTTGGGGCCGAGTGCGGCGCTGATCCGTCCCGCGATCTCCACCGGGGTGAGGCCGATGTCGGCCAGCACCTCGGCGCGCTTGGCGTGGGCGAGGAACTGTTCGGGGATGCCGAAGGTCCGCAGCGGTACGTCCACCCCGGCGTCGCGCAGCGCCTGGCCCACGGCCGAACCCACGCCTCCGCTGCGGCTGTTGTCCTCCACGACGGCGACCAGCCGGTGTCCGGCGGCCAGTGGCGCGAGCTGTCCGTCCACGGGCTTGACCCAGCGCGGGTCGACGACGGTGCAGCCGACGCCGCGCTCGGCGAGCAGTTCGGCCGCGGCGAGGCAGACGGGCGCGAGCGCGCCCACCGAGACGAGCAGCACCTCGGCGTCCTCCGCGCGGCGCAGGACGTCCATGCCGCCGAGCCGCCCGACGGCCTCGACCGGCTCGCCCGCCGACTCCTTGGCGAACCGTACGACGGTCGGCGCGTCGGCCACGTCGACGGCCTCGCGCAGCTGGGCCCGCAGCTGATCGGCGTCGCGGGGGGCGGCGATCCGCAGGCCGGGCACGCACTGGAGGATCGACATGTCCCACATGCCGTTGTGGGAGGCGCCGTCGGTGCCGGTGATCCCGGCCCGGTCCAGTACGAAGGTCACCCCGCAGCGGTGCAGGGCGACGTCCATCAGCACCTGGTCGAAGGCGCGGTTGAGGAAGGTCGCGTAGACGGCGACGACCGGATGGAGGCCGCCGGTGGCCAGACCGGCGGCGGAGACCGCCGCGTGCTGCTCGGCGATCCCGACGTCCCAGACCCGGTCGGGGAAGCGCTCGGCGAACTTGTCCAGGCCGACCGGCTGGAGCATGGCGGCCGTGATCGCCACGACGTCCGGCCGCCGTGCGCCGATCTCGGCGATCTCGTCGCGGAACACCGAGGTCCAGGACGGGCCGGCCGGCGGGGTCAGCGGCTCGCAGGTGAGCGGGTCCATGGCGGCCACGGTGTGGAAGCGGTCGGCCTCGTCCTCCAGGGCGGGCGTGTAGCCGCGGCCCTTCTGGGTCAGGCAGTGCACCAGTACGGGGCCGCGGAAGCGCTTCGCCCGCTGGAGGGCGGACTCCACGGCGGCGATGTCGTGGCCGTCGACCGGCCCGAGGTATTTGAGGCCGAGGTCCTCGAACATGCCCTGCGGGGCGAAGGCGTCCTTGAAGCCCTTCTTGGCGCCGTGCAGCGACTCGTAGAGCGGCCGTCCCACGACGGGGGTGCGCTGGAGGACGTCCTTGCCCCAGGCGAGGACGTCCTCGTACCCGTCGGTGGTACGGAGGGTGGCGAGGTGGTTGGCGAGGCCTCCGATCGTCGGCGCGTAGGACCGTTCGTTGTCGTTGACGACGATGATCAGCGGACGGTCCTTGGCGGCGGCGATGTTGTTGAGCGCCTCCCAGGCCATGCCGCCGGTGAGCGCCCCGTCCCCGATGACGGCCACGACGTGCTCGTCGCGGCCGAGCACGTCGCGCGCCTTGGCGAGTCCGTCGGCCCAGCCGAGGGCGGTGGAGGCGTGCGAGTTCTCGATGACGTCGTGCGCGGACTCCTCGCGGGAGGGGTAGCCGGACAGGCCGCCCTTGCCGCGCAGTTTGGAGAAGTCCTGCCGACCGGTGAGCAGTTTGTGCACGTAGCTCTGGTGTCCGGTGTCCCACAGGACGCGGTCGACGGGCGAGTCGAAGGCCCGGTGCAGGGCGAGGGTCAGCTCCACCACCCCGAGGTTGGGCCCGAGGTGGCCGCCGGTCCTGGCCACCTCGCGGATCAGGAACTCTCTGATGTCCCCGGCCAGTTCGCCGAGTTCGTCCGCGGTCAGCGCCTTCAGGTCGCGTGGCCCCCGGACTCCTTCCAGGATCGACACGTACAGGCCCCCTCTTGGATACGTTTCGGCTCACGGCGGCGGCGGGCGCCTCGTGGGCCACCGGCGGCGGGCCCCTCCCCGGGGCCCGCGGTGGCCGGCCGGGCCGGTGGCGCGGGAAGGCCCGACGCGACCGGCTCGCCGGCGCTCCGACGTCACCGCGTTCCGACGACCGTCTCCCGGGCCGCCCGCAGGGACTCCTTCAGCGAGCCCATGGTGGCGAGGACGGCGGTCGGCTCGTAGCCGCAGTGCGCCATGCAGTTGGCGCAGCGCGGGTCCTTGCCGCGGCCGTACTTGCTCCAGTCGGTCTCCTCGACGAGCTGACGGTACGTCGGCACATACCCGTCGCTCATCAGGTAGCAGGGGCGCTGCCAGCCGAAGAGCGAGTAGTTGGGGATGGCCCACGCCGTGCACGGGAAGTCGGCCTTGCCTTCGAGGAAGTCGAGGAACAGCGGCGAGTGGTTCAGGCGCCAGCGTCCCCTGTTGCCACCGGAGAACGCCTTCTTGAACAGTTCCCTGGTCTGTTCGACGCCCAGGAAGTGCTCCTGGTCGGGGGCCTTCTCGTAGGCGTAGGCGGGCGAGATCATCATCTCGTCCACCTTCAGTTCGTCATTGAGGTAGTTGAGCACCTCGATGATCGTCTGCGGGGTGTCGGTGTTGAAGAAGGTGGAGTTGGTGGTCACCCGGAAGCCGCGGCGCTTGGCCTCCTTGATGGCCGCCACGGCCTCGTCGAACACACCCTCCTTCGCCACGGACTCGTCGTGCCGCTCGCGCAGCCCGTCGATGTGCACGGCGAAGGCGAAGTAGGGCGAGGGTGTGAACTTGTCCAGCTTCTTGCGCATCAGCATCGCGTTGGTGCAGAGGAAGACGTACTTCCGTTTGGCCACGAGCTGGCGGACGATCTCGTCGATCTGCGGATGCATCAGGGGCTCGCCGCCCGCGATGGAGACCATCGGCGCGCCGGACTCCAGCACCGCCCCGACGGCCTGGGCGACGGGCATGCGCTGCTTCAGGACCCCGGCGGGGTGCTGGATCTTCCCACAGCCCTCGCAGGCCAGATTGCAGGCGAAGAGCGGCTCCAGCTCGACGATGAGCGGAAACTTCTCACGCTTGCGCAGTTTCTGTTCGAAGAGATAGGTCCCGACCCGGATGGTCTGGCGGAGCGGCATGGCCATCTAGCTCACCTCCTGGGGAGCAGCAAAGAACGGTGCCATTCATGAAAAGCAGGAAGGACGGCACGAAGAACACGAAAGGCTGATATTCCACCGCGCACTGTGCCAATACGGACCAGCTCATGCTCTGGAGCGTCCACGATCACCCGGACGGCCGCAACCGGGCGTGGCCCGGACGCCAGCGCGCCGCGCAGCGTGGCGGCGGACTCCATGTCCACGGCCAGCGCCCCGGTGGCGCGCAGCTCGGCCCGCTCCCGGCCCCGTACGACATGGTCGGAGCCGGTCAGCGGCCCGGTGTGGACCGTGTGCCCGGGTACGGCCCTGACCAGGGCGTCGACCAGCAGTCCCGGCCCCGTGCAGGGGGTGGTGCCGGCCGGGCCCCGGGTCTCCTCGGCGACGATCAGGTCCCCCGGGCTCATGCCCGGGGCGAGCCCGGCACAGAATCCGGACGCGATGACGGCCGCGTCCCTGTGCGCGGGCTCGCCGAGCGCGCGTGCCACGGCGCGCTCGGCGTTCTTGGGGCCCATGCCCGTACGCAGCACGGTCACCGGTCCGGCCGCCTCGCCCCGGCCGCCGCGCAGCGTCCCGCGCAGGGCGAGGCGTTCGATGGACAGGGCGCAGGCGATCAGCAGCGAGGGGGGCGGAGCGGGCCGGGACGACGGCCCCGAGGACCGCTCCATCAGCTGCCCTTGCGGGTGCCGGCGAGTGCCGTGAGGGCCTTGGGCTCTCCGTGGACGTACCGGCCGAGCGCCGTGAGCGGGAAGACCTGCCGGTAGAGGTGGTAGTTGATCGAGAAGTCCCACGGGAAGCCCGTGCCGGTGAAGTACGGCTCGTCCCAGGAGCCGTCCTCCCGCTGTGTCTCGGCGAGCCAGGCGACCCCGCGCTCGACGGCCTTGCTCTCCCGCTCCCCGGCCGCGAGCAGCGCGAGCAGCGCCCAGGCGGTCTGGGAGGCGGTCGTGGCGCCGTGCCCGATCCATGCCTCGTCGCGGTACGAGCGCAGGTCCTCGCCCCAGCCGCCGTCCTCGTTCTGGACGGATTCGAGCCAGGAGACGGCGCGCCGGATCGCGGGGTGGGAGGTGGGCAGCCCGGCCGCGGTCAGCGCGGGCACCACCGATCCCGTTCCGTAGACGTAGTTGACGCCCCAGCGGCCGAACCAGCCGCCGAAGGTCTCCTGTTCGGCCAGGAGCCACTCGATTCCGCGCCGGGTGTCGGGGTGGTGGGCCTTGCCCTCGTAGGCGAGCATCTCCACGACGTGCGCGGTGACGTCGGCGGAGGGCGGGTCGATGACCTCGCCGAAGTCGCAGAACGGCAGCCGGTTGGGGAACGGGCTGGTGTTGTCGGCGTCGAAGGCGCCCCATGCCCCGTTCCTGGACTGCATGCCCAGATTCCAGCGGACGCCCCGCTCGATCGCGGCGTCCATCCGCCGACGGTCGGGGTGGGCGACCCGGCGCAGCGCGAGGATCACCTCGGCGGTGTCGTCGATGTCGGGGTAGTTGTCGTTGTGGAACTCGAACGCCCAGCCGCCCGGGGTGAGTCCGGGTCTGCGCACCTCCCAGTCGCCCGGTCGGGCGATCTGTTCGCCCAGCATCCAGTCGGCCGCCTTGACCAGTGCCGGGTGGTCGGGGCTCAGCCCCGCGTCGGCGAGCGCGATGGTGGCCAGGCAGGTGTCCCAGACCGGGGACTGGCAGGCCTCGATCATCCGGGCCCCGTCCGCGCGGCGCACGGCGAACCGGTCGAGGGATTCGAGTCCGGCGCGCATGACGGGGTGGTCGAGGTCGTATCCGAGCAGGTGCAGGGCGATCACGGAGTAGACGGCGGGCGGCTGGATCCCGCCCCAACAGCCGTCGTTCTCCTGGCGCTCGATGATCCAGCGCGCGGCGGCGTTCATGGCGCTCGTGCGCAGTCTGCGCGGCGCGAGGCGGTGGTAGACGTGCAGGGCCCTGTCGAGCCGCTGGAAGACACCGTCCCAGCTGGCGAGCGGGGCCTGTCGGGCGGCGCGGCCACCGGCCTGCGGCGGGCCCGCCAGCTCGTCGAGGGCGAAGGGCGCGGGCCGTACGGGGCGTTTGGCCGAGACGATGGTCAGCGGCACGATGGTCTGCCGGGCCCAGCAGCCGAAGTCGTAGATGTTGAGCGGGAACCACTTGGGCAGGAAGACCAGTTCCGGGGGGAGTTCGGGGAGGTCGTCCCACTTCCACCAGCCGAAGAGGGCCAGCCAGATCCGGGTGAAGACCCGGCTCCTGGCGATGCCGCCGTGTTCGCGTACCCACTGGGAGGCGCGCGCCATGTGCGGGTCGTCGGGCCGGTCCCCGGCCAGTCGCAGGGCGACATACGCCTCGACGGTGGCGGAGAGGTCGCCCGGGCCGCCGTGGAAGGTGGCCCAGGTGCCGTCCGCGCGCTGCTCGCCCCGGATGAAGAGGCCCGCGTCATGGGTGGTGCGGGCGTCCTGGACCCCGAGGAACTGACGTAGCAGCAGATCCTCGGCGTCCATCGCCACGTTGGTGGCCAGGTCGCCCTTCCACCATCCCTGCGCGTCCTGCCTGCCGAGCAGATGTTCGACGGACCGTGCGGTGGCCCGCTCGGCGGCGACCCTGATCGGGTCACCGCCCGGCGGGACGGTGGTCTCGGTCGTTCCGTTGCCCGAAGGTGCGCGGGGTCCCACGGCCCCGGTGCTTCCGTCGGTCGTCGCTGTCATGGCTTCCCCTTCGTGCAGTGGTGTGCTTCTGCTGTGCTGGGGTCTCCGTCGTCCGGCGCGGTTTAAGGGCGGCGGACGGCGACTGCTCGGGATATGGGGATCATCAGCGGGAAAGGAGGCATGAGGGAATCAGGATCATCTCTTCCGTACGACGACGAAGTCGGCGAGCGCGGTCAGCTGCGCCCGGACCTTTTCCGGCATGTCCACACCATCCAGAGCCTCGATGGCGACCGCGTGCTGCCTGCGGGCCTCCTGGGAGGTCCACTCACGGCCACCAGCTTCCTCGATCAACGCTGCCCGGGTGGCGAACTCTTCCTCGGAAAAGGTCTCGAAATCATTGCTTTTCGCGTCGGCGGCCAGCAGTTCGCCGAGCCGCCGCGACGCCGGGCCGCCCGCGGCGAGCGCGGCGACCACGGGAAGGGACTTCTTGCGCTGGCGCAGATCGCTCCATGTCTGCTTCCCGGTGGCCTCGGGGTCGCCCCAGATGCCGAGCAGATCGTCCACGGCCTGGAACGCCAGACCGAGGTGGTGGCCGTACGCCTCCAGCGTGTCGGCCATGCGGTCGTCGGCCCCGCCGAGGACCGCGCCGATGGAGACGGCGCAGGCCAGCAGGGCGCCGGTCTTGTTGCCCTCCATCTCCAGGCACTCCTCGACGGTGACCCGCTCGCGGTGCTCGTAGGAGATGTCCTGGGCCTGACCGTCGATCAGCTTGCGGGTGGCGGTGGTCAGTCGGCGCGTCGCGCGGCCCGCCTCGGGCGTGCCGATCTCCAGCAGCACCTCGTTGGCGAGCGCGAAGAGGGCGTCGCCGACGAGGATGGCCTGTGCGGGACCGTGCACCTTCCACACGGTGTCGCGGTGGCGGCGCTGCTCGTCACCGTCCATCAGATCGTCGTGCAGCAGCGAGAAGTTGTGCACCAGCTCCACCGCCACGGCGGCGGGGACGCCCGTCTCGGCGGTGGCTCCGGCCGCTTCCGCGGAGAGCAGCGAGAGCGCGGGGCGCACCGCCTTGCCGCCGTCGCCGTCGGCGGGCCGGCCCTCGGCGTCGATCCAGCCGAAGTGGTAGGCGGCGACGGTGTCCATGGGCGCGGCGAGCCGTCCGACGGCGGCGCGCAGCACCGGCGTGGACAGGCTCCTCCCGCGCTCCAGCAGCGCGTGGACATCCGCGGTGTCGACAGCCGGATTGGCCGGGGGCACAGTCGGCACGGTCTCTCCTCTTGTTCCAGTACTCGTTGGTGCGGTACTCGGGCTCATGCCGCCTCCTCCAAGGGATGTTCGTGGCGGCGTCCGAGTGCGGAGAGGGCCGCGCCGGCGGCGCTGAGGCCACTGCGCACGGCGCCCTCCATGGTCGCGGGCCAGCCGGTGGCGGTCCATGCGCCGGCCAGGAAGAGGCCGGGGGCGCGGGTGCGGGCGGCCGGCCGCAGCCTGCCCACGCCGGGGGTGGGGGCGAACGTCGCGGTGCGCTCCCGGGTGACGAAGAAGTCCCGTACCTCCGCCCCTCGGGCGGCGGGCAGCAGGCGTTCGAGTTCGGGGAGGTAGCGGGCTCGCAGCTCCGAGACGGGCGCGTCGATGTCGTCGTCGGCCACCGACTGGGACAGCGCCAGGTACTGGCCCTCCTTCAGCCCCGAGGCGTCGGTGCGGTCGAAGACCCACTGGACGGGCGTGCCGAGCGCGGCGAAGAAGGGGCGCCGGAGCACCGGTCGGTCGTAGACGACATGGACGTTGAGGATCGGCGCGGTGCCGATCTCCAGCAGTCGGCCGGGGTGTTCGAGCGCGCCCTCGGGCAGCAGGTCGTGCGTCTCGCGCTGGGGTGCGGCGAGGACGACGGTGTCCGCGTCGAGCCGCTCGCCGTCGACGCCGACGTGCCAGCCGCCGCCGGGGGCGCGGGTGACGGAGCCGACGCGGGTGCGCAGCTCGGTCCGTACCCCGGCGGCGTCCAGCGCCCGGCGGGCCAGGGTGTCGTGCAGGTCGCCGAGCGGGACCCGGGCCCAGCCGATGTCGGCGGCGCCGGGCTCGGAGAGCAGGCCGGTCTTGAAGACCATGGCGGCGAGCCCGAGGGAGGCGTGCGGCGCGGTGGCGTTGAGGGTGGCCACGCCGACCAGGTCCCACAGTGCCTCGATGGTCCGCGCGGACTGTCCGTGCCGGCCCAGCCAGCTGGCGAAGTCGGTGTCGTCCAGGGCCGGGTCGGCGAGGTCGAGCCGCTTGAGGGCGAGCGCGGCGCGCCCGACGGAGGCCCGTTCGGCGAGCGAGAGATGGGGGTACGCGGCGAGCCCGGCCGCCAGGTGCAGCGGCACGGGCCACGCGTTGCGGCGGATCCGGCCGAGCCTGGGCCCGCGCGCGGAGCCGACATCGAGCACCGGGACGTCCAGCCGGTCCTGGAGCGGCGCGAGCGCGGCGCCGTCCACCCGGTCGAGGAACCACCGGTAGGCGGTGCAGCAGCGCAGATAGACGTGCTGGCCGTTGTCGACGACGAGGTCGCCCCGGCGGAAGGAGAAGGCCAGACCGCCGAGTCTCGGCCGTCCCTCGACGAGCGTCACCCGCACCCCCCCGTCGGCGAGCTGGAGGGCGGCGGTGATCCCGGCGAGCCCAGCGCCGACCACGACCGCGTGGTGGGCCCGCGTGCCGTCCTCGGTCGACCTCATACGTTCCCTCCTGCGGCCGTCGTAGTCAGGGACGCGGCACTCGGATCCGAGGTTGAGCCGATCCGGTGCGCACACGCATTCGACGGGAGCGGGGGAGCGGGGGAAACGGCGGGCGGATGAGCGACGCACACGAGGTGCCGCATCAGCCGCGCCTCCTGACAGCCTGCCGGGAGATGGTGCGGGCGTCGAGTCCGGAGAGCCCGCGCACCGCGACGTACGCCTTCTCGTGGCCGGGCAGCGAGACCCGGCCGCGCAGGACGGCCCGCGGGTCGCGCTCGATCCGGTCGAGCAGCCTGCGGTAGATGCCCGCCATGGCGGCCGTGCAGGCACCGCTGCGCCGGTCGAGCAGGGGCAGCAGCCGCAGCCCCTCGGCGAACAGGGCGCGGGCCCTGCGCACCTCGAAGTGCACGAGCCCCTCGAAGTCGGCCCCGGCGCCGGGGGTGGCGCTGTGGAACCCCTCGGAGCAGCCGAACTTGGCGAGGTCGTCGGCGGGCAGATAGGTGCGCCCGTTGCCCGCGTCCTCCCGTACGTCCCGCAGGATGTTGGTCAGCTGCAGGGCGAGGCCCAGGGTGTCGGCGTACTCGGCGGCGCGCTCGGCCCCCGGCGCGCCGGGCACGGTGCCGAACACGCCGAGCGAGACCCGGCCGATGGCGCCCGCGACGCACCGGCAGTAGACCTTGAGGTCGTCCCAGGTCTCGTAGGTGTCGCCGCGTACGTCCATCAGCACGCCGTCGATCAGCTCGTCGAGCCCGCCGAGCGGGATCGGGAACCGCTGGGCCGCGTCCGCGAGCGCGACGGCGACCGGGTCGGTGTCGTACTCGTCGACATTTCCGCCGCGGACCCGCTCCAGCAGGGCGCGGGTGTCGTCGAGCCGCGCCTGCTTGACCGCGGGCTCCAGCGTGCCGTCCCCGATGTCGTCCACCCGGCGGGCGAGGGCGTACATCGCGGACAGGGCTTGCCGCTTGTCGGTCGGCAGCAGCCTGATGCCGTAGGCGAAATTACGGGCCTGCTGCCCGGTGACGGCCTCGCAGTAGCTGTAGGCCGCCAGTACCGGTGCGGACATGGGCGTGTGTCCCTCCATGGTCCCGCTCATCCCTCTCTGTGCGCGCTTCGCAGGACGGCTCCCACTTCGCGCAGCAGACGCGGCTTGGTGGGTTTGGGCGGCCCGGGGAGCACATCGTGCCCGGCGGCCGCGATCGAAACGAGGGCGGCGCGCCCTCCGGCCACGAATCCGGCGAGCAGGAGCCTGAGCCTGCCGTGGACGCTCCCCACCAGGGGGGCGCCCTCGTCCAGCAGCAGCCGGGCGCGTTCCGCCTCGAAGGCGACCAGGGAACGCACCGCGGCCCCGGCGCTCGGCGCGGCCAGCTCCGCCTCCGTGACGTGGAACCGCTTCATGTCCTCGGCGGGCAGATAGACCCGGTCGCGGCCGAGGTCCTCGGTCACGTCCTGGAGGTGCTCGATGATCTGCAGCGCCGTACAGACGGCGTCGGAGCGCCGGATCCGCTCGGGGCTCGCGGTGCCGGTGATCCCGAGCACGAGCCGGCCGACCGGGTTGGCGGACAGCTCGCAGTAGGCGAGCAGGTCGTCGTAGGTCTCGTAGCGCCGCACCAGCTGGTCCTGGCGGTTGGCCCCGACCAGGCCGAGGAAGGGCTCGGGGGTGAGCGAGCGGCGCCGTACGGTCGGGATCAGGCCACGCAGCAGCGGATGCGCGGGGGCCGGGCCCGTCCGGTCGAAGACGCGCCGCAGGTCGGTCTCGAAGGCGTCGAGCATCACGGTCCGGTCGTCCGCGGCGGCGGGGTCGACCCCCAGGTGGCGGGCGTCCGCGCCGCCGGGGGCCAGATCGCCGTCGCCGATGTCGTCCACCAGCCGCGCGAAGCCGTACACGGCCATCAGGTCGTCGCGCCAGGCACGCGGCAGGAAGAACGGGGCCACGGGGAAGTTCTCCTCCGTGGCCTTGTCCAGCGTGGCGCGCCCGGAGGCGCCGGGGTCCACTCCTGGAGCGCCCGTCACAGCGCACTGCCCGGTACGGGGACGGCGGAATCCTCGCGGAGCTGGAGATTTTCCGTCATTGCCGTCACATCTCCCGTTCTACACTGCCGACTCAATACATCCCATTTCGGACACGCCGCCGGTCGCGGCGAGTACGGAAGGCCGCTCGGCGGGCAGGGTGCTCAGTGGGTATTGGCCCCACTTGCCGCGAATCGGCCCAGCACAGCTTACGTTGTACAACTAAGAGGAACACCTCGGGGTGTTGAGCGCATGACGAGAGCATCACGAGGCACTCCAACCCTCCCCGGGCGCAATGGACTTGACCGATTCTTGACAGAAGGCCCCCGCCGGACGGGATCCGGCGGGGGCGGTGGGCCGTCGGCGCGGGCCGGGCCCGGGGACTACTTGCCGGTCTCCTTCTCGTACGCCTTGAGCACCTCGTCGGTGGGACCGTCCATCAGCAGCTCGCCCTTCTCCAGCCACAGCACCCGGTCACAGGTGTCCCTGATCGACTTGTTGCTGTGACTGACCAGGAAGACGGTGCCCGCCTCCTTGCGCAGCTCCCTGATCCGCTGTTCCGAGCGGACCTGGAACCTGCGGTCACCGGTGGCCAGCGCCTCGTCGATCATCAGGACGTCGTGGTCCTTGGCGGCGGCGATGGAGAACCGGAGCCGGGCGGCCATGCCCGAGGAGTAGGTGCGCATCGGCAGGGTGATGAAGTCGCCCTTCTCGTTGATACCGGAGAAGTCGACGATCGACTGGTAGCGCTCCCGGACCTGTTCGCGGGTCATGCCCATGGCGAGACCGCCGAGGATGACGTTGCGCTCACCGGTCAGGTCGTTCATCAGCGCGGCGTTCACCCCGAGCAGGGACGGCTGGCCGTCCGTGTAGACCTTGCCGCTCTCGGCGGGCAGCAGACCCGCGATGGCGCGCAGCAGGGTCGACTTGCCGGAGCCGTTGGTGCCGATCAGGCCGATCGCCTCGCCGCGGTACGCGGTGAAGGTGACGCCGCGGACGGCGTGCACCTTGCGGACCCCGGGCGACTCGCCCTTGCCGCGCCGGAGTATGCGGCTCAGCGCGGCGGTGGCGCTGCCCCGGGCGCTGCCCCCGGTGTTGACGCGGTACACGATGTGCACGTCGTCGGCGATGACGGTGGGGATCCGTCCCTGCTTGTTCTCCTCAGCCACGGCCGTAGCGCTCCTCAGCCTTCCAGAAGTACACGAAGCCGACGACACCCAGCGCCACGGCCCACACCAGCGCCACCAGCCAGACGTGCGCGGGCAGATTCGACGAGCCGTAGCCGTCGATCAGCGCGTACCGGACGAGATCCATGTAGATCGCGGCCGGGTTGTACTGCAGGACGTCGGCGATCCAGGAGGGCTTGTCCTTCAGCATGACCGGAATCGAGAACATCACGCCGGACGAGTACATCCAGGTACGGAGTACGAACGGCATCAGCTGGGCCAGGTCGGGCGTCTTGCTGCCCAGTCTGGCCATGATCAGCGCGAGTCCGGTGTTGAAGACGAACTGGAGCGCCAGCGCGGGGGCCACCAGCAGCCAGGACAGCTTGGGGTAGCTGCCGAAGCCGATCACCACGATGACCAGGACGATCATCGAGTAGAGCAGTTGCTGAAGCTGCTGGAGCGAGAAGGAGATCGGCAGGGAGGCCCGGGGGAAGTGCAGGGCGCGCACCAGCCCCAGATTCCCGGAGATCGCCCGCACCCCGGCCATCACCGAACTCTGGGTGAAGGTGAAGACGAAGACGCCGGTGACCAGGAAGGGGATGAAGACGTCCTGGCTGAAGCCCTTCCTGGTCCCGAGGATCAGCCCGAAGATCAGGTAGTAGACAAGGGCGTTCAGCAGCGGGGTGGCCACCTGCCACAGCTGGCCCAGCTTCGCCTGGCTGTACTGGGCCGTGAGCTTCGCCTGGGAGAAGGCCAGGATGAAGTGGCGTCGGCCCCACAGCTGCCGGACGTAGTCCCGCAGCCCTGGCCGGGCACCGCTCACCGCCAGTCCGTACTTGGCGGCGAGATCGGCCGAGGACAGATCGTCGTCGGGCGAAGGGGGGGCGCTCACAGCGATCGCACCCTCTTGGGTTGTGTCACTCACAAGTTGAAACTTTCGTGTTCAAGATGCGCAGCCGGTCGGGCGCGGGCGGGGGGTCCGCGCCCCGGGAGGAGTACGCCCGATGCTCTCAGAGCCGAGCTTGTCAGATGACGGGCGGTCGGCCCAACCGGGTCAGCCGCCACACCGTACGCCACTTCATGGGACGGCGTGGGCCGCACGGCGTCGCCCAGCCTTCCCGGAACCCGCCGAACCATGCCCGGAGCGCCGGAGCGGACGGACGGCGGACCACGGTGAGCAGGAGCCACACACCGAGATAGCCGGGGACGAGCGGCGCGGGCAGATTGCGGCGGGCCGGCCACACCCGGTTTCGGGCCACCATCCGGTGGTGGACCGCGTGTCTCGACGGCGGCAGGGTGGGGTGCAGGAGGACCAGGTCGGCGCGGTAGTCGATCATCCAGCCGGCGTCCAGCGCCCGCCAGGCCAGGTCGGTCTCCTCGTGCAGCTCGGCGGTGTCGGTACGCGCCAGCAGCCCGTCGTCGTCGAGGAAGAGCAGGACGTCCACGTCCCCGCCTGCCGGGCCGAACGCCTCGATGCCGACGTTGCGGCCGCCGGGGATGCCGAGGTTCTCCGGCAGCTCGACGGTCCGTACCCCGGCCGGGACGGCGCCCACGGGGGCGCCGTTGCCGACCACGACGGTCTCGACGGGGTCGCCGTCCTGCCGGGCGACCGAGTCGAGCAGCGCGCGCAGCTCGCCGGGGCGGTCGCCCATGGTGATGATCACCGCGCCCAGGGTCGGGCCCGGTCGCCCGTCGCTCACCTCAGCCTGCTGGACGCCAGGATGGAGATCAGGTGGAGGAGGGTCTGGAGGATCGCGATCCCCGCGAGGACGGCGATCCCGAGGCGGCTGAAGTACAGGTCGCCCCTGACCGAGTCCAGGATCGCGAGGAGAAGGATCAGCAGGGACGCCTCGATACCGAGGATGAGGCGGTGGAACTTGAGCGCCCCGGCGGCCCTGCGAGCCAGCGCCATACCGGACGAGCGCGGCTCGGAGGCCGACTCCTTGACCGGGGCGAGTCCTTGCTGGTGGCGGGCGACGCCGACCAAGTCGGTCTCGGCCTTGACCAGGATGGCGCCGAGGGCGGCGACCGTACCGAGGAAGGCCCACAGCCAGTCGATCCGGCCGGTGCCCCACAGGTCGGCGCCCCGCAGCCCGAAGCCGACCAGAACGGCGGCGTCGCACAGGTAGGCGGCGACCCGGTCCAGGTACACCCCGGTCATCGAGTACTGCTTCTTCCAACGGGCGATCTCCCCGTCGACGCAGTCGAGCAGCAGATAGAGCTGGACCGCCAGCACGGCGAGCACCGGGCCCGTGATGCCCGGCACCAGGAGGGCGGGGGCGGCGAGGGCACCGGCGACGGTCATCACGTACGTCAGCTGGTTGGGCGTGACCCGCGTGTTCACCAGGTACCGGTCGACGCGCAGCGAGACTTCCCGCATGTACATGCGTCCGGCCCAGTGCTCTCCACTGCGCCGGTCCTTCACTCCTTCCGGGTGGACGACCGGGCGGAGTTCAGCTACTGAGGGTCGAGGCATAGTCGGCGTACGCGTCCCTGATCTGGTCGGTGGACAGGTCGAGGTGTTCCAGGATGGTGAAGCGGCCCGGCCGGGTCTGCGGTGCGTAGGCGACGGCCCGGACGAACTCGTCGGCGGTGAAGCCGATCTCCTCCGGCAGCACGGGCAGACCGTGACGCCGCAGCACCTCGGTGAACAGCAGTGACTCCTCCTCGGCGCCGCGCAGCCGCATGGCGAAGGCGGCACCGATGCCGACCTGTTCGCCGTGGGGCGCGGAACGCTTGGGGTAGAGGAGGTCGAAGGCGTGGTTGATCTCGTGGCAGGCGCCCGAGGCGGGGCGGCTGTCGCCCGCGACGGACATCGAGATGCCCGTCATGACGAGCCCCTCGGCCAGGGTGGTGAGGAAGGAGTCGTCGCCCACGCCGCCGGGGTGGCGCAGGACGGCCTCGCCCGCCTGGCGGGCCATCGCGGCGGCGAGTCCGTCGACTGCCTCGCCGGTGATCCGGCGGGACAGCTCCCAGTCGGCGACGCAGGAGATGTTCGAGATGGCGTCGCCGATGCCGGAGCGGACGTAGCGGACGGGGGCGTCGCGGATCACGTCGAGGTCGATGACCACGGCGATCGGGGTGGGGACCCCGTAGGAGCCGCGTCCGTTGTCGTTGTCCAGGGTCGCCACGGGCGAGCAGAGGCCGTCGTGCGCGAGGTTGGTCGCGACGGCCACCATGGGCAGCCCGACCCGGGCCGCCGCGTACTTGGTGACGTCGATGATCTTGCCGCCGCCGAGGCCGACCACGGCGTCGTACCGCTTGCCCTTGATGTCGTCCGCCAGCTTGACGGCGCAGTCGATCGTGCCGTCGAGGACCTGGAACCAGTCGGCGCCGGGCAGCGCGGGCGCCAGGCGCTCGCGCAGCGCCTGCCCGGAGCCGCCGCTTATCGCCACGGCGATCCGGCCGGAACTGGAGATGCGCTGGTCGGCGAGGAGCCCGGCCAGATCGTCCAGGGCGCCGCGGCTGATGTCCACGACGACCGGCGAGGGGATGAGCCGGGTCAGTACTGGCACGCGATCTCACGGCCCTTCGCGAGGTCGGCGTGGTTGTCGATCTCGACCCAGGGGATGGAGCCGATGGGTGCCACGTCGATGGTCAGGCCCCGGTCGACCAGCTCCTGGTAGCCGTCCTCGTAGTAGAGGTCGGGGTCCTTCTCGAAGGTGGTCCGCAGCGCGTCGGTGAGGTCGGCGGCGGCCTCGGGCTCGATCAGGGTGACGCCGATGTACTCGCCGGTGGCGGTGGCCGGGTCCATCAGCTTGGTGATGCGGGTGACGGCCCCGGTGCCGTCCGTGATGACCTTCATCTCCTCGTCGGCGAGGTCCTTGACCGTGTCGAGGGCGAGGATGACGCGGCGGCCGCCGCCGCGCGCGGCGAGCAGGTCCTTCTCGACGGAGACGGGGTGCACCGTGTCGCCGTTGGCCAGGATGACGCCGCGGGCGAGGACGTCGCGGGCGCACCAGAGGGAGTAGGCGTTGTTCCACTCCTCGGCCTTGTCGTTGTCGATCAGGGTGAGCTTCAGGCCGTACGTCCGCTCCAGGGCGGCCTTGCGCTCGTACACGGCCTCCTTGCGGTAGCCGACGACGATCGCGGCCTCGGTCAGGCCGACCGCGGCGAAGTTGCCGAGCGTCAGGTCGAGGACGGTCGTGGTCCCCTCCCCTGCCGGGTCGACCGGCACGAGGGCCTTGGGCAGCGTGTCGGTGTAAGGACGCAGACGGCGTCCCGCTCCGGCGGCGAGTACGAGGCCGATCATGCGGTTTCTCCTTCGTCGTGTACGGCGGGGGCTCCGGAGGAGACCCAGAACCGGATGGACTCCGTGAGCGCGATCACCGCAACGGCGCACGCGAGCACCGTCAGGGCCGACGGGAGGTCGAACGCGCGCGTGGAGAGGGCGGCGAGGAGGGCGACCAGCAGGGTGCGGCCCTCGTGGCCGCCGAGCAGCCTGACCAGGCCGCGGGGCGGGGCTCCGGCGCCGCCGCGGATGCGGTACACGGTGTCGTAGTGATGGTAGGCGACGGCCGCCACCAGCCCGAACGCCGCGGGCAGGGCGCCGGGCAGGTCGACGCGGTGGGCGAGGATCAGGACGGTGCTGTACTCGGCCGCCCGGAAGACCGGCGGTATCAGCCAGTCGAGGGCGCCGCCCATCCGGCGGGCGACGACGAATCCTGAGGTCAGGACGTACACCAGGGCGCCGAGGACGAGTACGGGGCTGTCCAGCGGTCCGAAGGCGGCCATGGCGACGGCCGCCGCGCCCCCGGCCAGCGCGATCAGGAACGGCAGCGGGCCGCGCAGCGCGCGGGCCGGGCGGCGCGCCGCCCGCGCGACGGTCTCGGCGAGCGGGCCCGAGTCGGCCAGGTCGGCGAGCGCGCGGGCGGCGCGGTCGGTACGGACGGACCGGCGGGTCACCGAGCGCAGCACCCGTCCCGCGGTGGTGTAGCAGGCGGCGAAGGCGCAGCCGACGAGCAGGGCGTAGAAGACGGTCCTGGGCGTGGTCAGGGCCGTGAGCACGGCGATCATCGCCCAGCGCTCGCCGATCGGCAGCACGATCATGCGGCGTGTCCAGACCGTCCAGCCGACGCTGTCGAGCCTGCTGGAGAGCGCGGAGGTGGGGGTGCCCACCACGGCCTTGCCGTCGGCCGCGGCGGTGGCGCTGTCGGCGTTGGCCTCGTTGAACGAGAAGTCGACGAAGTGGCGGCAGCTCTGCAGGACCATCGCGGCGAGCGCGAGCGTCCATACGTCGTCGCCGCCGCGTGCCGCGCCGAGCGCGAGGCCCGCGTAGTAGGCGTACTCCTTGGCGCGGTCGAAGGTGGCGTCCAGCCAGGCGCCCATCGTGGAGTACTGGAGCGAGTAGCGGGCGAGCTGCCCGTCGGTGCAGTCCAGCACGAAGGAGAAGATCAGCAGCGCGCCGGCGGCGACGTAGCCGCCCCGGGTGCCGGTGGCCGCGCAGGCCGCCGCGATCAGGGCGGTGACCAGCGAGGCGGTCGTGACCTGGTTGGGGGTCAGTCCGCGCCGGGCGCACCAGCGGGCGAGGTAGCGGGAGTACGGGCTGACGCAGAAGGTGGTGAAGAAGCCGTCGCGGGCCTTGACGGCGGAGCGCAGCCGTACCGCCTCGTCGTCCACGGCGGCGACCTCGGCGGCGGCCTGTTCCCTGGCGGGCGCGTCGGCCGGTACGGCGGCGACGAGCGAGCCCAGCTCGGGCCGGGTGACCGCCGTGCCGTCGGCGTCGAGCGCGCGCGCCGCCCGGTCGGCGAGGTCCTGCCCGGCCGGGGCGGTGGTGAACCGCGGCGCGGGGGCGGGCGGTTCGGTGTCGTGGCGGGCGGGGGCACCGGCGGTGGCCGCCGCGTGCGGCTCGGCGGCGCCGGTCCGCGCCGGGGTCGCGTCGGCCGCCAGCGTGCTCAGGGCGCGCAGCAGCGCGGGGCGTGCCTCGGGCTGGGCGGTGAGCGCGCCGGGGACGGCGGCGGCCGGGAAGCGCGGATCGGTCAGCGCCAGGCGCAGCGCGTGGAGGTGGCCGACGAAGCGCGGGTCGACCAGCGCGACGCGGTCGGCGGCGGGTGCCGAGGCGATCAGCTCCCGGGCCTCGGGGGCGCCCGGCGCGGTACGTACGTCGAAACCCAGCGCCCGCAGATCGCCTTCGAGCGACGATCCGGGTACCGGAGGACCGGCGAGGATGGCGGTCGGCAGACGAACTCACTCCTTGGCACTGACGGGGCTGGGGGCGCGGCGGTACCGCCCGGGATCCGGGCGGGGCGGCATGTCGGCAGAGGCTATCGGATGAACGGAAGGGTGAGTTCACCGCCCGTTTACGCGGTGGTCGCCGTGGTCCGGGCGGTACGCCGCCCGGACGGAGATCATCATTGTCGATCGGCGCGCGTCCGCCAAACCGCGCCCGGCGGTGCGCTCTGCCGTCCGGGGCGTCCCTTTAGGGTGGCTCCATGACGTGGCTGATCACAGGCGGAGCGGGTTATATCGGGGCACATGTGGCACGGTCGCTGGCCGCGGCGGGGGAACGGGTGGTCGTCCTGGACGATCTGTCGACCGGTTTCGCCGAGCGGCTGCCGCCGGAGATCCCGCTGGTGCGGGGTTCGCTGCTGGACCGGGGCCTCGTCGACCGTACGCTCGCCGGGCACGGGGTCACCGGGGTGGTGCATCTGGCGGGCAAGAAGCGGGTCGGGGAGTCCGTGGAGCGGCCGCTGATGTACTACCGGGAGAATCTGCACGGGCTCACGGTGCTGCTGGAGGCGGTGGTGGCGGCGGATGTCCGGCGCTTCCTGTTCTCCTCGTCGGCGGCCGTGTACGGGGTGCCGGATGTGGAGTTGATCACGGAGCGGACCCCGGCGGTGCCGATCAATCCGTACGGCGAGACCAAGCTGGCGGGCGAGTGGCTGGTGCGCGCGACCGGGCGGACCCACTCGATCGCCACGGGCTGTCTGCGGTACTTCAACGTGGCGGGCGCGGAGCGGCCCGAGCTGTCCGACACCGGGGTGTTCAACATCATTCCGATGTTCTTCGACAGGATCAGCCGGGGCGAGCCGCCGATGATCTTCGGTGACGACTATCCGACCCCGGACGGCACGTGCGTCCGTGACTACATCCATGTCGCGGATCTCGCCGAGGCCCATCTCGCGGCGGCGCGGCGGCTGGCCGAGCTGGACACCGCGGGGGAACCGGCGGACCTGACGGTCAACATCGGCCGGGGCGAGGGCGTCTCGGTGCGGGAGCTGGCCGATCTGGTGGCGGAGGTGACCGGCGACCGCACGCCGCCGGTGGTCGGGGCGCGGCGGCCGGGGGACGCCGCGCGGGCGGTCGCGTCGGTGGGGCTGATCTCCGAGGAGCTGGGCTGGAGCGCGCGCCGCGGGGTGCGCGAGATGGTGGAGTCGGCCTGGGCGGGGTGGCGGCTGCACCGTCCGGCCGTCCGGGCGGGGTGACCCGCCACCCCGGACCGATGATCATTTGAACTGCTCTGACCTGCGATCATTTCCGCAGGTCAGAGCAGTTGACAACGGTGTTCAGTCCCGTGTTGCCCGATACCCCCCACCGGTGTTCACTGGCGTGGTCGGCAGATCGCCCAGACGACCGGGAGGCGCCTCATGGGGGCAGGGCACAACCACGGACACACGCACGGAGCGCCCGCGGGCGGCACCGCGACCGCCGCCCACCGGGGCAGGCTGCGCATCGCGCTGTCGATCACGCTGTCCGTGATGGTGGTGGAGATCGTGGGCGGGATCCTGTCCGACTCGCTGGCCCTGCTCGCCGACGCGGCGCACATGGCGACGGACGCGGTGGGGCTCGGCATGGCCCTGCTGGCGATCCACTTCGCGGGCCGCCCGCCGACGGCGAAGCGTACCTTCGGCTACGCGCGGGCCGAGATCCTCGCGGCGCTGGCCAACTGTCTGCTGCTGCTCGGGGTCGGCGGCTTCCTGCTGTACGAGGCGGTCGACCGTTTCATCACGCCGCCGGAGACCAAGGGCGGGCTGACGATCGTCTTCGCGCTGATCGGTATGGCCGCCAACCTCGTCTCGCTGTCGCTGCTGACGCGCGGGCAGAAGGACAGTCTCAATGTGCGCGGCGCCTACCTGGAGGTACTCGCCGACACCCTCGGCTCGTTCGCGGTGCTGGTCTCGGCCGGGATCATCCTGGCCACGGGGTGGCAGAGCGCCGACCCGATCGCGGGCCTGCTGATCGGCCTCATGATCGTCCCGCGTACGCTCAAGCTGCTCAGGGAGACGCTCGACGTCCTGCTGGAGGCGGCTCCCAAGGACGTGGACATGGCCGAGGTGCGGGCGCATATGCTGGCGCTGCCCGGGGTGGCGGACGTGCACGACCTGCACGTCTGGACGATCACCTCGGGGATGCCGGTGCTCTCCGCGCACGTGGTCGTGGAACAGGAGTCCCTGGATGTGGCGGGGCACGAGAAGATCCTCCACGACCTGCAAGGGTGTCTCGGCCACCACTTCGACGTCGAGCACTGCACCTTCCAGCTGGAGCCGGGGGGCCACGCGGAGCACGAGGCGAGACTCTGCCACTGAGAGGGCCCGGTGCGCGGGGCGGGCGGCGGGTCCCGGGCCGAACGGACATGCCCACGCCCCCGAAGTGCGGACACGGGGCTTTTGTACGGCAGACTTGGCGGCCGAGGCCCGAAGCGAAGGATGGTTATGCCGACCACACCAGTCACTGCGGCGAACAGCTCGTCGAACGGCGCACAAGAAACGATCATGCTGGAGCTGGTCGACGAGAACGGCAACACCATCGGCACCGCCGAGAAGCTCAGCGCCCACCAGCCGCCCGGCCGGCTGCACCGGGCCTTCTCCGTCTTCCTCTTCGACGAGCAGGGCCGGCTGCTGATCCAGCGCCGCGCGCTGGGCAAGTACCACTCCCCCGGCGTCTGGTCCAACACCTGCTGCGGACACCCGTACCCCGGCGAGGCGCCGTTCGCGGCGGCGGCCCGCCGCACCCACGAGGAGCTGGGCATCTCGCCCTCGCTGCTCGCCGAGGCGGGCACGGTGCGCTACAACCACCCCGACCCGGAGTCCGGACTGGTCGAGCAGGAGTACAACCACCTCTTCGTCGGGCTGGCGCAGTCCGCGCCGCGCCCCGACCCCGAGGAGGTCGGCGAGACCGCGTTCGTCACCCCGCAGGAGCTGACCGAGCGGCATCGCGCGGCACCCTTCTCCGCGTGGTTCATGACCGTGCTGGACGCCGCGCGCCCGGCGGTCAGGGAACTCACAGGCTCCGCCGGGGGCTGGTGACGCCCTCGCGCGGGCGCTCCACGGCGACCGGACAGAGGAAGGGCAGCACCGCCCAGACGATCTTCCCGCCGCCGGCGGTGTGCTCGACGCCGCAGCCGCCGCCGGCCTCGCGGGTGGTCTCCCGTACGAGCAGCAGCCCGCGCCCGCCGGTCCTGGCGTGGTCGGTCTCCAGCGCGGTCGGCCGGTAGGGGTGGTCGTCCTCGACGGAGATCCGGATCCACTCCGCGCCGATGGCGACCTCGACGGCCACCTCGGGCGAGAGCAGCGCCGCGTGCCGCACCACGTTGGTGACCAGCTCCGAGACGATGAGCAGCACCCCCTGGACGACCACGTCCCTGACCGGTACCCGCTGGCGCCGGAGCAGATCGCGCACGGCGTGCCTGGCCCGCGGTACGGAGACGTCGGTGGCGGGTGCCGTGAAGCGCCAGACCCCCTCGTACGGCAGCGGCCGGGCCGGAACGCTCACGCGGCTCTCCATGCTGGGGTACCCACCCTTCGGTTGGACCGGTGTCTTCCCGTCGGCGTCCGGCACCGGCGGACTCCCACGGTTACCGAGTGTGGGGGCCCGAGATAGTCCGTTCCGGACTACTGAACAGAAGTCAGCAGTTATTGGCGAAGCCAGCCTGCTTTTGATGGAAAACATCCCGAAACTGATCGCTGTTTATCGCCGATTGACAGGCGGTGCGGAGCGGCATGTGCCTCGGGGATAGCATCCGGAATATGGAGTCCCAACTGCTGCACTCCGTCACCGACGGTACGGCGCGTGTGGTCATCCACCACCCCGCCAAGCGCAACGCGATGACCGCCCGGATGTGGCGGGAGCTGCCCCCGCTCCTCGACCGGCTGGCGGCCGATCCCGCCGTACGGGTCCTGGTGCTGACCGGCGGGGGCGACACGTTCTGCGCGGGCGCCGACATCTCCTCGCTGCGGGAGCCCGCCGGTCCTGGCGAGGATCCGCGGTCCCTGGCGGTGCGGGCGGAGGAGGCGCTGGCCGCCTTCCCCCGGCCGACGCTCGCCGCCGTACGGGGCCACTGCGTGGGCGGCGGCTGCCAGTTGGCGGCCGCCTGCGATCTGCGTTTCGCCGAGGAGGGCGCCCTCTTCGGCGTCACTCCGGCGCGGCTTGGCATCGTCTACCCGGAGTCGTCCACCCGGCGGCTGGCCTCGCTGGTGGGCCCGTCGACCGCCAAGTACCTGTTGTTCTCGGCCGAGTTGATCGGCACGGAACGGGCGCTGCGCACCGGGCTGGTGGACGAGGTGCTGCCGGCCGGCGAACTGGAGGGACGGGTGGCCGAGTTCACCCGGGTGCTCCGCTCGCGCTCGGCGGTGACCCAGGCGGCGGCCAAGGCGTTCGTCCCGGGGCGCGCCGGGGCGGAACACACCGGCGCGGAGGAGTACTGGACGGCGCAGGCGCACGGCAGCGGCGACACGGCGGAGGGGGTCGCCGCCTTTCTGGAGCGCCGGGAGCCGCGCTTCGGGTGGAGCGCCGGGAGCGTGGCGGGCAGCCGATGAGGCGGAGGTACGGCCGAAGCGCGGCGATGCCGGGCCGGGCCCGTACCCCCGTACCGGTTCGCCCGGCGGCGGCTGGGCCCGTTCACTCCGTACCAACCAGTCGGTAACATGCTGGTATGACTTCTCTGCCCGCGCGCGCCGCACGCCACTGTCACGCCGCCCTCAACCCGCTCCACTCGGCCCTGTACTTCTCCCCCGACCTCACGAGCGCGTTCGCGCGCCACGACGTGGACGCGCGCGGCGCCTACTTCGCGGCCCGTGCCGCTCCGCTCGGCGCGGTCGGCGCGGGGGTCGTCACCGCGACGTTCTACAACTTCCAGTACGCGCACGTGGCCCGGCACATCCCTGACCTGTGGGACAGCGTCTCCCCCGAGCAGGCCCTCGAAACCCGCCTGAGCGCCGCCGACGCGACGCTGCGCCGTCTGCTGGGCGAGGAGGCCATCGCGTCGAAGGAGCTGGCCGAGGCGGCGGAGCTGGCACTGCGGGCCGCCGAGGCAGGCACCCGTGCGGCGCGCCCGCTGTACGCCGCGAACGCCGGTCTGCCGGTGCCCCGCGAGCCGCATCTGGCGCTGTGGCACGCGGCGACCCAGCTGCGCGAACACCGGGGCGACGGACATCTCGCGGCGCTGGTCACGGCGGGGCTCGGTCCGGTCGACGCCCTGGTCAGCCACACCGCGAGCAGCCGGGGCATGGCGGAGGACTGGGTGCGCGCCAGCCGGGGCTGGAACCAGGAGGAGTGGCAGGCGGGCCAGGAGCGGCTGCGGGCGCGCGGGCTGCTGGACGGCGCGGACGAGCTGACCCCGGCGGGCACGGAGCTGCGCAAGACGCTGGAGGAGGAGACCGACCGGCTGGACCTGGCCCCGTACGAGGGCCTCGGCGCGGCGGGCGTGGCCCGGCTCACCGAACTGGCGGGCGCCCTCACGGCGACGGCGGTGGCCGCGGGCGCCTTCCCCGCGGGGATCTTCGGCACGCGCTGAGAGCCTGTCGTTCCGGCCCCGGCGCAGACCGCCCGGACAGGACCCGGGGCGTTTCGGCGACGCGGGAAGGGCGCGTGCCAGGGCGTGGCCGCCCCGTCGGAGGTCACCCGACCGGCTCCGCGCCCGGCGCCACGCGCCGCGGACCGGTCGCGCCCGCCGATGTCGGCGCGGCCTGCCACAATGCTCACGGCGGACCAATGAACAGCGGAGCGTGAGCGTGACGACATCCATTGAAGACCGGATCGCCGGGGAACTCGGTGTGCGGGAGCGCCAGGTGAGGGCCGCGGTCGAGCTGCTCGACAGCGGCTCGACCGTGCCGTTCATCGCGCGCTACCGCAAGGAAGCGACCGAGATGCTCGACGACGCGCAGCTGCGCACCCTGGAGGAGCGGCTGCGCTACCTGCGGGAGCTGGAGGAGCGGCGGACCGCGATCCTGGAATCCGTACGGGAACAGGGCAAGCTCGACGACGCCCTGGAGGCGCGGATCCGGGCGGCCGACACCAAGGCGCGCCTTGAGGACATCTATCTGCCGTTCAAGCCCAAGCGGCGCACCAAGGCGCAGATCGCCCGCGAGGCCGGTCTCGAACCGCTCGCCGAGCGGCTGTTGAGCGACCCCTCGGCGGAACCGGAGGCGGTCGCGGCCGCGTTCGTCGACGCGGACCGGGGCGTCGCGGATCCCGCCGCCGCGCTGGAGGGCGCGCGGGCCGTCCTCACCGAGCGGTTCTCCGAGGACGCGGACCTCATCGGGGAGCTGCGCGAGCGGATGTGGACCCGGGGACGGCTCGCCGCGAAGGTGCGCGCGGGGAAGGAGGAGGCGGGCGCCAAGTTCGCCGACTACTTCGACTTCGCCGAGTCCTTCTCCCGGCTGCCCTCGCACCGGATCCTCGCCATGTTCCGCGGGGAGAAGGAGGACGTCCTCGACCTCGTGATGGAGCCGGAGGAGCCCGCCGGGACCTCGCCGCCGCCCGGCCCGAGCGCGTACGAGGCCATGGTCGCGCGCCGTTTCGGCGTCGCCGACCGGGGGCGCCCCGGCGACACATGGCTGGGGGACACGGTCCGGTGGGCGTGGCGGACCAGGATCCTGGTGCACCTCGGCATCGATCTGCGGCTGCGGCTGCGGACCGCCGCCGAGGAGGAGGCCGTACGGGTCTTCGCCTCGAACCTCCGGGACCTGCTGCTCGCGGCCCCCGCCGGGACACGCGCCACGCTCGGCCTCGACCCCGGCTTCCGTACCGGGGTGAAGGTCGCCGTGGTCGACGCCACCGGCAAGGTCGTCGCCACCGACACGATCCATCCGCACGTCCCGGCGAACCGGTGGGACGAGTCGCTCGCCAAGCTGGCGGCACTCGCGAAAGCGCACGCGGTCGATCTGATCGCCATCGGCAACGGCACGGCGTCCCGGGAGACCGACAAGCTCGCCGGTGAGCTGTGCGCCAAGCACCCCGAGCTGAAGCTGACGAAGGTGATGGTCTCCGAGGCGGGCGCCTCGGTCTACTCGGCCTCCGCGTTCGCCTCGCAGGAGCTGCCCGAGCTGGACGTGACGATCCGGGGCGCGGTCTCGATCGCGCGTCGGCTCCAGGATCCGCTGGCCGAGCTGGTCAAGATCGACCCCAAGTCCATCGGGGTCGGCCAGTACCAGCACGACCTGTCGGAGGTGAAGCTCTCCCGCTCACTGGACACCGTGGTGGAGGACTGCGTGAACGGTGTCGGTGTCGACGTCAACACCGCCTCCGCGCCGCTGCTCTCGCGCGTCTCGGGCATCGGCGCGGGCCTCGCGGAGAACATCGTCGCGCACCGCGACGCCAACGGCCCCTTCCGGTCGCGGCGCGCGCTCAAGGACGTGGCCAGGCTCGGCCCCAAGGCGTACGAGCAGTGCGCGGGCTTCCTCCGGATCCGCGGCGGCGACGATCCGCTGGACGCGTCGTCCGTGCACCCGGAGGCGTACCCGGTCGTCCGGTCGATGGTGAAGACCAGCGGCGCCGACGTCGCCTCGCTCATCGGGAACACCTCGGTGCTGCGTTCCCTGAGGCCCGGCGACTTCGTGAACGACGCCTTCGGTCTGCCGACCGTCACGGACATCCTGCGCGAGCTGGAGAAGCCGGGCCGTGACCCGCGTCCGGCGTTCAGGACGGCCACGTTCAAGGACGGCGTCGAGAAGATCGGCGACCTGGCCCCCGGGATGGTGCTGGAGGGGGTCGTGACGAATGTCGCGGCCTTCGGCGCGTTCGTGGACATCGGGGTGCACCAGGACGGATTGGTCCATGTCTCCGCGATGTCCAGGAACTTCGTCAAGGACCCGCGCGAGGTGGTGAAGCCGGGCGACGTGGTCCGGGTGAAGGTCAGGGACATCGACATCCCCCGCAAGCGGATCTCGCTGACCCTGCGCCTGGACGACGAGGCGTCGGCCTCCGGAGCCGCGGCGAAGCCGGAGCGCTCGGGAGGCGGCGGCCGGCCGCCGCAGCAGCGCCAGAGCAACGGCGGGCGCGGCGGCGGACGCGGCGGCAACGGCGGCGGTGGCGGTGGCCGCCAGGGCGCTCCCGCCCCGGCGAACAGCGCGATGGCCGACGCGCTGCGCCGGGCGGGA
>NZ_QQNA01000292.1 GCF_003346515.1 Streptomyces corynorhini
GTTCGGCGAAGGCGGCCAGCGCCGCGGGCAGGCACCGGGCGACGGTCTCGCGCTGCGCGGCGTTCATCCTGGCGTACAGCTCGCACATGACATGGACGAGGATCGAGCCGTGCGCGGACTCGTCCCTCAGATGGAGTGTGGTGATCAGGGAGTGCACCGGCTGGATCGCCCGGTCCCGCGCGACCAGGGCCAGGAGTGCGTTGATGCAGGTCTCGGCGACCACACTCCAGGTGAGCACCGCGATGTCGCGCTCCCACGCCTCAGGCAGCTCCGCCATCATCTGCTGGAGCCGCCGATAGGTCACCAGGACGGGCTGGCCCGGCCGCTCGCGGATGCCGCGCAGCCGCATGGTGCGCTGGTGTGCGGTCATGTGCAGATAGGTGTGGAAACTCTCGTCGACCAGCGCCTGTTGGATCGCCTGCCGGATCAACGGGGCCTCGCTGCCCGCCAGTCCACCGGCCATGACCAGATGGAACCCCGGTTCGGCGACCAACTGCTCGGTGGCGATGACCCGTTCGTTGTAGCCCAGCCAGAGCCCGGTCCTCACGTGCTCGCGCTGCTGGGGCGTGGCCGCCAGGAAGCGCGGATGGTCCGCGAACGGTACGAGGTCCGGCGGGTAGTCGGGCAGCTCCGGATCCCACGGCTCCGCGGAGGCGGCGGCGTCCGGGGCCTTGACCACCGCGGCCCGCTGCGGCCATGCGTCGACGATGCGGCGCAGGGTCGCTTCGGAGGCCGGGTCCGGGCCGCGCCATTGCTCGGTGGTCGGCTGCTGGGCGGTGCTCGGCCGCTGCTCGGTGTTCGGCCGCTGGCTGATGTTCGGCCGCTCCGTGATGTTCGGCCGCTCCGAGGCGTTCGGCCGCCGCTCGGCGTTCAACGGTCCTGCCCCTCTCCGGTCAGGTCGTCCCGCGAACCGCTCGGGGTATCCCCCGAGCCGAGCAGACGCGCGCCGTCGTGCGCGCGCAGCACCGCGCACAGACCGCGCAGCGCCGCCCCCGCGTGGTCGATCTCGGCGTCGGTGAGATACACGGAGGGCGCGAACCGCAAGGTGGTGGGGGCGCTGGCGGTCGGGAAGATCCGAACGGCGTGCGCACGCAGCAGATAGCCCGAGGCGGCGTAACCGAACGTGCCGGACAGCGCGTGCTCCCGGATCCCCGGATCGGGGGAGCCGCTCGGGTCGTGGAGTTCCAGGCCGACCATCAGCCCCCTGCCCCGCACCTCCTTGACGACGTCGGGGAAGTCCCGGTGTACGGCGTCCAGCGTCGCCGTCAGCTGTCGGCCGCGCTCCTCGGCCCGCCGGTACGCGCCGCCGCCGTCGGCCTCCAGCAGCTCCAGCGTGCGGGCCGCGATCAGGGTGGAGAAACCGTCCTTGGCAAAGGTCGAGCTGTGCGCCATCTCGAACCGGGCCCGGTAGCGCGACTCGCGTACGAGGGTCACCGCGGCCTTGGCGATCCCGCCGCCCAGGCTCTTGCCCAGCGCGTAGTAGTCGCCGCGCAGCCCGAGGGCGGAGCTGGCGAGGAAGGTGCCGGTGCGGCCCATGCCGCTCTGGATCTCGTCCACCACGACGGGACAGCCGATCGCGTCGCAGGTCTCCCTGATCCGCCGGGCGAACTCCTCGTCGAGGGGCCGGATTCCGCCCTCGCCCTGGACGGGCTCCAGCACGAACGCGCAGAACACCGGCAGTTCGTGCTCCGTCAGACGCACCCGGCCGTCCTCGACCGCGAGGCCGAACAAGGTGCGGCGTTCGGCCGCGACGATCTCGTCCAGCGCCTCGGGCCGACCGAACGGCACGAACCGGCACCGCGCGGCCAGGGCGCCGAACGGCTCGCGGAACGCCGCGTTGTGGGTGAGCTGGACGCTGCCGACCAGCTTCCCGTGGAAGGAGCCCTCCAGCGCGAGGAGGACCGGCGGGGACTGGGCGAGCGCCGAGTTGGCGGTCAGGACGGCTTCGGCGAGGGCGTCGACCGGGACGGCGACCGCGTCGTCCCTCGTACCGCCCGCCACACCGTCCGTCGCACCGTCCCTCGTACCGCCCGCCACACCGTCCGTCGCACCGTCCTCCGTACCGCCCGACACACGGTCCGTCGTACCGCCCTCCGTACCGCCTGCCACACCGTCCGTCGTACCGCCCGCCGCTCCGGCCGCGGGTGGCCGGAGCCCGAGCCGCTCCCGGACGTCGTCGGGGACGGCGACGGTGCCGCGGCCCGACGCGGCGCGTACCGCCTCGGTCTCGGCCTCGATGGCCTCGGTCAGCTCCGCCACCTTCAGCACCCGGTCGAGTTCGGCGTGCTTGACGGCCGCCTCGATCGCCTCGGCGCCGCTGTTGGCGAAGATCGCCAGGTACGGTTCGGGGTCGCCGGACTCGCGGCGGACGATGGCGTTCAGCGTGCGCGCCACGTCATGGGCGTAGGGGTGCAGCGAGAACTGGGCGAAGACCGGGGCGTTGCGGTCGAGGAGGTCCTTCGCGCGGGAGACGATCTCCGGGTGGTTGTGGCCCAGGATCGTCGCGCCGAATCCGCCCACCAGGTCCAGTACCGCGACCTCCGCGCCGTCGTCGTCCAGGTGGTAGAGGGTGTTGCCCTCGGCGCGCACGTACTCGACCGCGAGCCCGAGCGAGGCCAGGTGCCCCGACAGGTACGGCTCCGCGAGATCCGCCCCGCGCGGTGCCGGGGGCGCGGGTGATGGTGCCGGTGCCGGTGCCGGTGCCGCTTGCGGCTGTGCTGCTGTGACCATGCCGTGTGCCTTGTGCCTTTCTCGCCGGGGCCGGGCGGGTGTCCGTCGGCCGCTCCGGTCGGAGCCGGGTGTTCAGAGGTCGGTGTGGGGTGTTCAGAGGTCGGTGTCGGGTGTTCAGAGGTCGGTGTCGGGTGTTCAGAGGTCGGTGTCGGGTGTTCAGAGGTCGGTGTCGGGTGTTCAGAGGTCGGTGTCGGGTGTTCAGAGGTCGGTGTGGGGAGTGGGAG
>NZ_QQNA01000293.1 GCF_003346515.1 Streptomyces corynorhini
CGCCTGGTAGCGGCGTTGCGCGGTGGTCTCGCTCGCGCCCACCCAGCGGGCGACGGCGCTCCACGGGGCACGGCCGTTGAGCTGGAGCGCCGCGATGACGCGGCGGTCCAGCTCGTCGATCATGCCCGCGTGGGCTCGGGTGGTCATGGGGCGCGACGGTAATCATCGCGTCGGCGCCCCGTCAACGAAGGAATCCTGCGCAGTCGCGGGGCGCGGCCGGGTTCTCCGGCGACGAACGGGTCACGGACCGGGAGAACCCGCAGATCCGGGCCGCCGCCCGGCACGGTGGCGGGGTGCCGGATCGCACCGCCCGGTTCGCGAATTTCCCCACGTCAGGGACGAGGCGCTATCTCCCGCTGCCCCTGGGTGACGGTGATCGCCATCGCCGGGCAGGAGTCTGCGGCGTCGAGTACGGCGGTGTGGGGCTCGACCTCCTCGGCGAGCGGCCGGGAGCGGCCGTCGTCCAGCGAGAAGTGCTCGGGCGCCATCGCGGCGCACAGCCCCGACGCCCCGCAGCGCAGCCCGTCCACATCGATACGCCAGCCCATCCCGTCACCACCCCCACCGGCGAGGCGCGCGGACCGCGGACGGTCCCGGTCCGCGGGGAGCCCCGCTCGCGACCGTCGGCGCGCGCCGCGCGCACCAGCCAGGTAGTCATCTGGTCGCACAGCGTAAAGGCATGGTCAAGAGATCGTCAACGGCGCGTCAACGGCGCGCTGTCGGCGCGCCCGGCGGGCTCCGGCGCGCGCCGCCCGGCACGGCCGCCGCCTCCCGGGGCCGGATCAGATGCGCCAGCCGCGGATCTGGTCCGCCGCCTGGTAGACGTTGGACTTGCCCGACTGGATGGCGCGCACCAGCTCGACCAGGGCGCCGTACGGCGGATCGATACCCTCGCCCGAGGCGTGCATGTACGCGGCGGCGACCTGGCAGGCGAAGAGGCTGTTGCGGTACGGCAGCGGCTCCAGCCGCACCAGGGTGTGGATGAGGGCGGCGGCTCGCCACGCCCCGTCGGGCTCGCTGGTGGCCGGACGCGGGATACGGGTCTTGTGCCGGGCCACGGCGGCGACGAGCGCGGAGTAGTCGGCGACGGACACGTCTTCCGGGACAGCCTGCTCCTGTACGTCCAGGAGCCAGGCCACGTCGATGTACAGCACGGGCATCAGGCGGCTTCCACCTGCCGCCTGCCGTGCGACGCGGGGGGCACCTCGTTGGCGAACGCCTCGTCGAACTCGCCCCGGTGCTGCTCGCCCCAGGTGACCGCGTAGCGGACGAACTGGATCCGCTGCTGCTCACGCAGGGGCAGATCGTGGACGTACTGCTTGAGCGACTTGCCCTCGGCGGCCGCCGCGGCCCGAACCGCTTCCAGCTCGTCCTCGGTGAAACTGATGTTGAGTGATGGCATAGCCGTACGGTACCTAATAGGTACCGCGCCAGGGAAGCGGGGGCGTCGGGCCCCCGCTTCCCTGGCGGGCCTCACGCCCCGCGGACATCCTCCGGACGCTCCGCGGCCGGGCGGGGAGCCCGCCCCAGCCGGGTCCCTCCGGATAGACATCGATTTCTGTCCGGTCTTTCGCCAGTCCATGACGATCCGGCCTTGGCAGGGACGACTCCTATAGGGAACGATGTCTACTCGACCGCGCGGACCGGCGACGGCCCGGCGGTTCGCGGCAGGCGCGGGCGCCGCGCGCCCCGGACCCGCCCGCCACCGCACTCCTGGAGAGCCCATGTCGCCCCGGCCACCCCGCCTGGTGCTGTACACCCGCACCACCGCCTACCGTCACGAGTCGATCCCGGCAGGCGTCGAGGCCGTCGAGCGGCTCGCGGCCGAGGAGGAGTTCGCGGCCCTCGCCACCGAGGACCCGGCGGCGCTGGAACACGCGCTCGGGAGCTGCGCGGTCGTGGTGTTCCTCTCCACGAGCGGCGAGGTGCTCACCCCCGGGGCGCGCGCCGCGCTGCGGGCCCACATGGCGGGCGGCGGCGGCTTCGTCGGCATCCACGCGGCGGCGTGCACGGAGTACGACTGGCCGTACTACGGGGAGCTGCTCGGCGCGCGCTTCGCCCGCCACCCCGCGCTCCAGCCGGGCACGGTGACGGTGACCGACCGCGCCCATCCGGCCACCCGTCATCTGGACGCCCGGTGGCACTTCACCGACGAGTGGTACGACTTCCGCGCCGCCCCCGAGGGGGTGCGGGTGCTGGCCGGCGCCGACGAGTCGTCGTACGACGGCGGCGGCATGGGGCCCGCCCATCCGCTCGTGTGGTGTCACGAGCGGATGGGCGGCCCGGTGTTCTACACCGCGCTCGGCCACACGGCGGAGTCCTTCGCCGACCCGGCCTTCCTGGCCCATCTGCGCGGCGGGATCCGCTATGCCGCCGGGCGCGGGTGACTACTTGAGGCTGCCGAGCGTCACCCCGGAGCGCCAGTAGCGCTGCATCGACAGCATCAGGATCACCATGGGGACGAGGGAGACGATGGAGCCGACCACCACGAGCCCCGTCAGGTCGACGGAGCTGTCGACCTTCACCTTCAGCCAGGAGTAGAGGCCGAGCATCACGGTCCACTTCTCACTGCTGCGCAGATAGACGAGCGGTCCGAAGAAGTTGTTCCAGGCTCCGACGAAGCCCAGCAGGAAGATGGTGGCCGCGCCCGTCGACATGAGCCGGGCGCCGATCTGGAAGAAGATCCGGTACTCCCCCGCGCCGTCGATGCGCGCCGCCTCCAGCAGCTCCGGCGGGATGGCGCCCTCCGCGTACACCTTCGCCAGATAGACGGAGAAGGCGTTGAAGAAGCCCGGCACGATGATGGCCCACGGTGTGTCGACCATCCGCAGGTCCGTGTAGAGCAGGAAGGACGGGATGGTGAGCAGGGCCCCGGGGATCAGGAACGAGCCGATGATGCAGCCCATCAGGACGGAGCGGCCCCGGAACTCGTACATGGCCAGCCCGTAGCCGCAGGCGACGCAGATCACGGTCATGCCGATGGTGCCGGCGAAGCCGTAGAAGAGTGTGTTTCCCATCCACCTCAGGAAGATGCCGTCCTGGTAGGTGAACAGGTCCCGCAGGTTGTCCCGGAGGTGGAACTCGGAGAACCACAGCCCGTTGGTGGTGTAGAGGTCACGCTGCCCCTTGGTCGCGGCGACCAGCAGCCACCACACCGGGGCCAGCGAGTAGAGGGTGAACAGCGCGAGGCCGACCAGGACCAGTGTCCTGGTCCGCGCGGTGTGCCGGACGGCGCCCCCGGTGGTGCGGCGGCGTGCCACCGGGGGTTTCCCGCCGGGCGCGACCGGACCGGCCGCAGGTCCTGGTGCCTGGTCCATCGTCGTCGTCATGAGGTGGGCGCCTTGTTCGTGAGCCGGTAGAAGAGGGCGGAGGCGATGCCTACGACGAGCGCGAGGATGATCGACAGCGCGGCGGCGTAGTTGAAGTCGCCCTGGGCGAAGGCCCAGTCGTAGATGGCCATGATCGGGGTGAAGTCCCGGGTGACCGTCTCGGGGGTCATCGAGCGGAAGAGCATCGGGTCGCTGAAGATCTGCAGCGACCCGATGACGCTGAGCACCGTGGTGAGCACCAGCGACCGGCGGACCAGCGGCACCTTGATCGACCAGGCCATGCGCCACTCGGAGGCGCCGTCCACACGCGCGCTGTCGAACAGTTCCCTGGGTACGGACTGCAGGGACGCGTAGAGGATGAGCATGTTGAAGCCGATCGAGCTCCACGCGACGAGATTGCCGATCGAGACCCAGATCATCCCGCCGCTGTAGAAGTTCGCGTCGATGCCGAAGAATCCGAGGATCGGGGTGAGCGGTCCGACGACGGGACTGTAGAGGTAGATCCAGATGAGGGTGGCGACGATCCCGGGGATCATGTACGGGACGAGGAGCGCGATCCGGAAGCGGCCGGCGGTACGGGACCTGGCCATGTCCATCAGCAGGGCCATGCCCAGGCTGGTGAGCTGGATCAGCGGGATGCTGATCGCGGCGAACAGCGCGACGCGGCCCATCGCCGACCAGAACTTGGCGTCCTCGAAGCCCCGGACGAAGTTGTCCGGACCGGTGAACTCGACGGTCTTGGCGCCGAACCCGAGCCCGGAGCCCTGCTCGGTGTAGAGGCTCTCCTTCAGCGCGATCACCACAGGGACCACGGTGAAGAGCAGGAACCCGAGGAAGAAGGGGAAGGTGAAGGAGGCGCCCTTGAATGCCATCACACGCCGCCAGGTGACGCGGCCGGTGTGCGGTGGCGCTGGTGTGTCCACGGCCATCGCTCAGCCCTCGACGTTGATGTTCTTCGACTTGAGGTCGTCGACGGTGAACTTCTGCATGTGTGCCAGCGCCTGACGCATGGTCATCTTCCTGGTGACCACCTTGGCCCACTGGTCCTGGAGTTCGGCGAAGACACCGGTGTAGTTGGGGCCGACCACCCAGGTGTCCTTGGCGCCCTCGACCGCCTTGAGAATGACCTTCCTGGCCTCACCCTTGCGGTCTCCGAAGAGCTTGTCGGGGACGGCCGAGTCGACCCAGGGGCTGGGGTCCGGGATCGCGCCCGGCCAGTTGTACTGCTTGATGTCCTTCTGGTAGCTGGCGTCGATGCCCTCCTTGGTCGTGTTCATCCACACCGCGGCCTCCACGGCCTCCTTCGGGTGCGCGCAGCCCTTCGGCACGAGCAGCCCGGTGCCGTGGGCGGGGGCGGTGAAGGAGGGGGCGTCCTTGAACTGCGGAAGGTCGATGGGCTCCCAGTCGCCCAGCGACTTCTTGTAGTTCAGCTCGTAGTTGCCGAGCTGCCACACCTGGGTGGGGAGCGAGACCATCTTGCCGGAGTCGAAGTAGTTGATCAGGGCGGGGCGGTCCATATAGGTCTGGTTCGCCACCAGGCCGTTGTCGACGAGCCGCTGGACGACGTCGGCGGCCTTCAGCGACTCCGGGGAGAGGAAGTCGACCTTCCACGTGTCCCCCTCGGTCGCGAACCAGCTGCCGCCCGCCTGCTGGACGAGGTTCTCCAGCGTCGAGGGGTCCTCGCCCGCCAGGTTCATCACGTGGATGCCGTGCTTCTTCAGTTTCTTGCCGGCCTCGATCAGATCGTCCCAGGTCCGGGGAACGGCGATGCCGTACTGGTCGTAGATCTTGCGGTTGATCACCATGAAGCTCGGCTGGTACCCGATCGGCACGCTGTAGTACCGGCCGCCGGCCTGTGCGCCCAGCAGCGACGCCTCGTTGAAGACGCCCTTCCTCACATACGGCTCGACCTCGTCGCCGACATCGGAGAGCAGCCCCTCACCGACCAGTCCTGGGACCTGTCCGAAGTTCTTCACCAGACAGGGCACCCCCTTGCCCGAGGCCACCACATTGCGCAGGTTGGCCGCCGTACCCGGGTTGTCGGCCTGCTTGACGACCTTCACGCGGATGGTGTCGTGGGTGGCGTTGAACTTGTCCGCGACGGGCTGGACGGTCTTGGGCTCGTCCCAGGTCCAGTAGGTGACGGTGACGGGTCCCTTGGCCGCGGTGTCGCCGCCGTCCCCACCCCCGCAGCCGGTCAGGACGACGGAAAGCACCACGGCGGTCGCGGCAGTCACTCGGAAGTGTGTGCGCATGACACTGCTCCTCGGGGGTTCGGGCATGGAAGAGGAAGCCGACTTCGAGATCAGCTGCGCGACTCATAGAAATCGGTCTCTACGGAAGCTAAGCGCAGACCAGCCGATGGGCAAGGTGTCAGGCAGGTAAATCTTCCGATTCCTGGCCGTATTCACGCTCCACCAGGGATCAAATGGTCCGGAACGGAGGGCGCGATGCGCGGATATGACAGGAGCACGGTTAGAAATCGATCTCTAACCGTGCTCCGAGCTATGGGTGCTGGTGGTGCCGCGGCGTCAGCGTCCCGGCCGCCGTGTCGAGCCGCGGACGACGATGTGGGTGCCCAGCATCTGGTGCTGGGCGTCGGGGAGTTCCTCCCGGTGCAGCGCCAGCCGTACGGCGGTGCGGCCCAGCTCTTCGTGCGGGATGGAGACGGTGGTCAGGGCGGGGTGCAGATCGATCGCGACCGGGATGTCGTCGTAGCCGACCACCGACACGTCCTCCGGCACCCGCACACCACCCTCCCGCAGCGCCTGGAGCACGCCCGCGGCCACCATGTCGGTGGCGGCGAAGACGGCGTCGAACTCGGCCCCGGAGGCCACCAGCCGGGCCGCCGCGCGGTAGCCGAACGAGCGGGTGAACTCGCCCTCGACGATCAGCTCGGGATCCGCCTCGAAGCCCAGCGTCTCGTGGGCCCGCAGGAAACCGTCGATCCGCTGACCACTGGTGGACAGCCCCGGGACCTTGCCGACGAACGCGATCCTGCGGTGCCCCAGGCTCAGCAGATGGGTCGTCATCGCGAACGCCCCGTTCTCGTTGTCGTACTCGACGACGGTGGCGGGCACCCCCTCGCCCAGCGGCGGCCGGCCCACCAGCACCAGCCGCGACCCCGCCCGGTCCAGGGCGTGCGCGAAGTGTGTCATGCGTTCCTGGTACTCCCGGTCCTCCCAGGCGCCGCCGACCACGATCACCGCGTCGGCGCGCTGTTCGCGCATCAGCTCCACGACCGCCAGCACCCGCTGCGGATCGCCGTGTGTCGTGCAGAGCATGCACAACCGCCCCTCGGCGGAAGCCTGTTCCTCGACACCGCGCGCGATGTGCGCGTAGAAGGGCCCGGTGACGTCGTCGACGACGAACGCCACGCTCTTGTTGGTCGAACCGCCCAGCGCCCGCGCGTGGGCGTTGACGACGTAGTCCAGCTCGCGCATGGCCCGCAGCACTCTGGTGCGGGTGGCGGTGGCCACCGGATAGGTGCCCCCCAGCACCCGCGAGACCGTCGACGCGGACACCCCGGCACGCTTGGCGACGTCCCTGACCGTCGAAGCGTCCTTGCCGGACGAACCCGTCGGTTTCATGTCCACGTGTGCTGTCCCCTTCACCCTGCGGTCTGCGATGCGCTCACGATAGTGGAGACGCGGCGCGCGGGAGCCGCAGGAGTCGGGCGGCGGGGGCGGCGGGCAGTTCGACACGCAACAGGCCCGCCTCCCGGTCCAGCACGGCCCGGCCGGGGCCCGCCGCGGGGAACACCGGGAGGACCTCGGTCGTGCCCGGCGGTACGGGGATCTCGCGGACCGGGTCGAGGCCGCCCCTGCGCCAGAGCGCGAGCAGCGTCTGCCCGCCGGTGTCCAGCGCGAGCGCCAGCCAGTCGTCGCGCCAGCCGGGCAGGCCCAGCGGCCAGGACGCCACGGCCTGCGCGAGCGACCGCCGGAAGCCGCCGTACGCGGTGATCGCCTCGGTGACCAGGGCGAGTTGGCGCGGCGCGAGCAGATCGAGCCGGCCGCTGAGATGGACGCGGCCCAGCAGCGCCGAGACCATGGTGAAGGCGATCTCCTCGTCGCTCTGCCCGGCGTACGGGTAGGCCCAGACGGCGCCCTGTTCCGGGGGTACGGCGACGGGGGCCGCGGCGGCGACCGCGGCGATCAGCGACTCGTCCTGCTGGTCGCTGAGCGACTGCACCGGCACGTGCGCGAGCGTGGCGTGGTCGATGCGCATGCCGCCCGCCGCGCATCCCTCCAGGACCAGACCGGGGTGACGCTCGTGCACGCCGTCGAGCCAGCGCAGATAGGCACGGTTGTGTTCCAGCAGTCCGTGCCCCGGGCCGTGCGGGCCGCTGTCCGTACCGGCGCCGATGTCGATGTTGTAGTCGAGCTTGAGATAGCCGAGGCCGAACTCGCCGACCAGCCGGTCCACGGTCTCGTCCAGATGGGCGACGGCGGCGGGGTGGCGCAGATCGAGCTGGTGGCGGCCCCATTCGGTGATGCGCCGCCCCCGTCGGCGGAAGAACGCCTCGTCGGGCAGGGCCGCCGCCAGCGGGCTGCGCACGCCGACGACTTCGGGCTCCAGCCACAGCCCGGGGACCATCCCCGCCGCCCTGATGGCGTCGGTGACCTCGGCGAGCCCGCCGGGGAACCGGGAGGGCGCGGGTTCCCAGGCTCCGACGGAGTCCCACCAGCCGGGCACACCGCCCGGTCCCTCCCCCGCGCGTTCGTCGTCGTACCAGCCCGCGTCGACGCAGAAGTACTCGCAGCCGGTGGCGGCCGCGGCCCGCACCAGCGGCAGCAGCTTGTCGGTGGTGGGGTCTCCCATCAGGCAGTTCATGAAGTCGTTGAAGACCACGGGCAGGGCGGTGTTGTCCGGGTGCGGGCGGCGGGCCGCGCGCCGGTGGCCGGTGAGGGCGGCGACCGCCGCGTCCCGGTCAGGGGCGAGCGCCAGGGTGACGGGGACGGTGGCGAAGCTCTCGCCAGGAGCGAGCCGTACGGACCAGTGGTGTTCGCGTTCACCGGGGCCCGACAGGAGCAGATAGATCTCGTCGAACCGGTCGGCGACCTCCGCGTGCCACGAACCGTTGTGTTCGATCTGCCAGGCGAGCACGGCGTCGGGGCCCTCCAGCCAGCCCATGGGCAGTTGCTCCGAGGAGGACCACGAGCCGGTGCTGGTGAGCGCGACCCGGTTCTTGGAGCCCGTCTGGCCGAAGCGGGTCATGCCGGTGTCGAGCAGCCCGGCGGCGCCGAGCGGAACGCCCTTCCAGCGGAATTCTCCGCTCCACGGGTTGTCCGCCGTCCAGATCCTGACGTCACGCTCCCAGCGTCCCGGGGCGCCGAGCAGCCCGGCGACGCCCGCCAGGACGAAGGAGGACACGTTCTCCACCTCGGCCGTCCGCTCGCCCGCCGTCAGTTCGGTCCAGGTGTGGACGACGGGCAGGTCACCGGTGCGCCGGAAGTGGGTGGTGGCGCGCAGCCCGCTCTCGGGGTCGTGGGTCCTGACGGTCAGCCGGTCGGGGTGCGCGTCGTGGCCCGCGTACCGCAGCCGCCGGGAGACCGCGCCGTCGACATGGCGCTTGCCGGAGGTGCCGCTGCGGCCGTGCCCGGCCAGCTCGACCTCCACGAGCGGCAGTGCCGCGCGCCCGGGGGCGTCGTTGACGGCGAGGCGCGCGACGCCGTCGGGGCCGGTGGCCAGACACAGGGTGAGGGCCCGGGGACCCCAGCGCACGATCCCGGTACCGGCGTCGGTCACGGTCTCGGCGGCGCCGCGGGTCCCGGCGTCGCCGCGGGTCCCGGCCCTGGCAGGAGGCGTGGGCACGGTCATGCGGCGCGCTCCAGTTCGGCCCGCTCGATGCGGTGGGACAGCGGCAGGCCGCGCAGCAGCCGTTCCAGCTCCTCCACGGCGCACAGGCCGAGGCGGTGCAGTTCGTTGCCCTGCGAGCCCGCTATGTGCGGGGTGAGGAAGGCGTTGGGGAGGTCGAAGAGCGCGGAGTCCGGGTCGAGCGGCTCCGGGTCGGTCACATCGAGTACGGCGCTGATCCGTCCCGTCCGCAGCTCCTCGACGAGCGCCGGGGTGTCGACCAGGCTGCCCCGGGCGGTGTTGATGAGCACCGCGTCGTCGGGCATCAGGGCGAGTTCGCGGCGGCCGATGAGCCGGTCGGTCTCCGCCGTGGCCGGGGCGTGCACGGTGACGATGTCGCTGGTGCGCATCAGCTCCGCCAGCCCCACCAGGGTGACCCCCAGCTCGGCGGCGCCCGCCGCGTCCACGTACGGGTCGGCCAGCGCCACCCGGAAGTCGAAGGGGCGCAGCAGCTCGATGACCCGGCGGCCGATCCGGGAGGCGCCGACGACGCCGATCCGGCGGCCGAAGTTGCCGATGCCGGGGATGACCTCGGCGAGGGTGAAGGTACGGGCGTCGCGGTAGCGGTCGCGGGCGGCGAAGAGGTCCTTGCCCGCCAGCAGGATCATGCCGAGGGTGTACTCGGCGACGGGCAGCGCGTTGGCGTCGGCCGCCGAGGAGACGATCAGGCCCCGGTCCCAGCAGCCGGGCGTGATCAGGCCCTTGACCGAGCCCGCGGTGTGCAGCACGGCCCGCAGCTTGGGCGCCGCCTCCAGCACGGCGGCGTCGAGGGGCGGACAGCCCCAGCCGGTGATGAGGATCTCGGCCTCGCCGAGGGCCCGGCGGACCCGGGGATCCCGGAAGTCCTCGGCCACCAGCGTGGGATCGATGTCGACCGAGGCTCGGAGCCTGGCCAGGACACCGGACGGAAGGAGCTTCGGCGGATTCTCCGCACTCATGGCGAACAACGCCAGGGGACGCTCGGGCAAGGGAAGTGGCCTCCGGCTCGGATATACGATAGCAACCGATCTCTACGCTAAGCACCTGGGCAGAGAGGGTCAATGGTGTCGCGCAGCGGAAACGCGCTGTGGGAAGGGCCCCACGCCGCTCATGGGATGCCATGAGCGACCGCCACCCAGCAGAGATCGGTTTCCCCCAGGGGTCGGCGGAGAGGGGTCGGTCAAGAGGGACGGATGGGTTCGGGACGGGCGCGCGGGACAGGCGCGCGGGGCGGTGGGTCCGGGGCGCGGGCCGGAACTCAGAGACCGGTCAGCTCGAACCAGTCGAAGTCCGCGACGGCCCGGGTGCCGCCGAGGTCCTGGGCGCACACCCCGACGAACGCCCCGGTGAAGCGGAGCCGGTCGCCGTAGTCGTCCGACAGTTTGGTCGCGTCGAGGACGGGGCCGATCCGCAGCCAGTCCGTACCGTCGGGAGAGGCGCTGAAGCGCAGCTCCGCGCCGTCGAAGTCGGCCCGCAGCAGCACCGCGGGCCAGTCCTCGATGCCGACCGCGCAGTCGGCGGGTTCCGTGTGGACGCCGTCGTCGGTGATGCTGAGGCCCAGGACCCGGCCGCGGCCCTCCTCGTGGGTGACGCGCAGGTAGTAGTGGGTGGTGGTGTCGTACCAGCAGATCAACCCGGCCATCTGGGAGAAGCGCTCGGGCCGGAACTCCAGCGCGGTGGTGGCCCGGCAGTGGACGGAGGTCAGCCGCCGGGCCACCAGACTCTGGCTGTGGCGCGAGTGCGGGCTCTGCCGCCCGCGCAGCCGCAGCCGGCCGGGCCGTTCGGTCAGGCTGAGCCAGGACGGGTCGGCCGGGACCCGCAGGGTGCTCCAGCCGGGGCCGAGCGCCGACGCCTCGAAGTCGTCGCGGTCCGGAGCGCGGAGCGCGGCCATGACCGGCGCCGAGCGCGGCGCGGGGACCGTCAGGCGCGGCTTGTTGTCGCCGTGGGCGAGCCGCAGCCAGCCGTCCGCGGTCCACTCGACGCGCTGCAGGCAGCTCTCCCGGCCGAGGACGCAGCGCGGCCCCTCGGGGGTGGCGACCGGCCGGGACGCGAGATGGACGAGGTACCACTCGCCGTCCGGGGTGTCGACGAGTTCGCCGTGCCCGGCCTTCTGCAGCGGTGCGCCGGGGTCGTCGCGGGTGGTCAGCAGCGACCCGGCGGGATCGAGTGCGTACGGTCCGGTCAGCGAGCGGGAGCGGGCCATCCGGATGCCGTGGTTCCAGCCGGTGCCGCCCTCGGCGAGCATCAGGTAGTACCAGCCGTCGCGGCGGTAGAGGTTGGGGCCTTCGATGAGTTCGTCGTGGCGCAGGATGTTGGTGATCCCGCCGACGAGCGCACGGGCCTCGGGGTCGTACTCCTGGAGCACGATGCCGCCGAAGGACGGCCGGTCGGGCCGGTGGTCCCACTGGAGGTTGACCAGCCAGGTGCGGCCGTCGTCGTCGTGGAAGAGGGAGGGGTCGAATCCGGAGGAGTTGAGGAAGACGGGCTCCGACCAGGGCCCTTCGATCGCGTCGGCGGTGATCAGGTAGTTGTCGACGTCCTTGTACGGGGAGCCGACGGTCCTGACGATGCTGTAGATCAGCCAGAACCGCCCGTCGTGGAAGGAGAGCGAGGGCGCCCAGACGCCACCGGAGTCCGGCGTCCCGCGCAGGTCGAGTGTCCCGGCGCGGTCCAGGAGATGTCCGGCGTGCTCCCAGTCGACCAGATCGGTGGAGCGGTGCACCGGGACCCCGGGGAACCATTCGAAGGTGGAGGTGGCGATGTAGTACTGCGCTCCCACGCGCACGATGCTGGGGTCCGGGTGGAAGCCGGGCAGCACGGGGTTGTGCAGATGACGCTCCGAGGTCATACCGGTCCTTTTCTGTCCGGGCGCCCGCTCGCACGGATCGGGGCCACCGCTTGCCCCCCAATCTAGAAACCGATTGCTATGACGGTCAACGGTCCGGCGCGCATTGAGCAACCGGTTTCTATCTGGAGCGTGATCACAGCGCCGCCCGCCGTCGGGAAGATCGAATAATCCCTGCCCAGGGGGGCGACTTGGTCGGACGCTTCGCCTAGTCTGCATGGAAAACGTCACCTGTTCGGCCGTGTTCCACCGTGGTCCGGCCGTGCCCGCCCCCGAAGGGATACCCCATCCGTGCCCAGCGACCGTTTCGACCACGCCTCCCTCGACTACGTCGAAAGCCGCGCGCCCGGGCAGGGGCGGCTCGCCCCGCGGGCCCGGTACACGTCGGATGCCATCGCCCTGGACCTGGACGGCGCGTGGCGCTTGCGGCTCGCGCCCTCCCGGCACGCTCTCACGCCCGGCTTCGAGGCGCCCGGACTCGACGACACCGGGTGGGAGCTGATCGACGTACCGTCGAGCTGGCAGATGGCCGACGTGGCCGACGCCCCGCGCTTCGGCGCCCCCGCCTACACCAACCAGATCTTCCCCTTCCCGGTCGACCCGCCACGCGTCCCCGACGCCAACCCGACCGGTGAGTACCGCCGCGAGTTCGCCCTGCCGCGGGAGTGGCCGGAGACGGGGAGCGCCGTGCTGCGCTTCGAGGGTGTCGACTCGGCCTTCGCCGTCTTCCTCAACGGCGTCGCGCTCGGCAACGGCAAGGGCAGCAGGCTGCCCACCGAGTTCGACGCCACCGGGGCGTTGCGGCCCGGCCGCAACGTCCTGGCCGTCCGGGTGCACCAGTGGTCGGCGGGCAGTTATCTGGAGGACCAGGACATGTGGTGGATGTCCGGGATCTTCCGCTCCGTCGCCCTGCTGCACCGGCCGCTCGACGGCGTGGGCGACGTCTTCGTCCACGCCGACTACGACCACACGCGCGGCGAGGGTGTCCTGCGGGTGGACGCCGAGGCGACCGGCCGG
>NZ_QQNA01000294.1 GCF_003346515.1 Streptomyces corynorhini
CGGCGCCGCGGCCCCCGCCGCCGCTCCCGCCGGTACTCCCGTCGGCTCCCGCCGGGTCTCCCCCCGCGCCGCCGTCTCCGGGCGGCGGACCGTCCGTACGTCTGCGGCCCCGGCCGCCGCCCTTGGCGGCCGGGGCCGCAGACGTACGGACGGTCCGCCGCCCGGAGACGGCGGCGCGGGGGGAGACCCGGCGGGAGCCGACGGGAGTACCGGCGGGAGCGGCGACGGGGGCAGCGGAGCCGACGTGGCGTCCGCCATGGCGGCCCCTCGCATTTCGAGGCCGCTCTCGCGCATGGAGGCCCGACGCGCCGCGCGCGCCCTCAAGGAGAGTCCCGCCGTCATCATCAGCCGGGCGGTCGGCGAACTGTTCATCACCTTCGGCGTCCTGATGCTGCTGTTCGTCACCTACCAGCTCTGGTGGACGAACGTCCGGGCCGACCAGTACGCGGGCAAAGAGACCAACAAGATCCAGGACAGCTTCTCCAAGGGCCGTACACCCGGCGCGTTCGAGCCCGGACAGGGCTTCGCCATCATGCACATCCCCAAACTGGACGTGGTCGTTCCGATCGCGGAGGGCATCAGCAAGTCGAAGGTCCTCGACAACGGCATGGTCGGCCACTACGCCGAGGGCAGTCTCAAGACGGCGATGCCCGACGACAAACAGGGCAACTTCGCGGTGGCCGGTCACCGCAACACCCACGGCGAGCCCTTCCGGTACATCAACCAGCTGAAGCCCGGCGACAAGATCATTGTCGAGACGCGGGACGCGTACTACACGTACGACATGGCGAGCATCCTGCCGCAGACCCCGCCGTCGAACGTGAGCGTCATCCAGCCCGTGCCCCAGGGGTCGGGTTTCACGAAGCCCGGCCGGTACATCACGCTGACGACCTGTACCCCGGAATTCACCAGTACGTACCGCATGATCGTGTGGGGCAAGATGGTCGACGAACGGCCGCGCGCCGAGGGCAAGCCGGACGCTCTCGTCCGCTGACAGCGCCCGCAGGGGCCGGCCGCCATCACGACAGGGACGGGGACGGGTGCGGTGGCAGCGAGTACCGAGCACGACGAACAGGCCGACGCGCCCCCACCCCCCCCCCCCCCCCACCCCCCCCCCCCCCCCCCCCCCCCCCCCCCCCCCCCCCCCCCCCCCCCCCCCCCCCCCCCCCCCCCCCCCCCCCCCCCCCCCCCCCCCCCCCCCCCCCCCCCCCCCCCACCCCCCCCCCCCCCCCCCCCCCCCCCCCCCCCCCCCC
>NZ_QQNA01000295.1 GCF_003346515.1 Streptomyces corynorhini
CCCCCTCTCCCTCCGCCCCCTCCGCCGGACGTGTCTGGGCGCAGGCCGCAGCGGCGTACGACCGCACCGTGGCATCCGGCGCGCGGGCCCGGCTGGAGTCGACGGTCGGGCTGCTGCGCGACCTTGCCGTGACCGGCGGCGGTGGCCTGGAGGCGGCCCGCGGGCACCGCGTCGCGGCCATCGCGGCGGCGGAGGAACTGGGCGACGCGGAGCTGACCGCCCGCGTCATCGGCGCGTACGACGTACCGGCGATCTGGACCCGCTCCGACGACCCCGAGCTGGCACGGCACGTCGTCGCGGCGGCCGAACGCGCCCTGACCGCCCTCCCGCCCGACGGACACGACGCGGCGCGGGTCCGGCTGCTGGCCACCGTCGCCCTCGAATCGCGCGGGACGAACACGGCGCGCGGACTCCGGGCCGCCCGGCAGGCGGAGGAGACGGCCCGCGGGCTGGACGATCCCGCGCTCCTGGCGTTCGCCCTCAACGGCGTCTTCATGCAGAGCTGCCACCGCGCGGGCCTGGCCCCGCGCCGGGACGCGATCGGGGCCGAGCTGGTCGCGCTGTCCGCCCGGCACGGCCTCGTCAACTTCGAGGTCCTCGGGCACCTCATCCGCCTTCAGGCGCGTGGCGCGCTGGGGGACTTCACCGGAGCCGACGCCCACGCCACCGCCGCCGAACGCCTCGCCGAGCGCAACGAACGGCCGCTGGTGGCCGTGTTCACCCAGTGGTACCGGGCGCTGCGCCTCGCCGCGACGACGGCCCAGGAGGCGGAGCCCGCGACCTGGACCGCGACCCGGACCGCGATCGAGACCGCCTACCGGGCCGCCGCCGCGCGCCTCGACGGCGCCGGGATGCCCGGCCTGGAACGCGGCCTGCTGCCCCTCGCGTTGCTGTCGCTGCGCGTGCGGGACACGCCCCCCGGCCGTACGCCCCCGCTCCTCCGGGCCGACGAGCCGCCCGCGTCCGACTGGGGACCGTACGAGCCCTGGGTCCGCCCCTTGCTGCTGCTGGCGCGCGACCGCCGCGACGAGGCCGCGAGCGCGCTCCGCCGGGCCCCCGAACCACCCCACGACCTGCTGTTCGAGGCTCTGTGGTGCCTCATCGCCCGCGCGGCCCTCGCCCTCGGCGACCACGAGACGATACGCCGCGCCCACCACGCCCTGGCCCCGGCCGCGGCGGAGCTGGCCGGGGCGGGCAGCGGCCTGCTCACCCTCGGGCCGGTCTCCTCGTACCTCGACGCCCTCACCGCCGCTCCGCGCCGCCCCGGGCAGAGCGCTCCGGCACGCGGCCGACCGTGGCGGGGTGCGGGGCCGCCCGCACCGGGTCGTTAGCCTCGTCACCATGCCACCAGCAGCGAAGCCCGCCAAGAAGCGCCCGCGCGGCTACGACCCCGCCAAGATTCGCGCCGCCGTGTCCGCCCAGTTCGGGCAGGTACGGGAGGCGGTCGAGGCGCTGACGCCCGAACAGCTGGCGCTGCCGACCGGGCTCGGGGAGTGGACGGTACGGGAGCTGGCGGCGCATCTGAGCATGGCGGTCGAGTCGGTGAACCTCTGCCTGGAGCAGCCGGTACGGTCCGAGGCCGCCGCCGTCGCCGAGGCCGGGCCCGTGGTCGTCCTGGCCGCGTGGCCGTTCGCCACCGCGCGGGTGGCCGGCGCGATCGCCGAGAACGTCACCGCGCTCGCCGCGACCGCGCCGCCCGGCGAGCTGTTCGCGCGGGCCGCCGCACGGTTCGAGGCGCTGCTGCCCGCGGCCGACGACGGGCGGATGCTCGTCACCCGCGTGGGCGCGATGCGGCTCGCGGACTACCTGGTGACCCGGACCGTCGAGCTGATCGCGCACACCGACGACCTCAACCGGGCGGCCGGGCTGAGCATCCCGTACGACCGGCAGGCGCTCGCCGCCTGCACCCGGCTGCTGGCCGACGCGCTCGCCGTCAAGGCGCCCGGCGCGTCGACCGAGGTACGGGTGCCGCCGTACGCGGTGGTGCAGTGCGTGCCAGGGCCCCGGCACACGCGCGGTACGCCGCCCAACGTCGTGGAGACCGATCCGCTGACCTGGATCAGGCTCGCGACCGGCCGTACGGCCTGGGCCGAGGCGCTCGACACGGCGCGGGTGAGCGCGAGCGGGGAGCGCGCGGACCTCTCCGGCCTGCTCCCGCTCATGACGTGACGGGCCGGTAGCCGGTACGGGGGAGGCGGAACCGTAAGGCCGCGCTCTCCGTCACAGCGGCATGACGAAGCAGCAGCAGACCTCCACAGTCACCGGAACCGGCGTGGCGGCCACCGCGGTCACGGCGCTGGCCCTGCTCCTCCTGTCCGCCTGCGGCACGGAGTCCGGCTCGGGCTCGGGCGTGGACGACGCCCGCTCCGTGTCCGGGACCGACGACACGTCGCTCACCGAGACGTTGCGCAACGCCAAGGGCATCAACGGCGTCAAGGGCACCGTCTGGGACATCGACAGCGTGACGGTCGACGGCAAGAAGACCACGCCCGTGGACGGCGCCCGGATGCGAGTCGATCCTGACGGAACGTTTCGCTCGTCCCCGGACTGCAACCTCCGCACCGCGGGCGAGGTCACCGTGAAGGGCGACACCCTCGACGTGGGGGACGACCAGGGGATGTCCACGCTCAAACTCTGTCCGGACGAGGAGCGCCCCTTCGCCGACGCCTTCGACAAGGTGTTCAGCGGAAAGCTCACGGCCAGGACGGAGACCGTCCCCGGCCGGTCCGACCCCAAGACGGACGCCAAGGACCCCAAGACGGACGCCAAGGACCCCAAGACGGACGCCAAGGACCCCAAGGACCCCAAGACGGACGCCCAAGACGCCGCGACCGACACCAAGCGCGTCACCCTCACCGCCCCCGGCGGCGACACGATCGTCCTCACCCGCCAAACACCCCAGCCCCTCACCGGGACGGTCTGGACGGTCGACGAGGTCGTCGACTCCGTCATCGAGCACGGCGACACCGAGGGCTCCCTCCCGGCCGGGACGGAGGGCAAGGCTTCCCTCACGCTGCGTAAGGGAGCCGACGGTGCGGGCGGCACGGTGGAGGGCAGCGACGGCTGCAACACCTTCCGCGGCCCGGTGAAGATCTCCGAGGCGACGAACAAGATCACCTTCGGCCCGCTCCGCACCACCAGGAAGGCGTGCCCCAAGCCCGAAATGGCCCTTCAGGAGCGATTCGAGAAGGTGCTGAAAGGCGAGATCGAGTATGAGCTGAGCCACAACCGTCTGAAGCTCCTCGCCGGGAACGGCCTCGGCGTGGCCGCCGGGCCCGCTGCCTGAAAGCGCCGGGCCACGGCTCCGACGTGCTCCGCCGGAGCTGATCCGGCCCACTGATCCGTATCCCCAATTCGGACCAGTGGTCGATCTCGCCTACACTCGGTGGCGTGCCTCGTGGTGATGGACGACTCAACCACGACCTGCTCCCCGGAGAGAAGGGCCCCCAGGACGCTTGCGGCGTCTTCGGAGTCTGGGCCCCGGGCGAAGAGGTCGCCAAGCTCACCTATTTCGGACTGTATGCCCTTCAGCACCGCGGACAGGAGTCCGCGGGCATCGCAGTGAGCAACGGGTCCAAGATCCTTGTATTCAAGGACATGGGCCTCGTCTCACAGGTCTTCGACGAAACATCCCTCAGCTCTCTGCTGGGTCATATCGCGGTGGGTCACGCCCGCTACTCCACCACCGGTGCCTCGGTGTGGGAGAACGCGCAGCCGACCTTCAGGGCCACGGCCCACGGCTCGATCGCGCTCGGTCACAACGGCAACCTCGTCAACACCGCGCGGCTCGCGGAGATGGTCGCCGACCTGCCCAAGGAGAACGGCCGGACGACCCGCGTCGCCGCCACCAACGACACCGATCTGGTGACGGCCCTGCTGGCCAGCCAGTCGGACGACGACGGCAAGCCCCTCACGGTCGAGGAAGCCGCCGCCAAGATCCTGCCCGAGGTGAAGGGCGCCTTCTCGTTCGTCTTCATGGACGAGCACACGCTCTACGCGGCCCGCGACCCGCAGGGCATCCGCCCGCTGGTCCTCGGTCGGCTGGAGCGCGGCTGGGTGGTCGCCTCCGAGGGTGCCGCCCTCGACATCTGCGGCGCCTCGTACGTCCGGGAGATCGAGCCGGGCGAGCTGATCGCCATCGACGAGAACGGCCTGCGCACCCAGCGATTCGCGGAAGCGAAGCCGAAGGGCTGTGTCTTCGAGTACGTCTACCTGGCCCGTCCCGACACGGACATCGCCGGGCGGAACGTCTATCTGTCCCGGGTCGAGATGGGGCGGAAACTCGCCAAAGAAGCGCCGGTCGAGGCGGATCTGGTCATAGCGACTCCGGAGTCGGGCACACCCGCCGCGATCGGTTACGCGGAGGCCAGTGGCATTCCCTACGGTTCGGGTCTCGTCAAGAACGCCTATGTCGGCCGGACCTTCATCCAGCCGTCCCAGACCATCCGCCAGCTGGGCATTCGCCTCAAGCTGAACCCGCTGAAGGAAGTCATCCGGGGCAAGCGCCTGGTCGTCGTGGACGACTCGATCGTGCGCGGCAACACCCAGCGCGCCCTGGTCAAGATGCTCCGCGAGGCGGGCGCCGCCGAGGTCCACATCCGGATCTCGTCGCCGCCGGTGAAGTGGCCCTGCTTCTTCGGCATCGACTTCGCCACGCGCGCGGAGCTGATCGCCAACGGCATGTCGGTCGAGGAGATCGGCACCTCCATGGGCGCCGACTCGCTCGCGTACATCTCCCTCGACGGCATGATCGAGGCGACCACGATCGCCAAGCCGGACCTCTGCCGTGCCTGCTTCGACGGGGAGTACCCGATGGAGCTGCCCGATCCCGAACTGCTCGGCAAGCAGCTGCTGGAGACCGAGCTGGCGGCGGGACCGGCCAATACGGCGGCCACCGAAGCGCTGCGGCGCCCCTGACCCGGTCATCGCCCGGTCCGGTCCGCCCACGTCACCGTGGGCGGACCGAAGGACCGGCCGCGACGGCCGACGATCACCGACCCCTGACGATCACCGACCCCGACGATCACCGACCTCGATGATCAGTTCTCGATGACCCATATGACGACAGGAAAGTATCCAGCCATGTCCGAAACGACTACTGGTGCCAGCTATGCCGCCGCGGGCGTCGACATCGAAGCCGGTGACCGCGCGGTCGAGCTGATGAAGGAGTGGGTGAGGAAGACCCGCCGCCCCGAGGTCCTCGGCGGCCTCGGCGGCTTCGCCGGGCTCTTCGACGCCTCCGCCCTCAAGCGCTACGAGCGCCCGCTGCTCGCCTCCGCCACCGACGGCGTCGGCACGAAGGTCGACCTCGCCCGCAAGATGGGCGTGTACGACACGATCGGCCACGACCTCGTCGGCATGGTCGTCGACGACCTCGTCGTCTGCGGCGCAGAGCCCCTCTTCATGACCGACTACATCTGCGTCGGCAAGGTCCATCCCGAGCGCGTCGCCGCCATCGTCAAGGGCATCGCCGAGGGCTGTGTGCTGGCCGGCTGCGCCCTGGTCGGCGGCGAGACCGCCGAGCACCCCGGGCTGCTGGGCGAGGACGACTTCGATGTGGCCGGCGCCGGTACGGGCGTGGTCGAGGCGGACCGGCTGCTCGGCGCGGATCGTATCCGTACGGGTGACGCGGTGATCGCGATGGCGTCCTCAGGGCTTCACTCGAACGGGTACTCGCTGGTCCGGCACGTGGTCTTCGACCGGGCAGGCTGGGCGCTGGACCGGGAGGTCGCCGAGTTCGGCCGCACCCTCGGCGAGGAGCTGCTGGAGCCCACGAAGATCTACTCCCTGGACTGCCTGGCGCTCACCAGGACCACCGATGTGCACGCCTTCAGCCACATCACCGGCGGTGGCCTCGCCGCCAACCTGGCGCGGGTGATCCCGGACGGGCTGCACGCGACGGTGGACCGCTCGACCTGGACGCCCGGCGCGGTGTTCGACGTCGTCGGCACGGCAGGACAGGTGGAGCGGCTGGAGCTGGAGAAGACGCTGAACATGGGCGTCGGCATGATGGCCGTCGTCCCGGCGGACTCCGTCGACTCCGCGCTGACGACCCTGGCCGACCGAGGCGTGGACGCCTGGGTCGCCGGGGAGATCACCGAGCGTGGCGCACACACCACGGGAGCGGCCCTGACCGGCGACTACGCGAGCAACGGCTGAGCGGCCTGGTCCTCGTGGGCCGCATGGACCGCATGGTCCGCGTGGTCCGTCCGTGCGCCGCACCGTGCCCGGACGGATCCCGTCCGCACCCGGTCTCGGTCAGCACTCCGGACAGCGTCAGCGCTCCGGACAGCACAGAACCCGGTCCGGGACTGCTGCCCCGGACCGGGTGATGAGCTGATGCTCGGGGGATACGGACGTCAAGCGCCGCGGCGCCGCGCCGAGGGTCCGGACTGGTCGTCCTCGTCCTCGTCGTTGTTGTATCGATCCGCGTACTGTGCGTACGGGTCATCTTCCTCTTCGTCGTCCTCGAACGGCTCTGCGTTCGGTGGCTGACTCGAAGGCGATGCGCCCAGCTCGTTGGCCAGACGCGACAGGTCTGTCCCGCCGCTGTTGTACTTCAGCTGGCGGGCGACCTTCGTCTGCTTGGCCTTGGCCCGGCCGCGCCCCATGGCTCGACCCCCTCGGTGACGGGGCTCGACGGCCCCAGAGTCTTGACACGCGTTCATGAATCAGAACGAGCTCTCCGCGGAGAGACCCGTCCGTAGGGCTTCAACGGTACCTGCTCTCGCGGCCATACGGTACGCCGCCCGCATGACGCGCCCCGGCGCAGGACCAGTGAGACGCCCCGTCCTCCCTGGTCAGCAGCGATTTTAACCTCTTCTGAGGAGCCGACCCGCCGACCGGGGTGAGTCTGGTCTCCCCGGCAATCCCGCGATCGTCCGGGGGCCCGTCAAGGGGGCCCGGAAGCCCGTTCCGGACCCCGCCGACGGCTTCCTCCGGGCCCCCGGACCGTCCCTTTCGCGTCCTTTTCCGCGCCCGGCGGGCCTCCTTCCGGGGGCGCGCCGGTAACGGTCCGCGATCAGCTCCGGTGGGCCTCGGCCATCCGGTGCTCGGCGATCCTGTCGGCCGCGGCGGCCGGTGGAACCCCATCACTCTTCGCACGTGCGAAGATTTGCAGAGTGGTGTCGAAGATCTTCGCGGCCTTGGCGCGGCACCGCTCGAAGTCGAAGCCGTGCAGCTCGTCGGTGACCTGGATCACCCCGCCCGCGTTCACCACGTAGTCCGGCGCGTAGAGGATCCGGCGGTCCGCGAGATCCTTCTCGACACCCGGGTGGGCCAGCTGGTTGTTGGCCGCTCCGCAGACGATCGAGGCGGTGAGCGCGGGCACGGTCTCGTCGTCGAGCGCGCCGCCGAGCGCACACGGGGCGTAGATGTCCAGCCCCTCCGTACGGATCAGCGCGTCCGCGTCGGCGGCGACGGTGACCTCGGGGTGCCGGTCGGTGATCCGGGTAACCGATTCTGCGCGGACGTCCGTGATCACGACCTCGGCGCCGTCCTTGAGCAGGTGCTCCACCAGGTGGTGGCCGACCTTGCCGACGCCCGCGACGCCGATCCGGCGCCCGCGCAGCGAGGGGTCGCCCCACTGGTGCTGGGCGCTGGCCCGCATCCCCTGGAAGACGCCGAAGGCGGTCAGTACGGAGGAGTCGCCCGCGCCGCCGTTCTCGGGGGAGCGCCCGGTGGTCCAGCGGCACTCGCGCGCCACGACGTCCATGTCGGCGACGTAGGTGCCGACGTCGCACGCGGTGACGTAACGGCCGCCGAGCGAGGCCACGAACCGGCCGTACGCCAGCAGCAGCGCCTCCGTCTTGATCTGCTCGGGGTCCCCGATGATCACGGCCTTGCCGCCGCCGTGGTCCAGACCGGCCAGGGCGTTCTTGTACGACATGCCCCGGGAGAGGTTCAGCGCGTCGGCGACGGCCTCCTCCTCGGAGGCGTACGGGTAGAAGCGGGTGCCGCCGAGGCCGGGGCCGAGGGCGGTCGAGTGGAGGGCGATCACGGCCTTCAGGCCGCTGGCGCGGTCCTGGCAGAGCACGACCTGCTCGTGGCCGCCCTGCTCCGAGCGGAACAGGGTGTGCAGTACGTCAGCGGATGCGCCGGAAACATCGGTCACGGTGGTGACTCCCAAGTACGGAGCGGTGGGCGGAAGTCCCTCCGGTGGGTGGGGGAGGGAACCGGTGGGGCAAGCACGAGGTTAAGTCCTCCGCACCCCGGGATCGGCCTCAGTGCCCGGGATCACCCCCTGGAGAGTGACGGGCGTGGGACGATGCGCTCCATGCCGGCGGTGTCTTCTGTTCCTGTGCCCTACGCGTCCTACCTGCGGGTGTACGAGCCGCTGGCCGCCTTTCCCGAACCCGAGAGGGATCACTGGCGGCGTTACGCCGCCCGGGACCGTACGCCGAGCGCGCAGGACGAACTGCGCCGCTCCCTGGCGGACTTGCTGCCGACGCCGCCGGTGGCCGTTCCGGTGCACGAGAGCGGGGACGCGTTCGTCACCGAGGTGGACGGAGTGGTGTGCGTCTGTCCGTGGCGCACCCGGCTGCGCGGCTGGCTGGCGCTGGAGGAGCTGACGCGGACGCTGCCGCCGCAGCTGCTGGAGGCGGTGCTGCCCGAGGTGGTGCGCGGTCAGGCCGAGGCGGACTACGCGCGCTGGCGCGAGCGCAATCCGGACGCCCGGCCGTGGATCAGGACGGCGGTGTGGCAGGTGCCGGTGCGCTGGTTCACGCTCTTCTCCGACGAGGAGCGCGACTACGAGCCGGGCGCGCCGCCGGACACGCGCGGTCCGCGGGACGCGTCCCTGCGTTACCGGACCCCGATGGTGGAGGCCAGACGGCGGCTGGCGCGCTCGCTGAAGACCCTGCGGGACGCGGTCGACGACGGGCCGATGACCGAGGGGCTGATCGACGTGGGGCGGTGGCTGGAGGAGTTCCACCCGCGTTCACTGGTCGAACTGGACTACGGAGGTCTGGTCCACGTCCTGTCCGGTACCCAGCTGGCCGAGGACCGCTCGGCGGCCGATCTGTCCGCCGCGATCGCCGCGCTGCGCGCGGGCGACGGGGAGCTGGCGAGCGAGGCGTACGGACGGCTCAGCGAGCGCTGGCGCGCGGTCAGGTACCGGCAGTTCGCGAACTGAGCGTGCCCGCGCCGTCACGCGATCGGGTGGCTGCCCGCCTTCGGGCGGCGGCACGTGAATCGGGCATGAAGCGGGCATGGGCAAGGCTTGAACCGGACTTGAACCGGAGGCCGGGGCGGAAGTCCCGATCCGGGCCTTTGTCTCAAGCGTGACGGACCGCACTAACGGGGCTCTTGCGCCCATCACCCCCCCTCGTGCCAAAATAGGACAAGGAGTCCGGGGAGGGCTCCATCCGTCCAAGTGTGGGCGGATTGCTCAGCATTGCACTCTATACGGGGGGTCTGGTGACTCCTGATCGCTCTGTGACTGATCGTATCTGCGACGTAACTGTCCGCTATGGCATGGTCCATCGGCTTCCGCCGCTGATGAACACCTCAGAGGGCAATTCCATCGGTTTGGCCGACGTGGCTGGACGGATGGTGTAGTTGTAGTGCCGAGGACAAGCCGTTCGTCCTATAACCGACTCGGCCCGCGTCCGCCATTTCGGGCAACGCGGGTCAAGGTGCAGAATTTAGAGGAAAGAACCGAGAAGGTTCGGTTCTCCCGAGGAGGCCGCTCATGACCGCTCGCACCCCTGATGCCGAGCCGCTGCTGACCCCGGCTGAGGTTGCCACGATGTTCCGTGTGGACCCGAAGACGGTCACGCGCTGGGCAAAGGCCGGCAAGCTCACGTCCATCCGCACGCTCGGTGGGCATCGCCGGTATCGCGAGGCAGAGGTTCGCGCACTGCTTGCGGGTATTCCGCAGCAGCGCAGCGAAGCCTGACCTCTCCAGCAGGGCTAAGCAACGCTCAACAGGGCTCAACCATGAGCCCCATGGGGTCCATCGGGCCCCCTGGGGGTCAACGATCCAGGGTGCTGACCGCGTTTCCCCCAACTCGGTCGATCCCTACACATAGCTCCACACGACGGGCACCTGCCCCAACAGGTCCCATGCCCGAGCAACACGGGTAAGTCGTCGATCGCGCTGGACTCCGCCGAGTCCAGCGCGATCTTTTTTGTGTGGTGTGAGGAGCCTGTCGCGTCCCTGTTGAGAGGCTGTGTGGGGGGTGAGGAGAGTCGGTCGGGGAGGGCCGGAAAGGCAGTGCAATTGCACATATTAAATTGGTACGTTGTATGGAGTGCGTAAGTCTGGTCCTTCAGGAAACTCTTCGAGTGACACCCGTCACACCGTCCGGGCCTTGTCAACGCGGCGCGCACACCCCGGCGGAAGCCGCTCGCCGGGTCCGCCCCGGACCCAAACGTCAGACGGCCGGGGGGCTTTGGCCCTCGGGTAGGCCGGCCGCCGTCGCGCCGAGCGCCTCCACCGTGACGTACGCGAAGAGTTCGCCCGTGTCCAAGGCGCCGGCGACGAGGGCGTCGCCAGGCCCCGACTCCATGGCGAGCCGCCGCAGGCGATGGCAGATCGGGCAGTACCCCGTGCGATGCGGGTGTCCGGAGACAGCCGCCAGATGGGCGCGCAGCAGCGCGCCGGTCTCGTGCCTCAATGGCTTCGTCGTCGATGCGGTCACGCACACCACCCCCGGGTGCGGCCCCCGCGGGAACGGACAAGGGGCTCTCCTGCTTAGGTACTCCCGGCGCGGCGACGCAGTCAAGGCGCCAAGGGCCCGGCATCCGCGATTTGGACCCCGCATTACCGCCGCGTGACCACGGCGTCGACGGCCCTTGTCGTAGGCGAGGAAGTACCCGCCGTCCGGCGGAAACGGCGCGACGGTCGCAGAGACGGCGCGACGGTCGCAGAGACGGCGCGACGGCCGGGCAAGCGCGCGGCGGTCGGAGAGACGCGCGGCGGCCGGGAAAACGTCGGAGACGTGCGGCGGCCGGGGAAACGAAAGAACCCGCATCCGGAAGGATGCGGGTTCTTGTCTTGCGGTCCTGACGGGATTTGAAC
>NZ_QQNA01000296.1 GCF_003346515.1 Streptomyces corynorhini
TGGCGGTGCGGGCCGGGCGGTGGGGGAACAGTCGCACGGGCCCCTGAGGGCCTCGACCGGCGAAAAACGGTCGGCGGAAATATGATGAATGCGGGGATCTGTTCCTGGGGTCCTCTCCGTACGCCGTCGCAGGGCAGGCCGCGAGGCAGGCCGCGTGGCGGTCCATGACCACGTACTCCGGAGCGGTGCATGACCCGGCGTCGCCCGACCCCGTCCGCGAGCGCCGACGACCTGCTGACCACCCTCGGGCAGCTCACCGCCCAGGCGCGGCAGGGAGCCGAGCGGCAGCACGCCCGGGTGGAGCTGGCCGAGGCGTTGCAGCGGGAGATGCTGCCCGCCGTCCTCCCCGACCTGCCGGGACTGGGCGCGGCGGCGAGATACGCGCCCGCCAGGGACGGCCTCGACATCGGCGGCGACTGGTACGACGGCTTCCGGCTGCCCGACGGCGCGCTCGCGTTCTGCGTCGGTGATGTGCAGGGCCACGATGTGGAGGCCGCCGCGATCATGGGGCAGGTACGGATCGGGCTGCGAGCCGTGGCCGCGACCGCCGCCGATCCGGGCGAGGTGCTGAGCCGCGCCAACGACCTGCTGCTCTCGGTGAACTCCAGCCTCTTCGCGACCTGCAGTTTCCTCCGCTACGACCCGGTCACCCGCGAGTTGCAGAGCGCGCGGGCCGGGCACGTCCCGGGCGTCTGGGCGCTCTCCGACGGCCGGTGGGGCGTCGCCGAGGACGCGGGCGGCCCGCCGCTGGGCGTGCAGCCGGGGGAGGTGTACCCGGTGACGCGGCGCCTGCTGACCGGTTCCGGGGTGGTCGTCCTGCTCACGGACGGGGTGATCGAGGGGCCGTCGTTCCCGGTGGAGGAGGGGCTGGCCCGGGTCGCGGCCCTCGCCACGACGGCGGTCACGGGCGTATCGGGCGGCGCGGCCGGACCCGGGGAGCTGGCCGCGCAGGTGATGGGGGTGGCCGAGCTGACGGGCCACTCGGACGACGCGGCGGTGCTGGTGCTGTGGCACGACGCGGAGGACTAGACGAGTGAGTCCGAAGTAGCGTCGTCCGCCCCTTGGGGCGGGCGGGGAGGTGTCAGGTGCGCTGCGCTCGCTGCGCTCCCTCCGCCTCGGCGCTTGACGCGTCCTTCGGATGCCGAGCGCAGCCGCAAGGCGGAGGAGGGAAGCGACGCGGAGGGGGCACCTCCCACGCCCTTAAGGCAGTGGGGGAGTCGTTGACCGACGACAACGCCGCGGATGTGCGTGCATGGCGCCTCCCCGCAGACGGGACTTCGGACTTACTCGTCTAGGGTCTTTCGTTTGGATCATGCCGGGCTCGCGAGCCCTGGTGCCGCGCCTCGCCGCGTTGTCGTCAGTCATCCCCAAGGTCTCGGCTTCGCTCGACCAGG
>NZ_QQNA01000297.1 GCF_003346515.1 Streptomyces corynorhini
CCGGGCCGGCCGGGCGACCGGGCCGCTGGTGTGGCGGACCTACGCCGTCAGCTCGCTGGTGGTGAGCGTCGCGTGCGTGGTGTTCCTGGCGACACTCGACCGGTGGGGGCCCTCGTACGCGCCGCTGCGCGGCCTCACCGCCGGGCTCGTCTTCACCGCCTCCTGCGTCGCCTGGGCGCTGCTCACCCTCCAGGACGGGGTGCTGACCGGGCTGCGGCGCGCCTTCTGGGTGCCCGTCGGCAACGCCGTCTTCTCCATCGGCAAGCTGCTGCTGCTCGCCGCGTTCGCGACGGCGATGCCGGTCCTGGGCGTCTTCGTGTCCTGGGCGGCGGCCATCGCCCTGTCCGTACTGCCGCTCGGCTGGCTGGTGTTCCGCAGGCTCATCCCGCGCCAGGCCGCCGCCGACCGCGACCGGGAGCCGCCGAGGGCGGCGGACATCGGGCGGTTCCTGGCCGGTGACTCGGTCGGGGCGCTGTTCAGCCTCGCGATGATCAACCTGCTGCCGGTGCTGGTCGCCGTCCGCTTCGACTCCGCGCACAACGCCTTCTTCTACACGGCCTACACGGTCGGCGGCACCATGGAGTTCATGGCCATCAACATGGCCTCCTCGCTCACCGCGCACGCCTCGCACAGCCCGGACCGGCTGGCCGAGGGCGTACGGGGAGCGCTGCGGCGGATGGCGCTGCTGCTGACGCCGGTGGTCCTGGTGCTGGTGGTGTTCGCCCCGCAGATCCTCGCCCCGTTCGGCGCCGACTACGCGCGCCACGGCACGACGGTCCTGCGGCTGCTGGCCGCCGCCGCGCTGCCCCGGGTGGTGGTCGAGCTGTACATCGGGGTGCTGCGGGTGCAGGGGCGTACGGGCATGCTCGCCGCGCTTCAGGGCACCATGTGCGTGCTCGTGCTGGGCAGCGCGCTGTATCTGCTCGGCCCTGCCGGTATCTCGGGCGCGGGCCTCGCGGTGCTGCTGTCGATGACGCTGGTCGCGCTGATCGCGGCGCCGGGGCTGCGGGCGGCGCTGCGGCCTGGTGGGGGTGGGGGGACGGGTTCGGGTACGGGTTCGGCTTCGAGTTCGAGTTCGAGTTCGGGTTCGAGTTCGGGTACGGGTACGGCTGGGGCTGGGGCTTACGGGGCGCGGGCCCGTTGGTACGGGGCCACGTCACGCCGTACTTCCCGGGCCGACGCCGACCGGTACGGGACCAGTTGGGCCCGCGAGGCCGCTCGGCTCCGTACCGCGCCCGCGGCGGGCGGCCGACCGGATCGGGCCCCGCGCCCGGCCCCGGCCGCCGATCCGGGGCCCGTGCCCGTGCCCGTGCCCGGTTGGTCGCGCGGCTCCCACGACACCGCGACCCCCGCGTTCGGGCTGATGGTCCCCACCGGAACCGCTCCCGCGCCCGCCCCGCGCGTCGACGAGGCCCGGCTCGTCACGTTCCTGTGGCTGCTGCTCGGGATATCGGCCGGGCTGTTCTGGGCGCCCCTCCTGCGGGTCGCGGACGTCGGCCGGGATCAGCTCACGGGGGCGCAACTCCTGGGTGTGCTGCCGCCGTTGACCGTGGTCGCCGCCATCCTGCTGATCGTCGTCCAGTGCGCCGCCGTCTCGCTCGCACGGCCGGGAGCGGCGCTGCTCGCGTTGGGGCCGCTGATCACGTTCGCCTCGCTGCACTCCGCGGCGCCGCTGCTCGGCCGTGCGAG
>NZ_QQNA01000298.1 GCF_003346515.1 Streptomyces corynorhini
CGGCGCCCGGCCCGCGTACGCGGGCCGGGCGCCGGTCACGCGCACGCGCGCGGTCACGGTGGTACCGGGCGGGGTGTGCGTACGGGCGTTGGCCAGGAGGTTGACGAGCACCTGCTGCAGGCGGGGCGCGTCGCCCCGTACCGCCGCCTCGGGCTCGTCGGGTTCGGGCAGTTCGAGGCGCCAGTGGTGGCTCTGTCCAGCGGCGTGCGCGTCGCTGACCGCGTCCACGACCAGCGGGGAGAGGTCCGTGGCCTCGTACGAGAGCGGGCGTCCGGCGTCCAGCCGGGCCAGCAGCAGCAGGTTCTCGACGAGCCCCGTCATCCGCTCCGCCTCGGCCTCGATGCGCCCGAGCGCGTACCGGGTGTCGGGGCCGGTCTCCTCGCGCCCGCGCCGGGTGAGTTCGGCGTAGCCGCGGATCGAGGCGAGCGGTGTGCGCAGCTCGTGGCTGGCGTCGGCGACGAACTGCCGTACCCGCGTCTCGCTCTCCTGCCGGGCGGCGAGCGCGGAGCCGACGTGCCCGAGCATCCGGTTGAGCGCGGCGCCGACCTGGCCCACCTCCGTACGGGGGTCGGACTCGGAGTCGGGGACGCGGACGAGCGGGGCCACCTCGCCGCTGTGCAGCGGGAGTTCGGAGACCCGGGTGGCCGTGTTGGCGACCCGGCGCAGCGGTCGCAGCGCGACGCCGACCAGGGCGCTGCCGGCGATCCCGGCGGCGATCAGCCCGGCGACGGTGACACAGATCTCCACGATCACCAGGGTGTTGAGGTTGTCCTGCACCTCGGTGAGGGGCACCCCCACGAGGAAGGCGCCGTTGGAGCCGGTGATGTACTCGACGCGGTAGTCACCGAGGCCGGGCAGGGTCACGGTGTGCATGTCCCCGTCCTGGGGAACGGTGTTGAGGGCGTTCTTCTGGCCCGTCGTGAGCACCTTCTCGGTGATCTTCGGGCCCGTACTGTCGTTCTCGGTCGTCGCGAGGCGCAGCCCCCGGCTGATGGTGTTGTCGGTCCCGACCTGGCCGCCGACCGTCCCGACCTGCGCTCCGCCGCCCGTCACGATCTTGAGCGGGTCCTCGCCGTTCTGGGGCCCGCCGAACGGTCTGCCGGGCGTGGCCTCGCCGACCGGCGGTCCGGCCGCCCGCTTGGCGATGGCGTGCACCTGGGTGTCGAGCTGGTCGTACAGCTTGGAGCGGAACGCGATCGTGGTGACCGCCCCGATGACCGACGCCACCACGGCGATCAGCAGGACCGCCGACACGACCAGCCGGGTCCGCAGCGACCACCGTCGGCCCGCGCCGCCGATGCCCGTGTCCATGCCTCGGGTCCCGCTCATCGTGGGGCGTCGCCCGGCTGCTCGCCCGGCTTGATCAGATAGCCCGCGCCGCGCCGGGTGTGGATCATCGGCGGGCGGCCCGCGTCGATCTTCCGGCGCAGATAGGAGATGTACAGCTCCACGACGTTGGCCTGGCCGCCGAAGTCGTACGACCAGACCCGGTCCAGGATCTGCGCCTTGCTGAGCACGCGGCGCGGATTGCGCATGAGGTAGCGCAGCAGCTCGAACTCGGTCGCGGTCAGGTGGATGGACTGCCCGGCGCGCGTCACGTCGTGGCTGTCCTCGTCCAGGGTGAGGTCCCCGACGACGAGCAGCGACTCGCTCCGTACGTCGGCCGCGCCGGAGCGCCGGATCAGCCCGCGCAGCCGGGCCACGACCTCCTCCAGGCTGAACGGCTTGGTGACGTAGTCGTCGCCGCCCGCCGTCAGCCCGGCGATGCGGTCCTCCACCGAGTCCTTCGCGGTGAGGAACAGCACCGGCACCTGCGGCAGATCGCGCCGCAGCCGGCCGAGCACCGCCAGTCCGTCCATGTCGGGCAGCATCACGTCCAGCACGACGGCGTCGGGCCGGAACTCCCGCGCGGTACGGGCGGCACCGGCGCCGTCCCCGGCGCTGCGCACCTCCCATCCCTCGTAGCGCAGGGCCATGGAGAGCAACTCCGTGAGGGACGCCTCGTCGTCGACGACGAGCACCCGTACGGGGCTCCCGTCCGGCCTGAGCATTTCGGAACGCCCGCGGGGCGAGGTGATGGTCATGGTGTCACCCTCGGCAAACGGTCTGAGAGCGCGCTTTCCTCTTCCTGTGAATTCCCTGAGAAAACTGTGAGCCTCAGAAAAGCCCGTCCTGCACGCCGTCGCGCCGGGGGTCGTGGACGGGGATGACGGGAACGGTGACGGCGCGCCCGGAGCCGGTACGCCCGGAGCCGGTATGTCCGGAGCCGGTACGCCCGGAGCCGGTGCGGCTTCCCGTACCGCCTCCTTCGCCGCCTCCCTCACCACCCCCCGTACCGCCTCCCTCGCCACCCGCCGTACCGCTTCCCTCGCCACCCCCCGTACCGCTTCCCTCACCGCCTACGGAGTCG
>NZ_QQNA01000299.1 GCF_003346515.1 Streptomyces corynorhini
ACCCTGCCCCGAGAACAGGAACCCGGTCCTGCCCTCTCCCACGGTTCCGGTCACGGTGCGGGAGTTGGACTCGCCCGCCGCCAACGCGTCGAGCGCGGAGAGGAGTTCCGTCCGGTCCTTGCCCCGGAGGACGGCCCGGTTCTCGAACGCGGTACGCGTCGTGGCCAGCGCGGCACCGATCTCCACGGGGGCGGCGTCGGGAGTGGCGTGTACGGCGTCCCGCAGGCGGGTGGCCTGGGCGCGCAGGGCGTCGGGAGTGCGGGCGGACAGCACCCACGGTACGACGGGGAGTTCCGGCCGTTCGGCCGTTTCCGCCACGTCGAGCGGTGCCTGTTCCAGGATGATGTGCGCGTTGGTGCCGCTGAGTCCGAACGAGGACACCCCCGCACGCCGCGGACGCTCCGCCGCCGAAGGCCACTCCCGCCGCTCGGTGAGCAGCCGTACCTCCCCCGCCGACCAGTCGACGTGGGAGGAGGGCTCGGCCGCGTGCAGCGTCGCGGGCAACTCGCCGTGCCGCAGCGCTTCCACCATCTTGATCACACCCGCCACACCGGCAGCCGCCTGCGTGTGGCCGATGTTCGACTTCACCGACCCCAACCACAACGGACTGCCGTCCGCACGCCCCTGCCCGTACGTCGCCAGCAACGCCTGCGCCTCGATGGGGTCACCGAGCTTCGTCCCCGTACCGTGCGCCTCCACCGCGTCCACATCAGCCGGTGACAGGCCCGCCGCTTCCAGGGCCTCACGGATCACCCGCTGCTGTGCGGGGCCGTTCGGCGCGGTGAGACCGTTCGACGCGCCGTCCTGGTTCACCGCCGAACCCGCGACCACCGCCA
>NZ_QQNA01000003.1 GCF_003346515.1 Streptomyces corynorhini
TCGGTACCGGGGCTTCGTACGTGGGCGGGGACCGGGCGACGGGGGAGAGGCGGGACGCGTCCCGCGGGCGGGCTCAGCCGTCCGAGTAGCTGAGGTCTCCCACCGTCCAGGCGCTCACCTCGTCGATGGCGATGCGGTACATGCCCCCGGTCTCCGGAATGCCGAAGCTTCCCTGGAGGATCCGGGCGACGTGGAAGTGCAGATGCGTGGGCGGCTCGTCGGGCCCGTGCGGGCTCGCGGACGTGAAGACGGCGGAGAACGGTCCCAGCCGCTCGGAGTCCCTCAGGACCTCGGCCACGCGCTCGCGCCATACGGTTTCCGGGGCCAGCCGCCCCGTGATGACGGCCCCCGGGACGACCACGGTGAGGGACATCTGATTGCTCTGCCCGGACTCGACAGTGGCGGCGATGTCAACAAGCAGATGATCAGGCTTCGACATGGGCGCCGACTCTACTACGCGTACGCCCCCGGGCGGCGGTACGCGCGGGTCAGTCGCGCTCGGCCGGGCCGAGCAGCGCCGAGGCGGTCTCCAGCGGGCTGAGCACCGCGGGCTCGACCGGCGCGGCGACGGGGTGGACGGTGAAGCCCAGCCGCGTCAGCGCCCTGGTGATCTCGAACGCGGTGAAGTCGCGCCGGTCCTGCCGGGTGATCACTTCCCCCACCTGCTTCACGGGATAGCTCCGCCGGCCGATGACCACGGACTCACCGGTGATGGGCTCGGGCTTGATGCCCTTCATCGACTGCTGCACCTCGCTCTTGACCAACTCGAAGGGGAAGCGGGCGATGACGCAGCGCATAATGCCTCGGGGGGAAGAAGGGAGAACGCGGATGCCTCAGCATCCCACAGGAACTCCTGGCCGGGAACCAAGGATTTTCCGTGAAACCGGCCCGCACGACGGGATACCCGGTCGACGCCGACCGGGTGCGAAATCCCTCGCGCACCCGTCCGTCAGGGCATCCGCTCCGTGTACGTGATCCTCTCCAGGTGGTAGTAGTCGGCGACGCACCGGGCAGGCCACACCCGGTGGCCGTCGCGGCCGTACGGCTCGCCCATTCCCCTGATCGACAGCGGCCGGTACGGCAGCACCCGCACCCCGAGCGCCGCTCCGTCCCGCAGCCACCGGTCCTGACGGTCCCACCGGGCCGCCCGTACCCCCATGTCCGTGCCCAGCTCGCCGAGCGGGACCGCCAGCCCCGCACAGGTCGCGGCGCACAGCACCACGCAGATCCCCGCCGCCGCGCCGGTGTGCCGGGCCCGGCGGCGCAGCGCCCGCCCCAGGACCGCTCCGCCGCCCGCCAGCAGCAGCACGTACAGCACGAGGTAGTCGTTCCAGGTCCGCGTCGCGCTGGACACGGACGCGCCGAAAAGGGGATAGGTGATGACGGTGCACAGGTACCCGGCGGCGAGGAAGGTGCAGGCCCCGCTGAGCAGCAGGAAGCCGGACCGGCCCGGCAGGAGCGCCGGTGTCCGGCCCGCCCGGCCCGCGCTGTCGCGCATGAGCAGCCCCAGCAGCACACCGGCCGCCGCCGCGCCCAGATACTGCCAGGTGGTCAGCAGCGTCCCGAGGATCTCCAGGAAACCGCGCAGCGACTCGCCCAGCGACTCCGGGGCGAACATCGAGGCCGTGCCGGCCCCGTACCGCTCACGGCGGTTGCGCGATCCGGGGGAGGTGAGCAGCAGGGCCGTACCGGCCAGCACCCCGGCCAGCCCCGCCAGACACCAGGTACGCGCGGAGGACCGCACCCGCGGCGCGAGGATCCGGTGGCCGACCGCCAGCAGGGCCGCGAGCACCACCAGGACGACGACGGCGGTCTCCTCCGAGAGCGTCCCCATGAAACAGCCCACCACCAGCGCGGCGACCGGTGCGGCGAGCCGCCCCGTACGGGTACGCGCCCACAGCAGCGGCAGCGCGGCGAGACAGGCGAGCACCGGCGCCACCGTGTGCGAGACGGACGAGGCGGGCCAGTAGAACGTCTTGTACGTGTTGGGGGTGGCGAGGAGGAAGACCGCCGTGACCATCGCCGCGACGAGAAGCGGCACCCCGCGCGGCGCGGCGCGCCCGGCCGCGCGCAGCACCAGCACCGTCATGGCCCACAGCAGCGCCAGCGTGACGGCGCCGCTGACCGCGCCGTACCACTGGTGTCCCGCCACCCCGAACTTGGCGTAGAGGCCGACCAACAGGCCGTTGCCGAGCCGCCCGTTGTCGGTGAGGTAGAACTTCGCGACCAGCCCGGACACCCCGTGGTCACGGACGGTGGGCAGGAAGCACCACTCGTCCGCGCTGGGCCGCACCGCGCGCCCCAGCCACGCCGCCGTGCCGAGCAGCGCCAGCGGGAGCAGCGCGAGCGCCGGCGCTCCGTACGGATGGCGCCACCACGGACGCGCGCCGCGCCCGGCTGCCCCGGTCGGGGGACGGGAATGGTCACCCGGCTGTCTCGGGATGGTGACGCTCGGCGCGCCCGAGGCCATCTGCACCACTGCCTTTCGAAAGGTGTTCGTACCGGCCCCGGGATTCGTCGGTCTCCCGGACCACGTAGTGCGGACGGCGTTTCGCCTCGTGGTAGATCCGCCCCACGTATTCGCCGACGATCCCGAGCGTGGCGAGCTGAATTCCGCTCAGCGCCACGATCGCGGTCATCAAGGTGGTGTAGCCGGGCGCGTCCACCCCGTTCCATGCCACATTCGCGATGATCCACAGCGCGTATCCGAGGGCGGAGAGGAAAAGACACAGTCCGGTGTGGATCGCGAGCCGCAGCGGTCGGCTGTTGAAGGAGAGCAGCCCGTCGATACCGTAGTTGAGCAGATTCTTCCCGCCCCATTTGGACTGCCCGGCCGCACGCTGGACATTGCGGTAGGTGAAGCTCGCGGTGTCGAAGCCGATCCACGAGAAGATTCCCTTGGAGAAACGATTGCTCTCGGGCAGCGACAGCACGCCGGCGACCGCGCGCCGCGACAGCAGCCGGAAGTCCCCGGCCCCGTCGACCACCTGTACCTCCATGCAGCGGCGCACCAGCCGGTAGTACGCGAGGCTCAGCGCCCTGCGCACGGCGCCCTCGCCCGCCCGGTCGCGCTGGGCGACGACCTGGTCGTAGCCGCGCCGGTGCAGTTCCAGCATGCGCGGCACCAGTTCCGGCGGGTGCTGGAGGTCGGCGTCCATCAGGACGACCGCGTCGCCCCGGGACATGCGCAGCCCGGCGAGCATGGCGGCTTCCTTGCCGAAATTGCGGCTGAAGGAGGTGAATCGGACCCGGGGATCCCCGGCGGCGAGTTCGGCCAGCCGGAGCCGGGTGCCGTCACCGCTGCCGTCGTCCACGTAACAGATCTCGAAAGTCTGCCGGGTGGGTTCGAGTGCGGCGAGCAGGGCGCTGTGAAACGCCCCGATCACCTCGTGCTCGTTGAAACACGGTACGACAATGGAAACCTGAACGGCTGTCATCTCACTCCATACGCCTCAGCGCGTAGCGGCGCGCGTGCGTTCCGCGCCGATGTGCTGCTGCCGTGGCAACCATAGAAGGAAGAAATCCTCTGCTCAAGCGTCACCACGGCATGGCGTACATATGATCGGAGTATTTTCCCGGGCGGTTATGCCCGGTCCCGGGCGACCGTCACCGGGGAATATGAATAACGCTCGCCACCAGTCCCCGCTCGGCGATCCACCGGCCGTCGAACACGCCGATCTCCCGGCCGTCCACCCGCGGCCCCGGCACCAGGAGCCGGGCCCGGAAAGTGCCTTCGACCGGATCGATCGTGATGTCCGCCTCGGAGAAGTCCAATTCGAGACCGGTCAGCGGATACCACGCCTTGAAGACGCTCTCCTTGGCGCTGAACAGCAGCCGGTCCCACCCCACTCCGGGGTGCCGCTCCGTCAGGAACTTGACGCGCTCCGTCTCGTCCGGCAGGGCGATGGTGTCGAGCACACCGTCCGGCAGCGGGGCGTCCGGCTCCGCGTCGATCCCCACCGACGCCGTCCCGGCCGAGCGCGCCACCACGGCGGCCCGGTAACCGTCACAGTGCGTCATGCTGCCGACGATGCCGTCGGGCCACCTCGGCGCGCCCCGCTTGGTGGACAGCAGCGGCACGGGCGGCTGCCCCAGGCGCAGCAGCGCGCGCCTGGCCAGCAGCCGTACGGTGGTGTACTCGCGCTGCCGCTTGGGCACGGCCTTCGCGATCCGCTCGCTCTCCTCGGGGAACAGCGGATCGGCAGGACCCGGCGCCAGGTCCTCGTACGCCGCCTCGACGGCGACCGCCGGGGGCAGGATCGCGGCGATCACCGGGCGTCCTGCCCGACCGGCTCGGGCAGGATCTGCCGCAGCGGGATCCGGGGCGGCCGTTTGCGCCACTCGCGGGGGTAGCCGACGGAGACCTCCTCGAACCGCACGCCGTCGTACCGGGTGACCCGGGGGATGTGCAGATGCCCGTAGACCACGGCCTCGGCGCGGAAGCGCACATGCCAGTCCGCGGTCAGCTCCGTACCGCACCACTGCGCGAACTCGGGGTAGTGGAGGATCCGGGTGGGCTCGCGCACCAGGGGGAAGTGGTTGACGAGGACGGTGCGCAGCGCCGGGTCCACGGCCGAGAGCCGGCGCTCGGTCTCCTCGACCCGGGACCGGCACCAGGCGTCCCTGCTCTCGAAGGGGTCCGGATGCAGGAGGTACTCGTCGGAGCAGACGACGCCCGCCTCGTGCGCCACCCGCAGCGACTCCTCCTTCGTGGTGGTGCCGGGGGCGCGGAACGAGTAGTCGTACAGCACGAACAGCGGGGCCACCGCCACCGGGCCTCCGGCGCCCCGCCACACCGGATAGGGGTCCTCAGGGGTCGCGATGCCCAACTCGCGGCACATCGACACCAGTTGCAGATAGCGCTTCTCGCCGCGCAGTTCGCACGGGTCCTGCGGGTGGCTCCACAGCTCATGGTTGCCCGGCGCCCACACGACCCTGGAGAACCGCTCGCTGAGCGTCCGCAGGGCCCATTCCACATCGGCGTACTTCTCCGCGACATCGCCCGCGACGATCAGCCAGTCGTCGTCCGAGTCGGGGCGCAGGTCCTCGACGATCGCGCGGTTCTCGTCGTAGGCGACATGCAGATCGCTGACGGCCAGTAGTTTTCCGTCGGGCACGGTTCCATCCTTGTTCGCTCGGGGTCGGGCGCCGTCGTGTGAGCCGGGGCGCCGCGTCGCGACGCGCCCTGGTGCGGCCGCTCTTCGAGATTACGCGGAAGCGGGCGGCGAAGCGGCGGTCACCCGGCGTGGCCGAGGTCACGGGCCGCGCGCGTGTGACGGACGAACCCCCGTGCCGCGGCGGCCGGGCACCGTTCATGATCGGGACAACTGATCGGGACAACTGATCAGGACGACTGGCCGAGCAGACGCCCCGCACCCCGCCGAAGTAGAGTGTCCGAGGTCAAGAGGCCCGTACCGCCGGGTGGTTCGGGTCATCCGACGCCACCCATGAGGAGGCGCAGCACGATGACGACATCGACCGAGGAGAGCCTTTGGGCCCGGTGCTTCCACCCGGCCCCGGACCGGACGGCACAGCTCTTCTGCTTCCCCCACGCCGGGGGCTCGGCATCCTTCTACTTCCCGGTCTCCGCGCAACTGTCGTCCGTCGCCGAGGTGTTCTCGGTGCAGTACCCGGGCCGCCAGGACCGGCGCAAGGAGACCAGCCCCGACGACATCGGCACCATGGCCGACCAGGTGTACGCGGCGCTCCGCGGCCGGCTCGGCACGCGCCCGACGGTCTTCTTCGGGCACAGCATGGGCGCGACACTCGCCTTCGAGGTGGCCCGGCGGTTCGAGGCCGACGGCGGTGGGCCGGCCCACCTCTTCGCCTCGGGGCGGCGGGCGCCCTCCCGTACCCGTGACGAGGCCGTGCACCTGCGCTCCGACGACGGGATCGTCGACGAGCTGAAGGCGCTGTCCGGCACCGACACGGCGCTCCTCGGCGACGAGGAGATCCTGCGGATGATCCTGCCGGCGGTCCGCACCGACTACCGCGCCATCGAGACCTACCGGTGCGAGCCGGACGTCACCGTACGCGCCCCGATCACCGTCCTGACCGGCGACAGCGATCCGAAGACCTCACTGGACGAGGCCGAGGCGTGGCGCGGGCACACCACCGGAGCCTTCGACCTGAAGGTCTTCCCCGGCGGACACTTCTATCTCAGCGCCCAGGCACCCGCCGTGATCGGGGTGCTCAGGCACCAGTTGGCGGCCCTGTCGTAGGACCGGTCCGCGCGCACCGCGCACCGCGCGGCCCCGGCACGCCCGCCGGACCGTACGCCCCTCGAACGGGTCGCACGGTCCGGCGGTGCCCCGGGCCCCACGCGGCCGTCGTCCCGGGGGACGCGGTGGACGCGGCGCGGGCCGGTGTCAGCCGTCGGACGGCCCGTAGAGACCGCGACCGGCCCGACGGGCCCTGGAGCTGCCGACCAGCCGGTCCAGTGTGCTGCGCACCGCGTTGATGCTGCCGGGAGTGGCGTCGCGGCCGAGCGCCTCGGCCACCTCGCGGGCCCGTACCGGCGTGGCGCCGGACGCGGCGAGGACGTCGAGGATCTGCTCGGTGAGCCCACCGCTCTTGTCGTCCTCGTCCGAGGTGGCCGCCGCCTTCTTCGCCTCGGCAGGCTTGGCGGCCCCGGCGGGCTTCGCCGCCTTGGCGGCCTTGGCGGGCTTGGCCGCACCGGCCGGTTTGGCGGCCTTGGCGGGCTTCGCCGGAGCGGCCTTCTTCGCCGGGCGGCGCTTGGCGCGCTTCGGCTCCTCGGCCGCGGCGGGCGGCTGCGCCACCGGGTCGGCCGACGCCTCCTCGGCGGGCGCCGCCGCCTGCGCGGGGACCTGTGCCTCGGGCGCGGGCGCCGGTGACACCTCGGGCTCCGGCGCGTCGGCGGCGGGCTGCGCCACCGGCGTCACCGACAGCGCCTCCAGAGCGGTGAGCGCCGTACGCACCGACTCCAGCCGCTCGGTGACGGTGGCGAGTTCCTTCTCCAACGACTGCTGTTGCGTCTCCAACTCGGGAAGTTCGGAACGCAGAAGCGCTGTTGTCGCCTCTACGCTGCTCGGTGTGGTGGGTGCCGATGTCATGATGTCGCCCTCTCGTTCCGTGCCACCGCACTTGACTCCGTCGGTGGCCGCTGTAACGCAGCCTAGGCCCTGCGGTGTGTCCTGTTGTGACGGGAACGAAACACGAACCTCCCCGCGGGCCCCGAGCCGTCGCGCGACCGGGCCGGGGAAGGGGGTTCGCGGGGTGTCGGCGGACATCCGCGCGCACCGCGACAGCGGCACGTACGACAGGCGCTGCTGTTACCGTCGACAGTGTGCGGTCACCGCTGCCCGCCGGTTCGCCCGCCCCGTTCACCGCGACCGGTCGTACAGGAGTCCTCTTGCCCGCGCCGTCCGTTCCGCCCTCCCGCCCTGCCCGGCGACGTACCGTGCCCGCCTGGCTGCTGCACCCGCTGGGCTGGCGCTCCGGCCCCATCCCGTGGACCGCCGTGCTGCGCGGCGCCCTGAGCGCGGGACCGCTGCTGGCGCTCGGAGCGGCGAGCGGACATCTCGGCGAGGCGATACTCGCCGGTCTCGGCGCGATGCTCGCCGGTGTCAACGACCGCCCCGGCACCCGCCGTACCGGTGTGGTGCACATCGGACTGCCCGCTGTCGCGGGCGCGTTCGGACTGCTGTGCGGTGGGTTGCTCGCGGACGCGGGCGGCCGATGGGCCGCGGTTCCGGCGCTCTTCGTCGTGGGATGGCTCTCCGGCGCGCTGAGTGTGTCGGGTCCTGTGTGGTCGGCGGCGGCCATGCAACTGCTCGTCACCGCGGCCATCGGCGCGGGAATGCCGCTGCCCGGCCCCGCCTGGCTCAAGGCGCTGTGCTACCTCGGCGGCGCGGCGTGGCTGCTGCTGCTCCGGGTGGTGCTGCGCACCCCGGGGCTGCGCCGCGGCGCGCGGTGGGACGGCGAGCGGGAGGCCGTCGCCGCGGTCTTCGACGCGCTCGCCGACGCGCTGCGCGCGGTGGGCGGACCCGGCGCGGAGCCCGCCAGGACACGGCTGGTCACCGCGCAGCAGCGCGCGGACGAATCCCTGCGCCTGATGCGGCTGTTGTCCTGGCCGCGCCGCGCGGACCGGCCGGGGGCCGACCGGCCCGGGGCCGCCGGAGCCCGGCGGATCGTGGCCCGCTTCGGCGCGGCGACGGCGCTGTGCGAGGCGGGCATCGCACTGTTGTGGGAAGGCCGTCCGCTGCCGCGGCACATCGCCGAGGGCCCCCGTCGCCTCGCGGCGGCGGTACGGGCCGACGGCGCCCCCGGCGCCCTGCCGAGCCCCGCCTCCGACACGGTCCAACGCGACGCCTTCGACCGGGCGTTGCTCGACGCCGCGGTGACGTTCGACCGTACGGCACCGGGCCGGGATCCGCGCGCACAGCGGCCCGTCGGCACACCCGCCCGTACCGCCTCCGGCGCACCTGCCCGTACCGCTCCCGGCACCACTGGCGACACCGGCGTCCCGCGCACCCCCGCGGGCGGCTCACCGGCGCCGGAGCACCGTACGGGGCTCCGGCACACCGGCACACCGCGACGGCGACCGCGGGCCTTGTTCGGACGCGCGTTCGCTCCCGCCCGACGGGAGAACGGACTGCGGGTGGCGCTGTGCGTGGCCGCGAGCGCCGCCGTCGCCCTCAGCCTCCACCAGACCCACTGGTACTGGCTGCCCGCCACCGCCGCGTTCCTCGTCAAGCCCGACCTCGGGCCGCTGTTCTCGCGTGTGGTGAACCGTGTCGTGGGCACCGCGACCGGCGTACTCGTGTTCACCCTCGCCATGATCTGGCTCGACGGCACCTGGTGGCTGCTCGCCGTGGTCGTGACGGGCGGAGCCCTGATCCCGGTCGCCACCCGGCACTTCGGATTCCAGACCGCCGTGGTGACCCTGCTGGTCCTCTCCTTCGTCTACGCGGGCGGTGACACCGAGGCGACGGCGGCGCGGCTGCTCGACACCGCGCTCGCCTGCGCGATCGTGCTGCTCGTCGGCCATCTGCCGCTGCTGACCGACCCGCGCGTCCGGGTCGGCCACCGCTTCGCCGTGGCACTGCGCCACACCGAGCGGTATCTGCGCTACGTGCTCGACGCCCCCGGCGCCCCCCGCGCGCCCGGTACGCCGGGAGCCACGCCCCGGGGCTCGGACGCCACCGGCGTCGCGTTGCGGCACTCCGCCTACCGGGCGCTCGCCGAGGCGCGGGCGGCGGTCGGCACGGCCGCCGCCGAACTGCCGGGTCCGCACCGCACCCACCGCCACGACTGGCTGGCGGTGCTGGCACTGGCCGAGCGGATCGTGGACGCCGCGACGGTGTGCGCCGTACGGATCGAGCAGGGGGTGCCGATGCCCCCGGCCACGGAGATACGGGAGGTGACCGGGGCGCTGTCCGCCATGGCCGACGCGCTGGAGGAGGGCCGGGGAACGGCCGCCGCCGCGCTGCCCCCGGTCCCGCGTGCCTGCCGCTCGCTGCGCGACGTCATGACGCAGCTGCACGGGATACAGGCCCTGACCAACGCCGCCTGAGCGGACCCGGCACGGGCCGCCGCGCCGCACGGACCCGGCGCCGGACCGTCAGCGCTCGCAGCGGACCGGCCCACCACCCTGCACACCCTGCCCGCCCCGGCCGTCGGCGACGTGCCCGGCGGGAGTGTGCCCGGCGGGGGTACGGGCGTCCGGGGTACGGGCGGCGGGGGTACGGGCGTCCTTCCCGGGCGGTCGCACCTGCCGCCCGCGCCGGGTGAGCGGCCTCTCGATCAGATAGTGCGAGGCGACGGCCGCCGCGAGACTGGCGGCGAAAGTGGCGGGCCCGTGCCAGGCGTCGAGCCCCAGATCCTTCATGAGCCGGGTCAGCGGGTAGTGCCACAGATAGAGCCCGTAGCTGAGGTTGCGTCCGACCCAGACCAGCGGAGCCAGGGACAGCGCCCGGGAGAGCCGGGTGCGCGGCCCGAGTTCCAGCGAGGCCACCAGCGTCGCCGACAGAACGGCGGCGACCAGGAAGCCGACGGTGTACCAGGGCATGGTCCAGGCGCTGGTGCCGGTCATCGGCACCACCGCGACGATCAGCGCCAGCAGGGCCAGGGCGGGCCAGGCGAGCCGGCCCGCCCAGCGCCGCAGCGCGGCCAGCCGGGGGTCGTCCGCGTGCAGCCGGGCCACCACGAGGGCCAGCAGCGCACCGGTCAGCAACTGGTCCGCGCGGGTGTCCATGCCGTTGTAGATGCGGTGCGCCGCCGTCGGATTCCACAGCACCGCGCGCCAGATCAGCGGCAGCAGACACAGCGTCGTCGTCCAGAGCAGCACGGCCCTGGCCCCGACCCGCCGCAGGAGCAGCAGCAGAAGCGGCGGCCAGAGCAGATAGAACTGCTCCTCCACGCCCAGCGACCAGGTGTGCGACAGAAGGGACAGATCGCTCGAATAGGTGCCGGACTGGGTGGCCCTGACGATGTTCATCAGGAAGGTGGCGGACACGGCGATCGCCGTCCACGCCCGCTCGAAGCTCGGCAGCCGGGTGGTGAGCGCCAGTACGGCGCAGGTCGCGCAGACGGCCAGCAGCGCCGGGACCAGGCGCAGCCAGCGGCGCCAGTAGAACGCGCGCATCGCCACGTCGCCGGACCGCCCGAACTCCGCGACCAGCAACCGGGTGATGACGTAGCCGCTGATCGCGAAGAAGACATCGACGCCGAGCGCGCCGCCGGGCAGCAGGTCGGGCTCCAGGTGATAGGTCATCACCAGGACGACGGCCAGCGCCCGCAGCCCGTCGACGCCCGGCACCCGCCCGTCGCCGCGTACCGCCGAGGGGAACCCGCGCCCGCCCCGCTCGGGGCGGCCGTCCACCCGTACCGGAATGAGCCCCAGCGCGATTCCTCCGGCCCCTCTCGCCCCTCCCGCCCCGCCTGGTCTGTCGGCTCTGTCCTGATGTGTCACCTCTTCGGTGCGCGCGCTGTCCATTCAAGGCCCGTGCCCGCAAAGCGAACGCGCACGCGGTCCTCATCGAAAACTAAGAAACCGTGACGGGCCGTTGTCCGCCCGCCGGTTCGGGAACCGCCTCGTCATCCGTCGTGACCCCGGGATGTACGGGGCGTGTGAGGTTTGGTTAAGGTGCGGTGAAGGTTCTCCTCGCTTATGCCCAAAACTCTACTAAGAGGGTCCCTGGATCCTTGGGGTTCCCTTTGGGACGGTCGGATCGGGGAGCGCCTGCTGACCAACGGCTTCGCCCGCAGTCCAAGCCGCGCAATCGAGAGAAGGCCATGAAGCGCATACTCATCCGCTCGGGGAAGAGCCCGTTCCGTGTCGCTACGCGCGAAGAGTTCATTCAGCAGGATCTGATCGGCACGAACTCGGGCAATCTGCTCTTCAGTGATGCCGCGCACAAGATCCTGCTCACGGATCGCACCGAAGTGACGTCCAACGGGCTCAGGACCGACAGCTCGGCGAAGCGCTCTCAGCAGATCAACGAGGAGTACGACGTCTTCGTCGTGCCGCTCGCCAATGCCTTCCGCCCCACGTTCCGCCCGGCTCTCGACCGGCTGTCCGCGCTCATCGAGCAACTCACCATCCCGGTGGTCGTCCTCGGCGTGGGCGCGCAGGCGGGCGACGACTACGACACCGAGCGGCTCCAGGCGATCGAGCCGTCGGTGAAGCGGTTCATGCGGGCCGTGCTGGAGAGGTCCGCCTCCGTGGGGGTGCGCGGTGAACTCACCGCGTCCTACCTGCGCGAACTGGGTTTCCGGGAGGTCGAGACCATCGGCTGCCCGTCCATGTTCCTGCACGGCGACACCTTCCCGCGGCCGCGGGACCCCGCCCCGTTCTCCGCCGACTCCCGTATCGCCATCAACCTCTCCGCGCAGGCGAACCGGGTGGGCGACCTGGTCGGCCTGGCGCGCAACGCCCACGAACGCTTTCCGCTCCTCACGTACTACGCCCAGAACCTGGTCGACGCGGAGACGCTCTTCTGGGGCGACACCTCGGCGGCCTCCGGTGACCACGATGCCCTGCCGCGCCGGCTCACCCACCCGCTGCTGCGGGAGAACAAGGTCCGGGTCCCGCTGGACCCGAGGACCTGGCTCGACGAGCTGTCCACGTACGACTTCTCGTACGGCACCCGGATCCACGGCAATATCGCGGCGCTCCTCGCCGGTACGCCCGCCGTGGTGCTGGCGCACGACTCCCGCACCCTGGAGCTGTGCCGCTACTTCGGCATACCGCACCGCATGCTGGCCGGGCTGCCCGCGGACATCCACCCCGAGGAGCTGTACACGCAGGCGGACTTCGGCGGTCTGCTGGACGGGCACAAGGAGCGCTTCGACCGCTTCACGGCCTTCCTCGACAAGAACTCCCTGGAGAACACGTTCACCCACGGTGACGGCGGCGCCGCTTTCGAGGCCCGGCTGAACGCGCTGGACCTCCCGCCCTCGGTGGAGGTGTGGGACGGCTCGGACGACGGCGCGCTGCGCTACCGCATCAGCCGGCTGCGCGAGCAGCTGGTGGAGAACCGGGCCCTGGCCGACCGTCACATCACCACCCTGACGAAGACCAACAAGGAGCTGCAGAAGCAGCTGGCCAAGATGCAGAAGCAGCTGACGGCCACGGAGAAGCGGATAGCGGGCATAGAGAAGCGCGCCGCGATACGCGTCGGCTCCGCGATACGCCGCCGTATCGGCAAGGTCAGGCCGAGCGCCTGACACCGGCACGGGGCCGGGGTGACGCGGCCGCGGCGGACGACCTGGCGGGTCGTCCGCCGCGGGAGGGACGGAGGGGGAGAGGGCCTACTTCAGCGGCGCGGCGAACAGCGGGACGACCTTCTCCAGCGCGTACGCCACCGAGAGCACCGAGTCCGTGGCGAACGCCGAGCTGAGCGTCTCGTCGTCGAACACCACGGAGTGACCGGCCTTGACGGAGGGGACGGCCTGGTACAGCGGGTCGTCGGAGATCTTCTTCGCGTCGATGCCGATCGGCGCCATGACGGTGAGGTCGGCGTCGAGCAGATCCAGGTTCTCGCGGGAGATCGTGATGGAGAACGAGTCGCCCGCCTTCGCCTCGACGGCCGGGTTGTTCTTGAAGCCGAGGCGTTCGACGAAGTCGACGCGGCCCGTGCCGTGCACATAGGCGCCCCACGCACTGCCGGTGCGTGAGCCGACCGTGATCGTCTTGCCCTTGAACTCGGGGTGGGCGGCGGCCGACTCCTTGAACTTCCGCTCGGTCTCGGAGATGAGTTCCTTGCCCTTGTCCGGGACGCCGAGCGCGGCCGAGATCATCCGCGTCTGCTTGTCCCACGAGATCTTGTACTGCTCGCCGCCCTTCGGGACGCCGATCGTGGGGGCGATCTTGCTGAGCGTGTCGTAACGCTCCTGTGCGCCGCTGGACTTGGTGTCCAGGATCAGATCGGGCTTGAGCGCCGCTATCTTCTCGAACTCGGGCTCCAGGGTGCCGATCATCGTCGGGCTCTTCTTGTAGAGCCCCTCGGCCCACGGCCCGACCCCGTCGCCGCCGAACGCCAGCCAGTCGCTGGCCCCGACGGGCCGCACACCGAGCGCCAGGGTGGCCTCGGCGTCGCCCCAGCCCAGCGCGACCACGCGGGTGGGCTGCTTCGGGACGGTGATGTCACCGAACTTCGTCGCGACCTTCACCGGGAAAGCGCCGCTCGCGGCGGACGGGCCGTCCGACGAGGTGTCGTCCGAGTCCGAGGAGGACGAGCCGCAGGCGGCGAGGAGGCCGACGACCAGAGCGGTGAGGACGGCCCACGCGGCGGGCGCGGCCCGCCGGGACGTACGTCTCGGGGGAGTGGAGAGAGGCTGCTGTGATGACATGCACTTAGGCTAACCTAACCTAAGTCACTCGGCGGTCGCGGGGTGCGGCGCCCCGGACGCGGGCAACGGAGACCCGGGCGCGGGCACCGGAGACCCGGACGCGGGCACCGGGGACGCGGACGCCCGGGTGAGGTGATGACGCCCCATCGGCACGATCATGGGCGTCCCGGACGCCGGATCCTCGGCCACCGAACACCGCATCCCGAACACCTCGGTCACCAGGGACGCCGTCACGATCTCCGCCGGAGTCCCCTCCGCCACGATGCGCCCGTCCTTCATCGCGATCAGGTGATCGGCGTACCGGCAGGCCAGATTGAGATCGTGCAGCACCACCGCGATGGTCGAGCCGTACTCCCGGTTGAGGTCCGTCAGCAGATCCAGCACATCGAGCTGATGGCTGATGTCGAGGTACGTCGTCGGCTCGTCCAGCAGCAGGATGTCCGTACGCTGCGAGAGCGCCATCGCGATCCACACCCGCTGCCGCTGGCCCCCGGAGAGTTCGTCGACGGGACGCGCGGCCAGCTCCAGTACGTCGGTGGCCAGCAGCGCCTGCGCCACCGCCTCGTCGTCCTCGCTCGTCCACCGCCGGAACCAGCCCTGATGGGGATAGCGGCCCCGGCCCACCAGATCGCTCACCGTGATGCCGTCGGGCGCCACCGGGCTCTGCGGCAGGATGCCGAGCACCGCCGCGACCTCCTTGGTGGGCATCCCGTGCACGCTCTTCCCGTCCAGGAGCACCTCGCCCGAGGTGGGCGCGAGCAGCCGGGCCATCGAGCGCAGCAGGGTCGATTTCCCGCACGCGTTGGGCCCCACGATCATGGTGATCCGGCCCGGCGGGATGTCGACGCTCAGCCCCTTGACGACCTCGTGCCCGTCGTAGCCGAGCCGGACGTCACGCGTCCGGAGAGTGTGCTCCGCACTCATGTGCAGATCCTTCCGTTTCCATCGTTCATCCGCCCTTGCCCACCCGGTTCGCACCGGCCAGCAGCCACAGCAGATAGGGGGCGCCGATCACACTCGTCACCACACCCACCGGATACTGGGTGGCACCCAGCAGATGCTGTGCCGTGAAGTCCGCGAGGAGCACGATCAGAGCCCCGGTCAGCGCGGCCGGCAGCAGCGCGGCGCCCTGGCGCGGCACCAGCCGACGGGCGATCGGCGCGGCCACGAACGCCACGAACGTCACCGGGCCCGCCGCTCCCGTCGCCACCCCCGCCAGCGCCACCCCGCAGCCGATCAGCACCAGTCGCCCGCGCTCCACCCGGCTGCCGAGCCCCATCGCCGTGTCGTCGCCCAACTGCAGCGCCCGCAGCGACCGCGCCGCCGCGAACGTCGCCGGTACCAGCGGTACGAGGGCGGCCAGCAGCGGCCAGAACTGCTTCCAGGACCGGCCGTTGAGGCTGCCCGTCAGCCACGCCAGCGCGTTCTGCGCCACCGACACGTCCGAACTCGTCAGCAGATGCGAGATGACGCTGGACAGCGCCGCGCCCATACCGATACCGACCAGCACCAGCCGGTAACCGGCGACGCCCTGGCGCCAGGCCAGCGCGTAGATCGCCGCGGCGGACAGTACGGACCCGACGACGGCGGAGGCGGACAGCGCGTAACCGCTCGCCCCGAAGGTCACCCCGGCCAGCACGGCGGCGGCGCTCGCGCCCGCGCTGATGCCGATCACGTCGGGGCTCGCCAGCGGATTGCGCAGCAGCGTCTGGAACACCGCGCCCGACAGCCCGAACGCCGCCCCGACCAGCAGGCCGATCAGCGCGCGGGGCAGCCGCAGTTCGAGGACGACGAACTGGGTCCCCGCGTCCCCGCCGCCCGCGAGCGTGGCGATCACGTCCCCGACCGGGATCATCAGATCGCCGTAGGCCAACGACAGGCACAGCGCGGCGAACACGGCGGCGGACAGTACGAGGCAGACCGTCGTGGAACGCGCCCGGCCGGTCCTGCGGACCCGTACGACCTCCCGTACGGCGTCGGCCAGCCGCTCGTCCCGGGGGGAGGGCCCCGCCTTCGCGGGGTGCTCGGCCGTCTCTCGGCTCACAACTCCACCTGCTTGCGACGACGGACCAGGATGATGAACGGCACGGCACCGAGGACCGCCGTGACGATGCCGACCTGCACCTCACCCGGCTGGAGGATGAACCGCCCCGCGATGTCGGAGACCAGGATCAGAATCGGCGCGAGCAACAGGCTGTAGGGCAGGATCCAGCGGTAGTCGGGGCCGGTGATCAACCGTGCGCCGTGCGCCACGATCAGTCCGACGAAGCCGATCGGCCCGGCGATCGCCGTGGCCGCGCCGCACAGCACCACCACCGAGGCCGCCGCCGCGAGCCGGGCCGCCCCGACCCGCTGCCCCAGCGCCCGCGCGATGTCGTCGCCCATCGACAGGGCGTTGAGCCGGGGGCCCAGCCCGATCGCGAACACCACGCCCGCCACGATGAACGGCAGCGCCTGCAGCAGCAGATCCGGATCCCGCCCCGACAGCGAACCGACTTTCCAGAAACGGAACCGGTCGAAGAGCATCCGGTCCCTGAGCAGCATCGCCGTGGTCAGAGAGGTCAGGATGGCGGTCGTCGCCGCGCCGGCCAGCGCGAGCTTCACCGGCGTCGCGCCCTCCCGGCCCAGCGAACCGATGCTGTAGACCAGCACGGCCGCGAGGAGCGCGCCGAGGAAGCCGAACCAGATGTAGTGCCCCGGTTCCGTCAGACCCAGCACACCGATACCGAACACCACGGCCACCGCGGCACCCGCGTTGACACCGAGGATGCCGGGATCGGCCAGCGGATTGCGCGCGACACCCTGCATGACCGCACCGGCCAGCCCCAGCGCCGCGCCCGTCATCAGACCGGCGACCGTGCGCGGAATCCGCTCCTCCCGCACGATCAGCTGTCCCTTGACGGACAGATCGGGATCCAGCAGGCCCCGCACCACGTCGCCCGCCGTGACATCGCCGGAACCGAACAGCAGGCTCGCCCAGACCACCGCCGCCAGCGTCAGCAGAGCCGCCACCAGTCCCAGCGCGAGCAGGGGGCGACCGCGCACCGGGCGCCCGGCCGTCGGCGGCGTGTCCACCGTCGGCGGTGTGTCCACCGGCCGCCGCGCCGTCAGGCCGGCCGGCTCTCCGCGTGTCGTCACGTCAGGCGAGCCTTCGTGTGGAGCGTGCCACCACGGTGCATCTGCAGTGCCCTCACTGTGCCTCACCGCGCACGGCCGACCGCCCGCGGACCCCTCGATTCAGGTCATAAAGTAAGGTGAGCCTAACATTCACGGAACACCGTGGTGCCACCCCATCCGGGAGAGACGCCGTGCCCAGCGCCGCGACCACAGACACCACCGCGACCGCGGAGCGTACGGGCCACCGCAGGCTCGGATCCGCCGAGGAGCTGCGGGAACTGCTCGGCGAGCCGCATCCGATCGTCATCGACAAGGTCCGCCCCCGGCTGATCGCCGATGACCTGGAGCTGCTGTCCCGCTCGCCGTTCTTCCTGCTGTCCACCTCCGACAGCCGGGGCAACTGCGACGCCTCACCACGCGGCGACATCCCCGGATTCGTCCGCGCCCTCGACGACCGCACCCTCGCCGTCCCGGACCGCCCCGGCAACCGCAGGGCCGACAGCTTCCACAACATCCTGGACAACCCGCATGTCGGCCTCGTCCACCTCGTTCCCGGCAGCAAGGAGGTCCTGCGGATCAACGGCAGGGCCGAAATCCTCACCGACGCGCCGTTCTTCGACACGATGGCGCTCAAGGGTCAGCGTCCCCTGCTGGTCCTGCTCATCGAGATCGACGAGATCTTCCGGCACTGCCCCGCCGCGCTCACCAGGTCGGGCATCTGGCGGCCGGAGACCTGGCCGGAGCCGCGGCCGTAGAACCCGCGGTCCTGGATCCCGCGCGGCCCTGGAACAAGCGGCCCTGGAACACGCGGTTCTGGATCCCGCAGCCTTGGAACACGCGGGCCGCCCCGCCCAACGGCCCGTCGGGAGCGAGCGGCCCGTCGGGAGCGAGCGGCCGGTCCAGCGCACCCTTCACCTGCGGGCACAGCGCACGGGCCACCTCCAGGAACGCCACCAGTACGGGGGAGCGGTCACCCGCGCCGAACGACATCACCGGCGCGGGCAGTTCCCCCCGGTGTCACCGGCGAGAGCGGGCACGGCCGCCACGCCAGGAACCCGGACGGCTCGGTCATCGCCTGCGCGCGGTGGCGCCCCGAGTGCGCCCGTCTCGTCTTCGGCACCGTACGGGCCACGGGCGCGGAACGGACCGAAAGTTTCGTATTCGGTGCGGGCCGGAGACACGGCGTTCATCCGCCAGCAACATAGGGACCGGTTTCCATCCCCGTACCTCCGCGCCCCCCACCACGCGCCCCCCACGGCGCTCGTTCCCCGGGAGTGAGATCTCCATGAGCCGCAACATCACCCACGCCATGTCCCGCCGCGGCCTGCTCAGGGCCGCCGGCGGGCTCGCCCTCGTCGGGGCGGCGGGTGGCCTCGCCGCCGCCTCCTCCGCCGGTTCCGCCGAGGCCGCCCCGGCCACCTTCACCCACCCCGGCATGCTCAACGCGTACGGCGAACTCAACCGCGCCAAGGTCCGGGTGGCCGCGGGCAACGACCCCTGGCTGGCCGGCTGGAACCGGCTGACCGCCAACTCGCACTCCCAGTCGGGATGGCAGCCCAATCCCCAGGCCACCATCATCCGCGGCGGCACCGGCGAGAACTACGGAACGCTCTACAACGACATCCACGCGGCCTACCAGAACGCCCTGCGCTGGCAGATCGGCGGCACCACCGCGCACGGCGACACGGCCAGGAACATCCTCAACGCCTGGTCGGCCACGCTCACCACGGTCACCGGCAACGCCGACCGGTTCCTCGCCGCCGGGATCTACGGCTACCAGTTCGCCCAGGCCGCCGAACTGATGCGTGGCTACTCCGGCTTCGACCTCGACCGGTTCCGGCGGATGATGGTCAACGTCTTCTACCCGCTGAACAACCAGTTCCTGACGGAGCACAACGGCGCCTGCATCACCAACTACTGGGCCAACTGGGACCTGTGCAACATGAACTCGATCCTGGCGATCGGGATCCTCAACGACGACGCGGGCAAGTACGACCAGGCCGTCAACTACTTCAAGAACGGCGCGGGCAACGGCGCGATCCAGAAGGCCGTCCCCTTCGTGTACGAGAGCCAGGGGCTCGCCCAGTGGCAGGAGTCCGGCCGGGACCAGGGCCACACCATGATGGGCATGGGCCAGATGGGCGCCTTCTGCGAGATGGCCTGGAACCAGGGCGACGACCTGTACGGCTACGACAACAACCGCTTCATGAAGGCCGCCCAGTACGTCGCCAAGTACAACCTCGGCCAGGACGTGCCCTGGACCAAGTACACCTGGGGCACCGGCCAGAACTGCGCCTACCAGGAACACACCGCCATCTCCGCCGACAGCCGGGGCCAGGCCAGGCCCGTGTGGGACATCCTCCACTACCACTACGCCAAGCGCCGGGGCCTGTCCGTCCCGTACATCACCGCGATCGCCGAGAGCGTCCGTCCCGAGGGCGGCGGCGGTGACTACGGGCCGAACAGCGGCGGCTTCGACCAACTGGGCTTCGGCACACTGCTGTACGCCAAGTGACCCGCGCGGGTGCCCAGTCGCCGTGCCGCGTGTGCGGCGGGCGGGGTCAGCACGCTCCCGGCCGTGCGTAGAGCGTGATCTGAGCCCGTGTCACCCGGCGGGTGGCACACGGCTCGAAAGCCGCCCGGAGGGTCGCTCGTTTGACGTACTCCCGGTCCGCCGCGTCCAGCGGCTCCCCGGCGACGTCATGGACCACGACGATCCTCCGGGCGGCCAGCATCCGGGCCCGCACGGCGCCCGGCGGCAGCTCCGTACCGTGCAGGGTGTCCGAGGCGACGGGGGAGCGGTCCAGGGCGAGGTCGAAGAGGCCGCGGAACTCCTCGGGCCGGGCCAGCGTCCACACCCGGCGCCGCGCGGGCGTGAAGACCAGCCCGTCGCCAGGCCGCGCGCTCTGCCGTACCGCACGGGCGACGGCGGCGGCGTCGTTCTGCCGGCTCTGCGGAGTGCGCAGATGCGTCCCCACCGGGACCAGCGTCAGTACGGCGAGCAGTCCCGCGCCTGCCGCCACCGCGTACCCGGCCGGGCGCGCGCGGCGGCCACCGTCCCGGCTCCGCCGCCACACCCCGTCGAGCGCGACACCGAGGAGCAGGGCCAGCGCCCCGGTGTACGACAGGACGTAGCGCTCGACGTACAGCGCCCGCAGCGGGGTCAGCGCCATCAGCAGCGCGGTCGGCAGGATCAGCAGCGGCAGCGCGAGCGTCCCCGGCCGCATCGGCGGCGCGGCGTGCGCGGCACGGGGCGGGGTGCGCGCGCACACCAGTCCGACGAGCACCACCGCCGCGAAGCCGAGTACGGTCCGGGCGCCGGGCGCGCCGATCCAGTCGACCTGCGACGCCTGTGTGGTGCTGAAGACGGCGAGCGGCAGTGTGCCGGCGACCACCACACCCGCCGCCGCGCCCCACCCGCGGGCCACCGCGCGCGCCGGACCGGAGCGGAACACGCTCACCCCATGGGCGACCAGCGTGAGCAGCGCGAACTCGTGCAGCAGACACGCGGTCAGTATGACTCCGGCGTACGCGGCCCACCGGCGCCCGCGCGGCCTGTCCACCGCCGACACCAGCAGCCAGGTCGTCCAGATGACGAGGGCGCACACCAGCGCGTACGAGCGGCCCTCCTGCGCGTAGCGCTGTACGGCCGGGATCAGCGGGAAGACCAGCCCGGCCAGCAGTCCGGCACGCGGCCCCGCGAGTCTCCGCCCCAGCAGCGCGATCCCGGCGGCGCCCGCCGCCACGGCGAGCACCGACGGCAGCCTCAGCGCCACCAGCCCGCCGTCCCACACCCCGAACACCCCGTGCAGGCACAGGTAGTAGAGGCCGTGCACCGCGTCGATGTGCCCCAGCGTGCGCCAGATCTCCGGCAGGGTCCGGTGCGCCACCTCGTAGGTGACCGCCTCGTCGCCCCACAGGGTGCCCTGGCGCCGGATCCCCCACAGCCCGAGTGCCGACGCGAGGGCGAGGGGAGCCGCGGCGACCGCGACCGGGGCGAGCGTCCGCCCCGGGGCCTTCGGGGGCCGGGCGAGGGGTTCGGCGGGGTGCGGTAAAGGCGGCGGCGGGGGAAGCGGCCGGGGGTGCGCTGCGCGGGAAATGGCGGGGCTCCGTTCACGAGATGCCGGTCTGCCCGCACTATCGCGGATCGGCGCGGCGGCTTCCCGTACGACGCGACGGAATCCGGGCGCTGTCAGGCGTCGTGCGCCTCGTGCGTCTCGTGCGCGCCTTCCGCGCGATCGGGCAGATCGCGGGCGCCCAGGCGCAGATGCTCGATGTGGTAGACGGCTTCGTCGAGGAGCTGCGCGACATGGGTGTCGTACAGGCTGTAGACGATCCGCCTGCCCTGCCTCGACCCGGTCACCAGCCCCAGCGCGCGCAGCAGCCGCAGCTGGTGGGAGACGGCCGACTGCTCCATGGCCACCGCCGCGGCCAGCTCGGTCACCCCGCACGGGCTCTGCCGCAGCCGCGTGAGGATCATCAGCCGGGAGGGTGTGGCCAGCGCCTGGAGGGTCGCGGCGATCGTGGCGGCGGAGTCCGCGTCGAGGTGTCCGGTCGGCGTGGCGCGTTCATCGACTCCGTGTCCCATGCGCTCATCGTATATCCATAAACACGTGAAGACCTCTTCATGTATTCCGCTATGGTGGAGGGAGCGCGTCGCGCGCTGCCCCCGACCAAGAGGTGTGCTCCGATGGCTCTTCCCGTGCTCGGCGAACAGAACCAAGAGAGCGAGCGGGACGACCGGGCGGCGCCGCGCCCGCGCGCCGCGTTGCCGCCCCCGCGCGGGACCCGGCTGTCCGCGCTGCCCGAGGTGCGCTGGGCCGCCGTGTCCGCGCTCGCCTTCCTCCTCGCCCTGCCGCTCGATCTGACCGGCGCCCCCGCCTGGACCTGGGGGCTGCTGTACGCGCTGTGCTACGCCGCCGGAGGGTGGGAGCCCGGCTGGGCCGGGCTGCGGGCCCTGCGCGAACGGACCCTCGACGTCGACCTGTTGATGGTGGTCGCCGCGATCGGGGCGGCGGCGATCGGGCAGTTCCTCGACGGCGGGCTGCTGATCGTCATCTTCGCCGTCTCGGGCGCCCTGGAGGCGCTGGCGACCCGGCGCACCGCCGATTCGGTGCGCGGTCTGCTCGATCTGGCGCCGGCCACGGCCGTACGGTGCACGCCGGGCGGCGAGGAGCGCGTCCCCCTCGCGCGGCTCGCGGTCGGTGACGTCGTCCTCGTACGGCCGGGGGAGCGGCTGCCCGCCGACGGCACCGTGGCCGAAGGCGCCGGCGACGTGGACCAGGCGACCATCACCGGCGAGCCGCTGCCGGTCGTCAGAACGGTCGGCGACCCGGTGTTCGCGGGCACGCTCAACGGCACGGGCGCGCTGCGGGTACGGGTGGACAAGGACGCCTCCGAGTCGGTCATCGCCAGGATCGTGGAGATGGTCGCCGAGGCGAGCGACACGAAGGCGCCGACACAGCTGTTCGTCGAGAAGGTCGAACAGCGCTACTCGGCCGGTGTCGTGGCCGCCACCCTCGCGCTGTTCGGCCTGCCGCTGGCCTTCGGCGCCGACTTCACCCCGACGCTGCTGCGTGCCATGACCTTCATGATCGTCGCCTCGCCGTGCGCGGTCGTCCTGGCCACGATGCCGCCGCTGCTCTCCGCGATCGCCAACGCCGGGCGCCACGGGGTCCTGGTCAAGTCGGCGGTCGTGATGGAACGGCTCGGCTCGGTGAACCGTGTCGCGCTGGACAAGACCGGCACGCTGACCGAGGGGACACCCCGGGTCACCGACGTGATCGCGCTGCCCGCCGTGCCCGGTGGGGGTGCGGGACCGACCGAGGAGGAGGTCCTGGCGCTGGCCGCCTCCGCCGAACACTCCAGCGAACACCCCCTGGCCCGCGCGGTGGTGGCCCACGCGGCGGAACGAGGCGTACCGCTCTCTCCCGCCGCGGAGTTCTCCTCGGCGCCTGGTCGCGGCGTGCGGGCGCTGATCGGCGGCCGGGAGGTGCGCGTCGGCAGTCCGGCCGCGCTGCTGGGAGCCGCGGGCCCGCCCGCGGCGGGCCGCATTGCCCTCACCGCCTCCACCGCCTCCACC
>NZ_QQNA01000030.1 GCF_003346515.1 Streptomyces corynorhini
GTGGAGGCGGCGGCCGCCGCCTACGCCACGGAGCTGGCGGCGGCGGCCCGGCCAGGGGACCACGGGCGGGTGCCGACGTTCGACGTGTTGATGCTGGGCGTCGGTCCCGACACCCATGTCGCCTCGCTCTTCCCTGAGCTGCCGGGCGTGCGGGAGACGGAGCTGACGGTGGTCGCCGTGCACGGCGCGCCCAAGCCGCCGCCGGTCCGGATCTCGCTGACGCTGCCCGCGATCCGCGCGGCGCACGAGGTGTGGCTGCTGGCGGCGGGCGAGGACAAGGCGAAGGCGGCGGAGATCGCGCTGTCGGGAGCGGGCGAGATCCAGGCGCCCGCGGCCGGCGCGTACGGCCTCGGCCGCACGCTGTGGCTGCTGGACGCGGCGGCGGCCTCGGCCCTGCCGCGCGCGCTGTATCCCCCGGCGTCCGCCTGACGCCACCGTCGGCCCGCCCCCGTACCTGCTCAGGTCCGGGGGCGGGCCGACGTGTGTGCCGGGCCGGGGCGGTACGGGGCCGCTCACGGCGGCGCTGGCCGGACGGTGGGCACCACACGGCGGTACGGCATGTGTCCTGCCGTAATGATCCGGACGCCGGGGAGTCAGCGGGACGGCGGGGGCGCCGCCTTGCCGGACTCCGGCGTGCGGTCCGGTACCGGATCCCTCACGAGGAAGGGCTCCAGCAGCCCCGGTACGGCCTCGGCGGCGAAGGCGAGTCCCTCGTCCCTCGCCGCGTCGTGGACGTGGTAGGCGCCTTCTCCGGCCGCCGTGGTGGCCGTCAGCGTGAGCAGTCCGGCGCGGCGCTGGAAGAGGGACTGCGTGACGGTCCAGCCGATCACCCCGCTGCGCTGGAGCGCCACGGTCGTGCGGCGCAGGGTGCCCGAGCGGGCCACCAGGTAGCGGCCGCTCAGTCCGTGGCCCAGGTTGCGGTAGGCGTCGAGGGCGAGGAGTACGGCGAGGGGCAGCCCCAGCAGGGCGCAGACCGCCGCGATCCACAGGAGTACGCCGGTCAGCAGGGCCCCCAGCACGGCGAGGACGGCGACCGGTGCCAGCGCGGCGGCCAGCGCCCAGCGCAGCCGTCGGCCGCGGGCCGCGCGGGGGTGCGGCGCGAGCCGGGCGGTACGGGTCGGGGAGAGGGGTTCGCGCAGCACGCGCGCGGCCACCTCGTCCGCGACGGCGCGCGGCGCGGCGGGCAGCAGGGTCTTGTGGTCGGCGTGCTGGTCGTCCTCGTCCCGGGCGAGACCGGTAGCGACGGCGTCGAGCCGGGCCGCGCCCGCCAGCCGTACGCCGAGCGGCTCGACCAGCTCCACCCCGCGCACCCGGCGTTCCTCCAGGGAGACCGAGCGGGAGGTGAGCAGGCCGCGGCGGACCCGCAGGGTGGCGCCGGGCTCCCGCTCCAGCCGGTAGTTCCACCACATCTCGGTCCACAGCCCGAGCGCGCCGATCACCCCGGCGAGGGCGGCGGCGGCCACGACGGAGGCGATCAGCCAGCCGAGCGGGGTGTCGTGGAAGCGGTCGCCGACCCAGTGGAAGAGCCGGGCCTGTACGCCGAACCAGTCGCTCACCTGGAGGACGGCCCCGATCGACGCGCCGCCGAGCACGGGGGCGAGGAACGAGACCGGCGCGTACCGCATCCAGCGCAGGTCGAGGACGGCCAGCGTGCCGTCGCGGTCGGCGTCGGGCTCGCCGGTGACGGCACGGGCGAGCAGTACGGTGCGCAGCCGCTCGCCCTCGGCCTTCGTGACCGGCTCCAGCTCCAGCGTGGATTCGCCGCCGGTCCGTTCGCCGGTGCCGATGCGCACCGTGACCAGGCCGAGGATCCGCAGCAGCGGGTGGGCGGTGAGATCGACACTGCGGATGCGTTCACGTGCCAGGGAGCGTCGTTTGACGAGGAACAGGCCGGTGTGGAGTTCGGCGCGCTCCGGCCCGACGCGATAGCGGGTGCGGCGCCAGCGGATGTACTCGCCGCACAGCCCGAAGCCGATGACCAGCACCGCTCCCGCGGCCACCCAGGACAGCGCGCGCCACGGCCCCATCCGGCCGGCCATCCCGATGGCGGCGGGCACCCCGGCGCCGAGGACGACCCCGGCCAGGACGACGGCCGTCACGAGCAGGGTGCGCGGATCCAGCCGCCGCCACTCGCCCTCGCCCTCGGCCCCGGCCGTCCGGGGAGAGCCGGTGGCGACGGGGGTGACCGCTTCGGCGGCGCCCGGCAGCGGCTCCGCGAACTGCGCGGGTTCGCTCATGTGGCGTCCCCCGGGGTGGCCTGGGTGATGTGTGTCAGCCGCTCGGCCAGCTCGGCGGCCAGTTCGTGGTCGAGCCCCGCGATCTGCACGGCGCCCTTGGACGACGCGGTGGTGACGATCACCGTGGAGAGCCGGAAGAGCTGCTCCAGCGGGCCGCGCACGGTGTCCACCGTCTGGATCCGGGACATCGGCGCGATCCGCCACTCCTGCCAGAAGAAGCCGGTACGGACGTAGACCGCCTCGTCGGTCACCTCCCACCGGTGCACCCGGAACCACCAGACGGGGACCAGGGCCGCCGCGAGAAGCCCCAGCACGGCGAGTACGGCGGCGGGCACCAGCAGCCAGGTCCGCGCCGGGGCGATGAGCGCCCCCAGCACGGCCAGGACGGCGACCGGAACCAGGGTCAGCGACAGCCACTGCGCGCGCCACCAGCCGACGGCGCGCGCGGCCGGTGTGTTGTTCGGCGGCCGGAGCCGTACCCCCTCCCCCATCGACTCAGCGACCGCGCAGCGAGCGGTACGTGGCGACGAGCGCCGCCGTCGAGGTGTCCAGCCGGTCGTCGGCCGCGTCCCCGGTGAGCACGGGCTCGATCTCCTTGGCGAGGACCTTGCCCAGCTCGACGCCCCACTGGTCGAAGGAGTCGATGTTCCAGACGGCGCCCTGGACGAAGACCTTGTGCTCGTACAGGGCGATCAGCTGGCCGAGCACGGACGGGGTGAGGGACTCGGCGAGGATGGTGGTGGTCGGGTGGTCGCCCCGGAAGGTCTTGTGCGGCACCAGCTCCTCGGGCACGCCCTCCGCCCGTACCTCCTCGGGCGTCTTGCCGAAGGCGAGCGCCTGGGTCTGCGCGAAGAAGTTGGCCATCAGCAGGTCGTGCTGGGCGACCAGTCCGGGCAGCAGGTCGGCGACCGGCCGGGCGAAGCCGATGAAGTCGGCCGGGATGACCTTCGTACCCTGGTGGATCAGCTGGTAGTAGGCGTGCTGGCCGTTGGTGCCGGGCGTGCCCCAGACGACGGGTCCTGTCTGCCACTCCACCGGGTTCCCTTCGCGGTCCACCGACTTGCCGTTCGACTCCATGTCGAGCTGCTGGAGGTAGGCGGTGAACTTCGACAGGTAGTGGCTGTACGGCAGGACCGCGTGCGACTGGGCGTCGAAGAACGCCCCGTACCAGACGCCCAGCAGCCCGAGCAGCAGCGGGGCGTTCTCCTCGGGCGGCGCGGTGCGGAAGTGCTCGTCCACGAGGTGGAAGCCGTCGAGCATCTCGCGGAACCGGTCGGGGCCGATCGCGATCATCAGGGAGAGCCCGATGGCCGAGTCGTACGAGTAGCGCCCGCCGACCCAGTCCCAGAACTCGAACATGTTGGCGGTGTCGATGCCGAAGTCGGAGACCTTCTCGGCGTTCGTGGAGAGGGCCACGAAGTGCTTGGCGACGGCGCTCGTATCGGCGCGCAGGCCGGTCAGCAGCCAGTCGCGCGCGGAGGTGGCGTTGGTGAGGGTCTCGATGGTGGTGAAGGTCTTCGACGCGATGACGAACAGCGTCTCGGCCGGGTCCAGGTCGCGGAGCGCCTCGTGCAGGTCGGCGCCGTCCACGTTGGAGACGAAGCGCAGCGTCAGCTCGCGGTCGGTGAAGGAGCGCAGCACCTCGTAGGCCATCGCGGGGCCGAGGTCGGAGCCGCCGATGCCGATATTGACGACGTTCTTGATGGGCCGGCCGGTGTGGCCGGTCCACTCGCCGGACCTGATCCGCTCGGCGAAAGCGGTCATCTTGTCGAGTACGGCGTGCACCGCCGGGACGACGTTCTCGCCGTCCACCTCGATCACGGCGTCGCGGGGGGCGCGCAGCGCGGTGTGCAGCACCGCGCGGTCCTCGGTCGTGTTGATCTTCTCGCCGCGGAACATCGCGTCCCGCAGCCGCTCCACTCCGGTGGCGGCGGCCAGCTCACGCAGCAGCGTGAGCGTCTCGTCGGTCACCAGGTGCTTGGAGTAGTCCAGATGCAGATCGCCCACCCGCAGGGTGTAGCCGGTACCGCGCGCCGGGTCGGCGGCGAACAGCTCGCGCAGCCCTGTCCCGCCCAGCTGCTCCCGGTGCTTGCCCAGCGCGCTCCACTCGGGAAGCCGGTTGAGCTTCGTGCGTCCCTCTGCGTTCATTCGGACATCAGCCCACTTCTTCTCGTGCCTGTACGCGAACCCCGCTGTCCGTCCAACTTAATTGATCAGAGGGCCCAGCGATGCGATAGCCAGTACGAAGAGACCGGCGGTCAGCAGGGCGGGCGCGTTCAGCCCCCAGCCGGCCGCCGCGGCACCGCCCAGCAGCGCGCCGAGGGGCGCTCCCGCCAGCGCGAGTGTGCGGAAGGCGGAGCTGATCCGGCCCAGCATGTCCCGGGGAGCGCGCTCCTGCGTCAGGGTCGCCTGCTGCACGTTCCACACCATGTTCATGGCGCCGAAGACTCCCAGGCAGCCGACCGCCGCGCCCAGCTCGCGCACCGATCCCAGCACCACCAGTGACCCGATCTGGACGGTCCCTGCGAGGAACATGGCACGCACCCGGCCCGTCAGCCGGGCGAGCCGCTTCGCCAGCAGCCCGCCCGCCACGCTGCCCACCCCGAAGGCGGTGAGCGTCAGGGCGTAGCCTCCGTTGCCCGCGCCCAGCCAGCCCGTGACATGGAGCACCAGGGTGGCGATCAGCGCGCTCATCCCCACGTTGCAGAGAGTCGTCGCCAGGCACAGCCCGCGCAGCGTCCGGTCCCGCGCCAGGAAGCGCAGCCCCTCGGCGATCTCGGCCCGCAGCGTGGAGCCGGTCCGGCGCGGCGCCCGCTCCGGGGCCCCGGCCCGCAGCGAGAAGATCAGCAGCGCCGCCAGCCCGTACGTGACCGCGTTCACCGCGTGCGGCATCGCCACGCCCAGGACGAGCAGCAGCGGCACCAGGGGCGCGGCGACCAGGCCGCCGGCTATCTGCTGCCCGGTCATCAGCCGGGCATTGGCGCTGCCGAGTTCCCGCCGGTCCACCACGGAGGGCAGCAGGGCCGTCGCCGCGTTGTCGAACAGCGTCTGGAGCGTCGTGAGCACGAAGGCGAGCAGGATCAGCAGCGCGATCGACGCCTCACCGAGGCCCACGGCGACCGCGAAGCCCGCCATCAGCGCACCCCGCACCAGATCGACGCCCCACATCGCCCGCCGCTGGTCGACCCGGTCCGCGACCGCCCCGCCGAGCAGACCGAACAGCAGCCACGGCAGATAGCCGCAGGCGGTCACGGAGGCGATCAGCAGCGGATCGTCGGTGAGCGAGGCGGCCAGCAGGGGCAGCGCCGCGGTGCGCAGCGCGTCACCGAAGCGGGAGACGATCGCGGCCGACCACAGCCGTCCGAACCCGCCCCGCCATGGCGGTGCCGCTGTTGCCACCGCTTCGGCAGTCGTCACCGTTACCTCCTCGGGTCGAGTGATACAGACCGTAAGGGGTGCCACTGACAATGCCGTTGGGAAACCGGCGGCCACGCGCGGAGACCGGCGGCCCGGAAACCGGGCCCCTGCCGGGGAGAAATGTTTCGGCCGGACACCTGTTCAGTGTCCGGCCGGAAAAAGTGGCTAGAACTCGCCGCGAAGCTTGGCCAGGGCTTCGGCCAGAATCGCCTCGCCGTCCGCGTCGCTGCGCCGCTCCCGTACGTAGGCGAGGTGCGTCTTGTACGGCTCGGTGCGGGGCGGGTCCGGCGGGTTGTCCCGGTCCTGGCCCGCGGGGAAGCCGCAGCGCGGGCAGTCCCACGTCTCCGGAACCTGCGCGTCGCTGGCGAAGCTCGGCACCGTCTCGTGCCCGTTGGAGCACCAGAAGGAGATGCGCAGGCGGGGCGCTGACTCGCCGCGCTCGGCCTCACCCATCGGCCCCGCTCCGACCCGGCTTCCCCGGATCGCGTTGCCACTTGCCACGGTCGTAACTCCCTGCGTGATGGTGCCGCAATGCATCGGTAGGCAGCTCCGCTGCCGGGCTGGCCAGAGTCTACGTAAGGCCCAACGCGCTTGCAGTGAAGGGAGTTACTCCCCCGACGCCCGGCGCGGAACCCCATGATAGGCCGCGCCCGCGGCGTCGTACCGTACCTCTGCTCAGCTGTCCAGCTTCAGCATCAGGCCCAGCACGACAATGCACGCGAACCACAGCAGACCGACAACAACGGTGATGCGGTCGAGGTTACGCTCGGCGACCGAGGAACCACCGACGGACGACTGCATTCCGCCACCGAACATGTCGGAGAGGCCGCCGCCCTTTCCCTTGTGCATCAGCACCAGCAGCATCAGCAGCAGGCTGAAGATGATGAGGGCGATCGAGAACCCCATAACCACGGCTGGACCAACTTCCTCGGACTGGCAGGACTAAGAACTGACAGGACTGATAAACGGACGAACGGGGGCCGAATTTCGCCGACCCCGAATACGTGGAGTCGCGCTCCGCATACTCGGTTGAGCGTTCTCGGCCCCCGCCAGGGTACGACGGATCCGTGCTACCGCATACTTACTGGTCGCGGAACCTGACGATCTTGACGAACTCGTCGGTGTCCAGCGCGGCCCCGCCGACCAGAGCGCCGTCCACATCGGGCTGCGCCATGATCGCGGCGACGTTCCCGGACTTCACGGAGCCGCCGTACTGGATGCGGACCTGATCGGCCAGCTCCTGCGAGTACAGCTCCGCGAGCCGCCCGCGGATCGCCGCGCAGACCTCCTGGGCGTCCTCGGGGGTGGCCACCTCGCCGGTGCCGATGGCCCACACCGGCTCGTACGCGATCACGACGGTCGCGGCCTGGTCGGCGGGGACGTCCTTGAGGCCGCCGTCGAGCTGGGCGAGCGTGTGCGGCACCTGCTGCCCGGCCTTGCGGACGTCGAGGCCCTCGCCGACGCAGAGGATCGGGGTCAGACCGTGCTTGAAGGCGGCCTTCACCTTGGCGTTGCAGACCTCGTCCGACTCGGCGTGGTACTGCCGGCGCTCGGAGTGCCCGACGGCCACGTAGGCGCACTTGAGCTTGGCGAGCATCGGGCCCGAGATCTCGCCCGTGTACGCGCCGGAGTCGTGCGCCGAGATGTCCTGGGCACCGTACTTGATCTTGAGCTTGTCGCCGTCGACCAGGGTCTGTACGGACCGCAGGTCGGTGAAGGGCGCCAGTACGGCGACCTCGACGGCGTCGTAGTCCTTGTCGGTCAGCGCGAAGGCCAGCTTCTGGGTGTGCGCGATGGCCTCAAGATGGTTGAGGTTCATCTTCCAGTTGCCCGCCATCAGCGGGGTGCGGCCGGTCTGTTCGGTTACGGCGGTCATGAAGTGTTCAGTCCTCCAGTGCGGCAAGGCCGGGAAGCGTCTTGCCTTCGAGGTATTCGAGGCTGGCGCCGCCACCGGTCGAGATATGGCCGAATGCGTTCTCGTCGAAGCCGAGAATCCGGACGGCGGCGGCGGAGTCGCCACCGCCGACCACCGAGAAGCCCGGGGAGTCCACGAGCGCCTGGGCCACCGCGCGGGTGCCCTCGGCGTAGTCGGGGTGCTCGAAGACGCCCATCGGGCCGTTCCAGAAGACGGTGGCCGCGTCGGCGAGCTTCGAGGCGTAGAGCCGGCCGGTCTCCGGGCCGATGTCCAGGCCCATCCGTCCGGCGGGAATGGCGTCGGCGGCCACCGTCTCGGGGTGGGCGGGCGCCTTGGTCCTGAGGTCGGGGAACTCGGCGGCGACCAGGACGTCGACGGGGAGGACGAACTCCACGCCGCGCTCCTTCGCCCGGTCCAGGTACTCCCGGACGGCCGGGATCTGGTCCTCCTGCACGAGCGAGGAGCCGATCTCGTGGCCCTGCGCCTTGAGGAAGGTGAAGACCATGCCGCCGCCGACGAGGATGCGGTCGGCCCGCTCCAGGAGGTGGTCGATGACGGCGAGCTTGTCGGAGACCTTGGCGCCGCCGAGAACGACGGCGTACGGCCGCTTCACGTCGTCGGTCAGCTTCTGCAGGACACCGACCTCGGTGGCGATGAGATGACCGGCGGCGTGCGGCAGCCGGGCGGGCAGGTCGAAGACCGAGGCGTGCTTGCGGTGCACGGCGCCGAAGCCGTCGCCCACGTACAGATCGGCCAGCCCGGCCAGTTCGTCCGCGAAGGCGCCGCGCTCGGCGTCGTCCTTCGAGGTCTCGCCGGGGTTGAAGCGGAGGTTCTCGACGACGGCGACCTGGCCGTCCGCGAGGTCCGCGACCGTCGCCCTGGCGGACTCGCCGACCGTGTCGGTCGCGAACGCCACGGGAGCGCCGAGGAGTTCACCGAGGCGCGCGGCGGCGGGCGCGAGCGAGAAGGCGGGGTCCTGGGCGCCCTTGGGGCGGCCCAGGTGCGAGGCGACGATCACGCGCGCGCCGGCGCGGGCCAGCTCGGCGATGGTCGGCGCGACGGCGCGGATCCGGCCGTCGTCGGTGATGGTGGTGCCGTCGAGCGGCACGTTGAGGTCGGCGCGGACGAATACGCGCTTGCCCGCGACCCCTTCGGTGAGAAGTTCGTCGATCGTCTTCATCTGCTGCTGGACTCCTTGGGGATGTCTGGACAGACCGACAGGGCTCGAACAGCGCCACTGGAACGTGTCCAGCGCGCCGCCCGAGCCCTGTCGCTCATGTCGAGGTGCCTACCGGCCCTGAATACGGAGGCCCTGAATCAGAGCTGGCCGCCGACGAAGACGGTCAGGTCGACCAGACGGTTGGAGTAGCCCCACTCGTTGTCGTACCAGCCGATGATCTTCACGCTCTTGCCCTGGACCATGGTCAGGGAGGAGTCGAAGGTACAAGAGGCCGGCCAGTTGACGATGTCCGAGGAGACGATCGGGTCCTCGGTGTAGTCCAGGTAGCCCTTCAGCTCACCCTGGGAGGCCTTCTGGAACGCGGCGTTGACCTCTTCCTTGGTCACCACGCGCTCCGTCTCGACGACCAGGTCGGTGACGGATCCCGTCGGGACCGGCACCCGCATGGCCATGCCGTTGAGCTTTCCGGCCAGCTCCGGGATGACCAGGCCGAGGGCCTTGGCCGCACCGGTGCTCGCCGGAATGATGTTCTCGGCGGCGGCGCGGGCGCGGCGCAGGTCCTTGTGCGGGAAGTCCTGCAGACGCTGGTCGCTGGTGTAGGCGTGGACCGTGGTCATGAGACCCGAGACGACGCCGAAGTTCTCCAGGAGGACCTTGGCCATCGGCGCCACACAGTTGGTGGTGCAGGAGGCGTTGGAGATGATGTGGTGGTTCGCCGGGTCGTACTTGTCCTCGTTCACGCCGAGGACGATGGTGATGTCCTCGTCCGAGGCCGGAGCCGAGATGAGGACCTTCTTGGCGCCACCGGCGATGTGCTTCGCGGCGTCGGCCTTCTTGGTGAAGATGCCGGTCGACTCGATGACGATGTCGACGCCCAGCTCACCCCAGGGGATGTCGGCCGGGTCGCGCTCGGAGAGCACCTTGATGACATGACCGTCGACCGTGATGGTGTCGGCGGTGTGGGACACCTCGGCCTTGAGGCGGCCCAGGATGGTGTCGTACTTCAGCAGATGCGCCGTGGTCGCAGTGTCACCCAGGTCGTTGACAGCCACGATCTCGATGTCTGCACCCTGCTCCAGCAGCGCGCGGAAGTAGTTACGACCGATGCGGCCAAAGCCGTTGATGCCTACGCGGATCGTCACGAACCGATCTCCTCGTTGGTACGCCGGGTTTCGACGCCGGCGAGTTGTATGGGATGTCCCCGACCGCTTATGACCCTACCTCTCCCCGGGCCGCGCGGTGACATCGAGTGGCCCCGGGATCCGGCGGCCGCCCGCACCCGCCATGACCGGCGAGTACGGACCGGTCCCGCGGCGTCAGCCGACGAGACCGTCGGCCAGCTCCTCGTGGAGGTTGGACTCCGTGCCCGGGATGCCCAGGTCCTGCGCCCGCTTGTCGGCCATGGCCAGCAGCCGCCGGATCCGTCCCGCGACCGCGTCCTTGGTCAGCGGCGGGTCGGCGAGCGCGCCCAGCTCCTCCAGGGACGCCTGCTTGTGCTCCATGCGCAGCCGGCCCGCGGCGGCGAGGTGCTCGGGCACCTCCTCGCCGAGGATCTCCAGCGCGCGCTGCACCCGGGCACCGGCGGCGACCGCCGCGCGGGCGGAGCGGCGCAGGTTCGCGTCGTCGAAATTGGCGAGCCGGTTGGCCGTGGCGCGGACCTCGCGGCGCATCCGCCGCTCCTCCCAGGCCAGCACCGACTCGTGCGCCCCGAGCCGGGTCAGCAGCGCGCCGATCGCGTCCCCGTCCCGTACGACCACCCGGTCCACCCCGCGCACCTCGCGGGCCTTGGCGGCGATCTGCAGCCTGCGGGCCGCGCCGACCAGCGCGAGGGCGGCCTCGGGCCCCGGGCAGGTCACCTCCAGCGACGAGGAGCGGCCCGGCTCGGTGAGCGAGCCGTGCGACAGGAAAGCGCCGCGCCAGGCGGCCTCGGCGTCACAGGTGGCGCCGGAGACGACCTGCGGGGGAAGCCCGCGGATCGGGCGCCCCCTGCCGTCCACCAGCCCCGTCTGCCGGGCCAGCTGATCACCGCCGGTGATCACCCGTACGACGTAACGGCTGCCGCGGCGCAGCCCGCCGGGGGCCATCACCACCAGCTCCGAGTTGTGCCCGAAGATCTCCAGGATGTCCTTGCGCAGTCGGCGCGCGGCGATGCTGGTGTCCAGCTCCGCTTCGATCACGATGCGGCCGCTCACCAGGTGCAGCCCGCCCGCGAACCGGAGGATCGCCGAAACCTCCGCCTTCCTGCAGCACGTCCGGGTGACGGGGAGGCGGGCGATCTCGTCCTTCACCGCTGGCGTCATCGCCATGGGCCGATCCTTCCATGCATCCGAAAAATACGGTCGTACGCGGCTGCCAACAGCTCGGGATCATGGACCGGCGAACTGTCGGGCGCTGCCACCGGCGCCAGCTCGACCGCGGCACCGAACCGTTTCGCGGCATCGGAGAGAGAATCACAGTCGGGCACGGCGGCCTCGTCGGCCAGCACCACGTCCAAGGCGAGTTTAGGGGCGTGTCGCCCCAAAACCTCCAAATGACGCTGCGGGGAGAAGCCATCGGTTTCACCGGGTTGCGGAGCGAGGTTCAGCGAGAGGACCCGGCGGGCCTTGGTCTCGACGAGCGCGTCGAGCAGTTCGGGCACCAGCAGATGCGGGATCACCGAGGAGAACCAGGAGCCGGGGCCGAGCACCACCCAGTCGGCGTCCAGGACGGCGGCGACGGCCTCCGGGACGGCCGGCGGGTCCTGCGGCACGAGGTGCACGGACTGCACCTCGCCCCGGGTGAGCGCCACGGTCGCCTGGCCGCGTACGGTGTCGATCCGGTCGGGGAGGGCCGGGTCGTGCCCCCGTACCAGCGCCTGCAGCTCCAGCGGTACGGCGGACATGGGCAGCACCCGGCCGTGGGCGCCGAGGAGCTTGCCGACCAGGTCGAGGGCCTGGACATGGTCGCCGAGCTGCTCCCAGAGGGCGACGATCAGCAGATTGCCGACCGCGTGCTCGTGCAGCTCGCCCTGGGACTGGAAGCGGTGCTGGATCACCTGTGCCCAGGTCTGCCCCCAGTCGTCGTCCCCGCAGAGCGCGGCGAGCGCCTTGCGCAGGTCACCGGGGGGCAGGACGCCCAGCTCCTCCCGGAGCCGGCCGCTGGAGCCGCCGTCGTCGGCGACGGTGACGACGGCGGTGAGGTCGCCGGTGATCCGGCGGAGCGCGGTCAGGGAGGCGGACAGCCCCATGCCGCCGCCGAGGGCGACGACCTTCGGCTGGGCGCCGCGCCCGCGCCCGCGTGCCGACAGCGTCGGTACGCCCCGGCGCAGTCGGCGCATACGGAAGGTCCGTCCGGTCACTCGCGCCCCAGATCCCGGTGGACGACCACGGTCTCGACGCCCTCGGAGGCCAGGCGCGCGCCGATCTTCTCGGACATCGCGACGGAACGGTGCTTGCCGCCGGTGCAGCCCACGGCGACGGTCACATAGCGCTTGCCCTCGCGGCGGTAGCCGGTGGCGATCAGCTGGAGCAGCTCGGTGTAGCGGTCGAGGAACTCCTTGGCGCCGGGCTGGTTGAAGACGTAGGTGGCGACCTCGTCGTTGAGCCCGGTGAAGGGGCGCAGCTCCGGCACCCAGTGCGGGTTGGGCAGGAACCGGCAGTCGACCACCAGGTCGGCGTCGACCGGCAGCCCGTACTTGTAGCCGAAGGACATGACAGTGGCCCGCAGCTCCGGCTTCTCGTCCCCGGCGAACTGGGCGTCCATCTTGCTGCGCAGCTCGTGGACGTTGAGGTCGGAGGTGTCGATCACCAGGTCGGCGTCGCCGCGCAGCTCGCGCAGCAGATCGCGCTCGGCCTCGATGCCGTCGACGATCCGGCCGTCGCCCTGCAGGGGGTGCGGACGGCGGACCGATTCGAAGCGGCGGACCAGCGCGTCTTCGGAGGACTCCAGGAAGACGATGCGCCGGGTGACCTGCTTGGCGTCGAGGTCGGCGAGGGATTCGCGGAGGTTGTCGAAGAAGCGCCGGCCCCGGACGTCCACGACGACCGCGATCCGCGCCACATTGCCCTGCGAGCGGGCGCCCAGCTCCACCATGGTGGGGATGAGCGCGGGCGGCAGGTTGTCGACGACGAACCAGCCGAGGTCCTCCAGACACTTGGCGGCGGTGCTGCGGCCCGCCCCGGACATCCCGGAGATGATCACCAGCTCGGGGATGGCCGCCTCGGTGGCCTCGCCGTTCTCCTTCGGGGTGCCCGAACCGCTCGCGCCCGTACTGTCCGTACTCACGTGCCCTGCTCCGTCCCGGTCGTGCTCAGTCATGCGTGGTGCCCCCGTTGTCATCCATGATCTCTCCTGTTGCCGTGTTCACGGCGGGTGTCGCCGGGGCCGCCGCGGCGAAGGCCACGGCGATCGACTCGGCTGTCTTGCGGCCGACGCCGGGCACCTCGCAGATCTGGTCGATTGTCGCCTGCCGCAGCCGCTTCACCGAGCCGAAATGCTTGATGAGGGCCTGCTTGCGGGCCTCGCCCAGCCCGGCCACGTCGTCCAGCGGGCTGGTCCTGACGCGTTTGGCCCGTTTGGCGCGCTGATAGGTGATGGCGAAGCGGTGCGCCTCGTCGCGCACGCGCTGGAGCAGATAGAGCCCTTCACTGGAGCGGGGCAGGACGACCGGGTCGCTCTCGCCGGGCACCCAGACCTCTTCGAGGCGCTTGGCGAGGCCGCAGACCGCGATGTCGTCGATGCCCAGCTCGTCGAGGGCCCGCTGGGCGGCGGCGACCTGGGGACGGCCGCCGTCCACCACGAGGAGCTGGGGCGGGTAGGCGAACCGCTTGGGGCGGCCGTCGTCCTCGGTGAGAGGCTCGGGCACCTCAGACGCCTCAGGTCCCTCAGGCACCTCGGACACCTCAGACGCCTCAGGTCCCTCGGACACCTCGGACACCTCAGGTACCTCGGGCGCCCGGTCCTGGTCGGTGCTGTCCCGCGGAGCGGCACCGCTCGGCGGGGTGGTGTCGTCCGGCGGGCCGGTGCCGTCGGGCGGGGTGGTGTCGTCCGGCCGCGCCGGGGTCTCCGGCCGGTCGGCGGTCTCCGGCTGCTGCGACCACTCGCCGGTGCGCTCCTTCTCCTGGAGGTAGCGCCGGAAGCGGCGGGTGATCACCTCGTGCATCGACCGTACGTCGTCCTGGCCCTCGAATGTCCTGATCTGGAAGCGGCGGTACTCGCTCTTGCGGGCGAGGCCGTCCTCGAAGACCACCATGGACGCCACGACGTCGTCGCCCTGGAGGTGCGAGATGTCGAAACACTCGATGCGCAGCGGCACGCTGTCCAGGTCGAGCGCCTGGGAGATCTCCTCCAGCGCGCGCGAGCGGGTGGTGAGGTCGCTGGCGCGCTTGGTCTTGTGCAGGACCAGGGACTGCTGCGCGTTGCGCGCGACCGTCACCATCAGGTCCTTCTTGTCCCCGCGCTGCGGGATGCGCAGCGAGACCTGGGCTCCCCTGCGCTCGCTCAGCCACTGGGCGAGCGCCTCGGTCTCGTCCGCGTCCCGGGGCAGCGCGGGGACGAGCACCTCCTTGGGGACGGCGTCGCCGCGCTCCTCCCCGTACAGCTGCTGAAGCGCGTGCTCCACCAGGCCCGCCGTCTCGACGGCCTCGACCTTGTCGGTGACCCAGCCGCGCTGGCCGCGGACCCGGCCGCCGCGGACGTGGAAGATCTGCACGGCGGCTTCCAGCTCGTCCTCGGCGACCGCGATCAGATCGGCGTCGGTGGCGTCGGCCAGCACGACGGCGTTCTTCTCCATGGCGCGGCGCAGGGCCGCTATGTCGTCGCGCAGCCGGGCCGCCCTCTCGTACTCCATCTCCTCGGCCGCCTCGGTCATCCGCCTCTCCAGGCGGCGGAGGTACGTGCCGGTGCGGCCCGCCATGAAGTCGCAGAACTCCTCGGCCAGTTCGCGGTGCTCCTCCGGGGTGACCCGGCCCACGCAGGGCGCCGAGCACTTGTCGATGTAGCCGAGGAGACAGGGGCGGCCGGTCCGCGCCGCGTTCTTGAACACCCCTGCGGAGCAGGTCCGTACGGGAAAGACACGGAGCATCAGGTCGACGGTCTCGCGGATGGCCCAGGCGTGTCCGTACGGTCCGAAGTAGCGCACGCCCTTCTTCTTGGCGCCGCGCATCACCTGGACCCGGGGGAACTCCTCGTTCAGCGTGACGGCGAGGGACGGATAGCTCTTGTCGTCGCGGTACTTGACGTTGAACCGGGGGTCGTACTCCTTGATCCAGGAGTACTCCAGCTGGAGCGCCTCGACCTCGGTGGAGACGACGGTCCACTCGACGGAGGCGGCGGTGGTGACCATGGAACGGGTGCGCGGATGCAGCCCCGACAGGTCCTGGAAGTAACTGGCGAGCCGCTGACGCAGGCTTTTCGCCTTCCCGACGTAGATCACCCGGCGGTGATCGTCGCGGAATTTGTAGACCCCCGGCGAGTCGGGGATCTGTCCCGGCTTGGGGCGGTAGCTGGAGGGGTCGGCCATGCACTCCACCCTACTGTCGGGCACCGACAGCGGGGCGGCGCAGGGCGGCGCGGGGCGGCTCGTCCGCCGCCGCGCTCGTCCGCCGTCAGGGCCGTCAGCTCCGCGGGCCCGCGACGAGTTTGCCGCCGGCCGCCGTCACCGGGACCTCGGGCAGCGGCGCGGTCGCCGGGCCGTGGAGCACCTCGCCGGTGGTGACGTCGAACTTGCTGCCGTGGCACGGGCAGTCCCCCACGGTGCCCTCCAGCTTCTCCAGCAGGCAGCCCGCGTGCGTGCACTGCGCGCTGAACGCCTTGTACCGGCCCTTCGCCGGGCAGCTGACCACCACGCGCTGTTCCTTGTAGAGCTTGGCGCCGCCGACGGGCACCTCGGACGCCTCGCCGAGATCGACCGGCGCGGTGGGCGTGGGCGTCTCCGCGTGGCCGAGCTTCGAGTCGGTGGAGCAGGCCGCCGCCCCGAGTCCGGCCATCCCGGCGAGGGCGGCGCCCTTCAGCACGGTACGGCGAGGGGCTGCGGGGCCGGCCATGGTGTCTCCACTGCTCAGGGGGTCGGTGACATACCTGACGATACCGATACCCTCCCGGCGGCCGGTCAGGGGCCGCCCTCGGCGGCGTCGTCCCCGGCGTCGCTCCCGGCGTCACGCCCCGCGCCGCCGCCGGAGCCGGTCCCGCCGGTACGGCGGTGGCTGGAGATCCGCCGCAGCACCTCCACGGCGGCGTCGATGCGGTGCGCGGCCACTCCGTCGAGGCTCTCCGACAGCGACGCCTGGAAGGCGCGGTCGACGCGTGTCAGGGTGTCCGCGCCCAGCGGGGTGGGCGTGATGCGCTGCACTCTGCGGTCCCTCGGCTCCGATACGCGTTCGACCAGGCCCTGCCGTTCGAGTTCCCGTACCTGCCGGGTGACATGGGGCGTACGGACGCCGAGGCGCTCGGCGATCCGTCCGATCCGCAGCGGCCGCCCCTCCTCCACCAGCACGCGCAGGAGAGCGAGCCCGGCACGGTCGACCGGCATTCCGGCCAGGGCGACGATCCGCTCGTGGGTCCGGGGACGGGTGAGGTCGTAGGCGAGCGCGGACAGCAGCGCCTGCAGCTCGGCGATGCCGCGTCCCGTCCGGTCGGATGAACCGTGCACACGGCCATCATGCCGGAGAGCGGTGGCGCCTAGGCCGTGTCTGACAAATGGCGCCGTCCGCCCGTAGGGCGGGGCTCGCGGCGTCTGGTGCGTGCGATCGCAAGGCGGAGGATCGCCCGTGTACTGGACGTACTCGGGCGACTCCGACAACGCAGCGAGCGTGCGTGCCAGACGCCGCGAGCCAGGCGGGATTTGTCAGACACGGCCGAGGCGCGGCGGGACATCCGAGGCGCGAGAACGGAGCGGTGCGACAGACGGGGCGGTGAGGTCACGCGCGGCGCGGCCCCGGGACCGGCGGCGCGGAGTTGGCCGAAGACGTACTTGCCCCATACACGCATCAAGGAGAAGCTACTTAAGGTAACTAACTTCAGCCCCGCGCGCCGTTCTCCGCGGAGAACCGGTATCCGCGGAGAAGTGGAGAAGGCCCATGCGCATCGCGATCGACCAGGACAAGTGTTGCGCCGCGGGACAGTGCGTCCTCGCGGCCGACGATCTCTTCGACCAGCGCGACGAGGACGGTGTCGTCGTCCTGCTCGACGCCGCGCCGCCCGCGGGCGCCCTCGACCGGGCGCGGGAGGCGGCGACCCTGTGCCCGGCGGCGGCCATCGAGGTCAGCGCCTGAGATCCACACGACCGACCGGCCACCCCTACTGCCCGGAGGAAGCGTCATGCCCGAGACGGCCGTCCCCACCTTTCCGCTCAGCCGCGCGTCCGGCTGCCCCTTCGACCCCCCACCCCGTTACGCGACGCTGCGCGAGGAAGAGCCGGTCTCCCCGATCCGGCTCTGGAACGGGCAGGTCGCCTGGCTGCTGACCCGTTACGCGGACCAGCGCGCCGTACTCGCCGATCCGCGGTTCAGCGCCGACGTCACCCGCCCGGGGCACCCGGCCCAGAGCGCGGGCGTCCAGGCCAGGCGCGCCCCCGACCGGCTGCCCTTCATCGCCCAGGACGACCCCGAGCACAATCACCAACGGCGCATGTTCACCGCTCACTTCACGGTCAGGCGCGTCGCCGCCATGAAGCCCCGCATCCAGGAGATCATCGATCGGCTCCTGGATCGGATGGAGGCGGCGGGACCGCCTGCCGATCTGGTGAGCGCGTTCGCCCTGCCGATGCCCTCGCTCGTCATCAGCGAACTCCTCGGCGTCCCCCACCGGGACCACGGCCTCTTCCAGCGCGCCGCGCGCACCCTGGTCACCCTCGCCAGCACGGCGGAGGAGTCCAGGGCCGCCGCCGGGGAACTCGCCGACTATCTGGACCATCTGATCACCGTCAAAGAGCGCGAGCCCGCCGACGATCTGCTCAGCAGCCTGGTCGCGGAGCGCGTACGCACCGGCGAACTGGGCCGGGAGTATCTGGTCGAGAACGCGATTCTGCTGCTGAGCGCGGGCCACGAGACCACCGCGAACATGACCGCCCTGGGCACCCTCGCCCTGCTCCACCACCCCGAACAGCTCGCCGTCGTCCGCGACAGCGACGACCCCGCTCGCGTGGCCAACGCCGTGGAGGAGCTGCTGCGCTACCTCACCATCACCCACAGCGGGCGGCGCCGCGTGGCGACCGAGGACGTGGAGATCGCCGGCACGGTCATCCGCGCGGGCGAGGGAGTCGTCCTCGCCAACGACGCGGGGAACCGGGACGGGACCGTCTTCCCCGACCCCGACCGTCTCGACATCGACCGGCCCGAGGTGCGCCGCCACATCGCCTTCGGCCACGGCAGCCACCAGTGCCTCGGCCAGAATCTGGCCCGCGCCGAGCTGCAGCTCGCCTATCCGGCCCTGCTGCGGCGCTTCCCCGGCCTGCGCACCACCGTCCCGGACGGCGAACTCCGCTTCAAGGAGGACATGCTCGTGTACGGCGTCCACGAGCTGCCCGTCGCCTGGTAGGGCGCACGCCCCGGCCGTCGTCCGTCCCGTACGCCTCCGGTGAGGCGGACGGGACGGACGCGGGTCAGGAACGGCGCGAGCCGGTGGCGGACTTCTTCCCGGCCGCCTTCTTGGCGGCGGCCGGGGTCTTCGCGGCTGGGATCTTCGCCGCCGGGGTCTTCGCCGCGGTCGGCTGCTTGGTCGCCGCGGCCTTCCTGGTCGCTGTCTTCCTCGCCGTGGCTTTCTTCGCCGGGACCGCCGCGTCGCTGATCCGCTCGGCGTCCAGGATGCCGCTCAGGAACTTGCCGGTGTAACTGGCGGGGACCGCGGCGACCTGCTCCGGGGTGCCTTCCGCGACGACGAGACCGCCGCCGTTCCCGCCCTCGGGACCCATATCGATCACCCAGTCCGCCGTCTTGATGACGTCCAGGTTGTGCTCGATGACGATCACCGAGTTGCCCTTCTCGACCAGTCCCGACAGCACGGTGATCAACTTGCTGATGTCCTCGAAGTGCAGCCCGGTCGTCGGCTCGTCCAGGACGTAGACCGTACGGCCCGTGGAGCGCTTCTGCAGCTCGCTCGACAGCTTCACGCGCTGGGCCTCGCCGCCCGAGAGGGTCGGCGCGGACTGGCCGAGCCGGACATAGCCGAGACCGACCTCGTTGAGCGTCCGCAGGTGGCGCGAGATGGTGGGAACGGCCTCGAAGAAGTCCAGCGCCTCCTCGATCGGCATGTCCAGCACCTCGGCGATGGACTTGCCCTTGTAGTGGACCTCCAGCGTCTCCCGGTTGTAGCGCGCCCCGTGGCAGACCTCGCACGGGACGTAGACGTCCGGCAGGAAGTTCATCTCGATCTTGATCGTGCCGTCGCCGGAGCAGTTCTCGCAGCGGCCGCCCTTGACGTTGAAGGAGAAGCGCCCGGGGAGGTAGCCGCGGACCTTGGCCTCCATCGTCTCCGCGAAGAGCTTGCGGACATGGTCGAAGACACCGGTGTACGTGGCCGGGTTGGAGCGGGGCGTACGGCCGATGGGCGACTGGTCGACATGGACGACCTTGTCGACCAGGTCGTCGCCGTCGACCCGGGTGTGCCGTCCCGGCACCGACTTCGCGCCGTTCAGCTCGCGCGCCAGATGCGTGTAGAGGATGTCGTTGACCAGCGTCGACTTGCCGGAGCCCGAGACTCCGGTGATCGCCGTGAACACGCCCAGCGGGAAGGAGACGTCGATGTCCCGCAGGTTGTTCTCGCGGGCTCCGTGCACCGTGAGCCGACGCGCCGGGTCGACCGGGCGGCGGACGTCCGGGGTCGGGATGGACCGCTTGCCCGAGAGGTACTGGCCGGTCATCGACTCCTTGTTGGCCAGCAGCCCCTTCAAGGGGCCCGAGTGCACGACCTTGCCGCCGTGCTCCCCCGCGCCGGGGCCGATGTCGACCACCCAGTCGGCCACGTTGATGGTGTCCTCGTCGTGCTCCACGACGATCAGGGTGTTGCCCATGTCGCGGAGCCGGACCAGGGTCTCGATGAGCCGGTGGTTGTCCCGCTGGTGCAGGCCGATGGAGGGCTCGTCCAGGACGTACAGCACCCCGACCAGACCCGAGCCGATCTGGGTGGCCAGCCGGATGCGCTGCGCCTCGCCGCCGGAGAGGGTGCCGGCCGCGCGGTTGAGCGAGAGGTAGTCGAGGCCGACGTCGACCAGGAACCGCAGCCGCTCGTTGACCTCCTTGAGCACCCGCTCGGCGATCTTCTTGTCGCGCGCGTTGAGCGTCAGCCTGCCGAGGAAGTCGGCGCAGTCGCTGATGGACAGGGCGGAGACCTCGGCGATGGACTTGTCCATCACCGTGACCGCGAGGACGATCGGCTTGAGCCGGGTGCCCGCGCAGGTCGGGCAGGGCACCTCGCGCATGTAGCCCTCGAAGCGCTCCCTGCTGGTGTCGCTCTCGGCCTCGGTGTGCCGCCTCTTGACGAAGGAGACCGCGCCTTCGAAGGCGGGGGTCGTGTAGGCGCGCTCGCGTCCGTACCGGTTGCGGTAGCGGACCTCGACCTGCGTCTTGTGCCCGTGCAGCAGGGCCTTCTTGGCGCGCTGGGGCAGTCCGGCCCAGGGGATGTCCGTACGGAAGCCGAGGGCCTTGGCGAGGCCGCCGATCATCCGGCCGAAGTACTCCTTGGTGTGGCCGTGGGACCAGGGGTGGATCGCGCCCTCGTCGAGGGACTTGTCCTCGTCGGGGACGATCAGCTCGGGGTCGACCTCCATGCGCGTACCGATGCCCGTGCAGTCGGGGCAGGCGCCGAAGGGCGAGTTGAAGGAGAAGGAGCGGGGCTCCAGCTCCTCGAAGGAGAGGTCGTCGTACGGGCAGTACAGATGCTCGGAGTACATCCGCTCGCGCTCGGGGTCGTCCTCGGGGAGGTCGACGAAGTCGAGCACGACCATGCCGCCGGAGAGCCCGAGGGCGGTCTCGACGGAGTCGGTGAGCCGGCGCTTCGCGCCGTCCTTGACCGTGAGGCGGTCGACGACCACCTCGATGGTGTGCTTCTCCTGCTTCTTGAGCGTGGGCGGCTCGGTGAGCTGGACCGTCTCGCCGTCGACCCTGGCCCGGCTGTACCCCTTGGTCTGGAGGTCGGAGAAGAGATCGACGAACTCTCCCTTGCGCTCGCGCACCAGCGGGGAGAGCACCTGGAAGCGGCTGCCCTCGGGCAGCTCCAGGACCCGGTCCACGATGGCCTGCGGCGACTGCCGGGAGATCGGCCGGGAGCACTGGGGGCAGTGCGGCTTGCCGATGCGGGCGAAGAGCAGCCGGAGGTAGTCGTACACCTCGGTGATCGTGCCGACCGTCGAGCGCGGGTTGCGCGAGGTCGACTTCTGGTCGATGGAGACGGCCGGGGAGAGCCCCTCGATGAAGTCGACATCCGGCTTGTCCATCTGGCCGAGGAACTGCCGGGCGTACGAGGAGAGCGACTCCACGTACCGGCGCTGCCCCTCGGCGAAGATCGTGTCGAACGCGAGAGAGGACTTGCCCGACCCGGAGAGCCCGGTGAAGACGATGAGTGAGTCACGCGGGAGGTCGAGCGAGACGTTCTTGAGATTGTGCTCGCGCGCGCCACGGACGATGAGACGGTCGGCCACGCCGGTCCGCACCTTTCTGAAGAGAGACAGGGGCAGAGCCCCGGCCGGACCTGTCGGGTCCGGACCTCGGGGATCGCCGGAACGAATGAATCGCCAAGCGGTGGTCCGCCGGGCTGCGGAGCCGGGCCTGGGAGCGCCCGGATCGGATTGCCTACATGCCAGGATGCCTCTTCCGAGCTTATAGCACGTGCATTCGATTTATGGCCGCCCTCGGTCGTCTTCACCCGATCGAGTGGCGGCGCTATCGTCGACGGCATGATCGATCACGCGCGTGACCTGGAATCCCTACGGGAAGCGACCGAACGACTCCTCGGCGCGGCCGCCGCACTGGACAACGCCGCCGTCGCCGAGCCGTCACGGCTGCCGGGCTGGAGCCGCGGCCATGTACTGGCGCACATCGCCCGCAACGCGGACGCACTGACGAACGTCCTCGAAGGCCGGCCCATGTATCCGGACAGCTCGACCCGTGACGCGGACATCGAGCGGGACGCACCGAGACCCCTCGCCGTCCAGCTCGACGATGTACGCAACACCGCGGACCGCTTCCGGCATTCCGCGGCCCGGCCCGCCGACTGGAGCCGGGTGGTCGCGCTGCGCAACGGTGTGACGGACCTGGCCGCGCGGGTGCCGTTCCGGCGCTGGATCGAGATCGAGCTGCACCATGTCGATCTGGGGGTCGGCCGGGAACTCGAAGATCTGTCCGAGGATTTCACCGGACGTGAGATCGGTTTCCTGACGGAGCGCTTCTCGGGCAACCCCGAGGTGCCTTCACTGACGCTGGCGGCCCCCGGCGGAGGCACCTGGCGCACCGGCCGCGAGGAAGGAACCGCCCTCGCGGTGACCGGCTCCGCCCCCGATCTGCTGGGGTGGCTGGCGGGCCGGCGGGACGGCGCCGCGCTGGACTGCGCGGGCGGCGGGCTGCCCGTACTCCCGCCGCTCTAGAAGCCGAGTGGCCGGGCCTCGGCGATAGGCTGCGCGGCATGACATACAGCGGAGCGGTGAAGGTCGGCGGACCGGCGGACGTGCACGAACTGCCCGCCCTGATGATTTCCAAGGTCGCCGTCGGGCCGATGGAGAACAACGCCTATCTGCTGCGCTGCCGGGCAACCGGCGAGCAGCTGCTGATCGACGCGGCCGATGACGCGCCGACCCTGCTGACCCTGATCGGCGACGACGGCATCGCGTCCGTCGTCACCACCCATCGCCATGGGGACCACTGGCAGGCACTCGCCGAGGTCGTGGCCGCCACGGGCGCGACGACCTACGCGGGCCGGTACGACGCGGAGGGCATCCCCGTCCCCACCGACGTACCGGTCGACGACGGGGACACCGTCAAGGTCGGGGAGAGCAGCCTCAGGGCGCTGCACCTGGTGGGCCACACCCCCGGTTCCATCGCGCTGGTCTACGACGACCCGCACGGTCACGCGCATGTCTTCACGGGTGACTGCCTCTTCCCCGGCGGCCCGGGACGGACGACGGACCCGGCCGGGTTCACCAGCCTGCTGGACGGGCTCGAAGCGAAGATCTTCGGTGCCCTGCCGGACGAGGCGTGGATCTACCCGGGCCACGGCAACGACTCCACGCTGGGCGCCGAGCGCCCGCACCTGGCCGAGTGGCGGGAGCGGGGCTGGTAGCCGCGGGGGCGGCGGCCAGGTCACGGGCGGCCGGGCCCCCGGGCGGCCGTCCGTCCGGTGACCCGGGCACGCGGGGCGAGTGGCGGCTCCGGCACTCGCCCCGCGCTTCTGACCGCGTGGGTCAGACCTGGATGCTGTCCTTGCCGGACTCGCCGCCCCGGCTCCCCTCGTCGCCGTCCGCCTCGGCCGCCGCGCGCTCCGCCTGCCTCTTGGAGGCGATGAGGCTGGTGATCGTGGTGATCACCAGCACGCCGCAGATGACGGCCAGCGAGACCGGTATGGAGATCTCGGGGACGTGCACCCCGGTCTCGTGCAGCGCGTGGAGCACCAGCTTCACCCCGATGAAGCCGAGGATCACCGACAGGCCGTAGCTGAGGTGCACCAGCTTCTTGAGCAGGCCGCCGATCAGGAAGTAGAGCTGGCGCAGCCCCATCAGGGCGAACGCGTTGGCGGTGAAGACGATGTACGGGTCCTGGGTCAGGCCGAAGATCGCGGGGATGGAGTCCAGCGCGAAGAGCACATCGGTGGTGCCGATGGCGAGCATGACCACCATCAGCGGGGTCAGGATCCGCTTGCCGTTGGCCCGGATGAACAGCTTGGTGCCGTGGTAGCGGTCGGCGACGCCGAAGCGCTTCTCGATGGACTTCAGGAGACGGTTCTCCTCGAACTCCTCTTCCTCCTCGTCGGAGCGCGCCTCCTGGATGAGCTTCCAGGCGGTGTACATCAGGAACGCGCCGAAGATGAAGAAGACCCACGAGAAGCTGGCGATGATGGCGGCGCCGGCGGCGATGAACACGGCCCGCAGGACCAGGGCTATCAGCACCCCGATCAGCAGTACGCGCTGCTGGAGGTGGGTGGGCACCGAGAACTTCGCCATGATCAGGACGAAGACGAAGAGGTTGTCGACGCTGAGTGACTTCTCGGTGATGAAGCCCGCGAAGAACTCTCCGGACGCCTGCGCCGTGCCGAACAGCATCAGGCCGAGGCCGAACAGCGCGGCGAGGGCGATCCAGACGACGGTCCAGATACCGGCTTCCCTCATCGACACGTCATGGGGCTTGCGCCCGATGAAGAAGTCGACGGCGATCAGGGCGGACAGACCGAGAATGGTCAGCACCCACAGGTTCAACGAGACGTCCACTGGTCCTCCGGCTTGGTACGGCAACTGATCAGCGTTGTCCGCTGCCGGAGGTCTCCTCCACCCGAGCGGCTCAGCCGCGTCCCGGGCCGACGCCCCGGGACCGGTGGCGGTCCGTATTGACGGGTACGTCGCGATGGTGGGAGTACTCCCCTCCGCTGCGGAGAAGACTACAGCAAAAACCAAGAGAAGGTAAAGAGAAAGGTAAAGGAGTCCCAAAACCGCAGGTCAGCAACGTTGGGACCGATGCTTCCGCGCCACTTGGCGCAAAACGCTATTCAGGGTGTCATCGTGGCAGTCCCCGGTGGATCGCGCGCGGCGACCGGTCGCCGGGGACCGCGTGCGGCTGTCGGGCCGTGGCCGCGGGGCCGTGGCTACAGATGCGGCAGGAGCGCGGGCATCAGGTCCTGGAACGTGCGGCCGTTGGCCGGGGTGCCCAGGGCCGTCATCCGCCAGCCGCCGCCCGAGCGGTGGACCTTCGCCATGAGCCGCGCGGTGTACTGGCCGCCGCCGTCGAGGGTGTACCTGGCCAGCTCCTGGCCGTTCGTCTCGTCGACGATGCGGCAGAACGCGTTCCGCACCTCCTGGAAGGTCTGGCCGGTGAACGAGTTCACCGTGAAGACGATCTGGTCGATATGGGCCGGGACCCGCTCCAGGTCGACGAGGATCGCCTCGTCGTCGCCGCCCAGGCCCGCTCCGCCGACCAGGTTGTCGCCGGTGTGCCGCACGGAGCCGTCGTCACTGACGAGGTGGCGGAAGAAGACGACGTCGACCGGCTGTTTCTCGGCGAAGAGGACCGCCGAGGCGTCGAGGTCGATCTCGCGCGTGCGGGAGCCGAACAGGCCCCGGCGCCGCGCGGCCTGCCAGCCGAGCCCCATCCGCACCGCGGCCAGGGTGCCGCCGCCGGTCTTCTCCAGGCTGATGGCCTGCCCCTTGGCCAGATTGACCCCAGGGCCGCCGGGCGGGCTGCCCTTCGTCACGTCCGCCACGCGCTCTCCCCTTCTCGACCGGTCCCCCGCAACCGTCCGTGTGCGGTTGTGCGGAACCTTACGCAGGCGCGTGCGCGACGCGGCAGACCCGGCCCGGTTCTGTGGCCTTCCCGCGACACACCGGATGTCCCGGCGGGTCAGGCGAGTCCCACCTCTTTCATCTGCCGCAGCTCCTTCTTCAGCTCGCCCACCTCGTCCCGCAGCCGGGCGGCCACCTCGAACTGCAGCTCGGCGGCGGCGGCCCGCATCCGGTCGGTCATCTCCTCGATGATCCCGGCCAGTTCCGCCGCGGGGCGGTCCGTGACCACCGCGCCCGCCGCGCCCGCCTTCCGGCCGGCCTTCGCGCCGAGCGAGGGCACCGGAGCCCTGGCGGGCTTGCCGTCCTTCGTCTGCCGGTAGCCGGTGCCGAGGAGGGCCTCGGTGTCGACCTCCTCGCGCGCGATGGTCGCGACGATGTCGTTGATCTTCTTGCGCAGCGGCTGGGGGTCGATGCCGCGCTCGGTGTTGTACGCGATCTGCTTCTCGCGACGGCGGTTCGTCTCGTCGATGGCCTGCTCCATCGCCGGAGTGATCTTGTCCGCGTACATGTGGACCTGCCCGGAGACGTTGCGCGCCGCCCGGCCGATGGTCTGGATCAGCGAGGTGCCCGAGCGCAGGAAGCCCTGCTTGTCCGCGTCGAGGATCGCCACCAGCGAGACCTCGGGGAGGTCGAGGCCCTCGCGCAGCAGGTTGATGCCGACCAGGACGTCGTACTCCCCGGCGCGCAGCTCGCGGAGCAGCTCGATCCGGCGCAGGGTGTCGACGTCGCTGTGGAGATAGCGCACCTGGATGCCCAGCTCCAGGAAGTAGTCGGTGAGGTCCTCGGCCATCTTCTTGGTGAGCGTGGTCACCAGGACGCGCTCGTCCTTCTCGGTGCGTTCGCGGATCTCGTGCACCAGGTCGTCGATCTGGCCCTCGGTGGGCTTGACGACGACTTCCGGGTCGATGAGCCCGGTGGGGCGGATGATCTGCTCCACGAAGCCGTCGGAGCGGGACATCTCGTAGGTGCCCGGGGTGGCGGAGAGGTAGACGGTCTGGTCGATCCGCTCCTGGAACTCCTCCCACTTCAGCGGCCGGTTGTCGAGCGCGGACGGCAGCCGGAAGCCGTGGTCGACGAGGGTCCGCTTGCGGGAGGCGTCCCCCTCGTACATCGCGCCGATCTGCGGCACGGTGACATGGGACTCGTCGATGACCAGCAGGAAGTCCTCGGGGAAGTAGTCGAGGAGGGTGTTGGGCGGGGAGCCGGGGCCGCGGTCGTCGAAGTGCATCGAGTAGTTCTCGATGCCGGAGCAGGAGCCGATCTGCCGCATCATCTCGATGTCGTACGTCGTGCGCATGCGCAGCCGCTGGGACTCCAGCAGCTTGCCCTGCTTGTCCAGCTCGGCCAGCCGGGACTCCAGCTCGCGCTCGATCCCGTTGACGGCCTTCTCCATGCGCTCGGGTCCGGCCACGTAGTGGCTGGCGGGGAAGATGTACAGCTCCTGGTCGTCGCTGATGACCTCGCCGGTGAGCGGGTGCAGTGTGGAGAGCGCCTCGATCTCGTCGCCGAACATCTCGATGCGGACGGCCAGCTCCTCGTAGACCGGGAAGATCTCGATGGTGTCGCCGCGCACCCGGAAGGTGCCTCGCGTGAACGCCAGGTCGTTGCGCGTGTACTGGATGTCCACGAAGCGGCGCAGCAGCTGGTCGCGGTCCATCTCCGCGCCGATCTTCAGCGGCACCATGCGGTCCACGTACTCCTGCGGGGTACCGAGGCCGTAGATGCAGGAGACCGAGGCGACGACGACCACGTCACGGCGGGTGAGCAGCGAGTTCGTCGCCGAGTGGCGCAGCCGCTCGACCTCCTCGTTGATCGAGGAGTCCTTCTCGATGTAGGTGTCCGACTGCGGGACGTACGCCTCGGGCTGGTAGTAGTCGTAGTAGGAGACGAAGTATTCGACGGCGTTGTTCGGGAGCAGCTCGCGGAACTCGTTCGCCAGCTGGGCGGCGAGCGTCTTGTTCGGCGCCATGACCAGGGTGGGCCGCTGGAGCTTCTCGATCATCCAGGCGGTGGTCGCCGACTTGCCCGTGCCGGTCGCGCCGAGCAGGACGACGTCCTTCTCGCCCGCGCGGACGCGCCGCTCCAGGTCGGCGATGGCCGTCGGCTGATCGCCACTGGGCTGGTAGGAGCTGACGACCTCGAAAGGCGCCACCGTACGTTCGATCTTGGAAACGGGCCGCATGGATCCACCGTACGACCCCGCACCGACAGTCGGGGGTCCCCGGCGGCGGACCGCCCCCGGGAGCAGCGCCCGGCTCACCAGTCGTGGAGGTCCTGGGAGCCGCTGCGCGGCCGGGCGGAGCGGGCCGCGGCCCGGTCCGCGGACTCGCGGTGGGGGGCCCGTGCCCGGGTGCGCTGCGCGGGCACTCCCGTCTGCCCGCACGGACCGGGAACGCCCGGTGCGGCGGGCTCCTCCTCCCGGCTCCGCTCCTGGGCGCGGTCCCGGCCGGCCACCATGAACGGGTCGAACAGCACGGCCACCCCGGCCAGCAGCAGGAAGACCGCCGGGCCGATCAGCATCGGAATGAGCAGGTCGGCGGCCGGTTCCCCGCCGGGGGCGCTGTTGACGTCCGCCAGGTGGACGTGGACGGCGGCCATCCCCGTGTAGTGCAGGCCGGTCGGTGCGACGCCCATCGCCAGACTGGCGGTCAGGCCGGCCAGGAAGCCGCGGCGCGAGACGACGATCCACAGCCCGGCGGTCGCGGCGCCGACGGCGATCAGAACGGACAGGGCGACGGTCGCGATGTCGTAGTCGACGCGCCCGTTCACCCGCATCCCGGCCATGCCCAGGTAGTGCATGGTGGCGACGGCAAGACCGGTGATGATGCCGCCGGTGACCAGCGCCATCCGCGTCGAGCCCCGGTAGCCGACGATGAAGATCCCGATCCCGACCATGACGATCCCCACGGCCAGGCTGGCGAAAGTCGTCAGCGCGTCGTAGCCGATCGGCGCCTCCGCGATGGAGAAACCCGTCATCGCGATGAAGTGCATGGTCCAGATGCCGGAGCCGATCGAGGCCGCGCCGAGGGCGAGTCCGCCCGGCTTCCAGGAGCTGCGGGCGCGCAGGGATCTCACGGTGCAGCGCAGGCCGAGCGCCGCGCCGAGCCAGGCCATGAGAAAGGCCGCCACGGGTGTGACGAGGCCGTAGCTGAATCCGTCGATGGTGCCCTGCATAGTCGTGTGCCCTTCGCCCCTTGTGCTTACTGTACGGATGCGCTGGTTCCGGGAGGGTAGGACGGCAAGCACGCGAATCAAACAGATCTCTGCCGATTTGTCGATATGACCTTGGCCTCACTCGGGTCCGCCGTGCGTCCGCGGCCTCGATTCACGTCTCTCACGAGCACGAGGAGTTCCGTTGAAGACACGATCCTCCGCGGCGCTGACCGCCGTACTGCTGGGTGTCGCGTTACTGGTCGCGCCGGGCACCAGCACGGCCGCCGGCTCCGCCGAGGGGGCGGCCGCGCGGTCCGGACAGCCCCTGGTCATCGCGCACCGGGGCGCTTCGGCGTACGCCCCGGAGAACACCCTGGCCGCCGTCGACAAGGCCCACGAGCTGGGCATCGACTGGGTGGAGAACGACGTCCAGCGCACCAGGGACGGTGAACTGGTGGTGATCCACGACACCACCCTGGCGCGGACCACCGACGCCGCGCGGGTCTTCCCCGACCGGGCGCCCTGGAAGGTCGCGGACTTCACGGCGGCGGAGATCGCGCGCCTGGACGCGGGCGGCTGGTTCGGCTCGCGGTGGGCGGGTGAGCGGGTGCCGACCCTGAGCAGGTATCTGCGGACCGTCGAGGCCAACGGGCAGAAGCTGCTGCTGGAGGTCAAGTCCCCCGAGCTGTACCCGGGCGTCGAGGGCGATCTCCTGCGCGTGCTGCGCGCGGAGGGCTGGCTGGACCGCTCGCACGTCGCGCGGCGGCTGGTCGTCCAGAGCTTCTCGGCGGAGAGCGTCCGTACGGTGCACGAGCGGCGGCCGGAGATCACGACGGGGTTCCTGGGCACGCCCGAGGTGGCCGACCTGCCCGGGTACGCGGAGTTCACGGACCAGATCAATCCCTCGCACACGTCGCTGACCGCCGGTCTCGTCGCGGCGGCGCACCGGTTGAAGGGGCCCCGCGGAAAGCCGCTCACGGTGCACACCTGGACCGTCGACGACGCGGCGGGCGCGGTACGGGTCAGGGATCTCGGCGTGGACGGGATCATCACCAACCGTCCCGACGTGGTGCGGGAGGCGCTGGGCTGAGCCCGGGACGCACGCGGCTCGGCGGCTGCCGGGTGGGCGGCTGCCGGGTGGGGCGGCGCGGGGTGGAGCGGCTGCCCGGACCGGCCTCGGGACCGCGTCGGGACCGGTTGTCAGTGGCGGGTCGTACCGTGGTCCGCATGAACGAGTACGGGGAGTCCCGGCCCACGCTGGAGTGGGCGGTCGTGCCGAGCGACCTCGGGCCGTTGCTGCTGGCCGCGACCCGGCGGGGGCTGGTGAGCGTCGTCTTCCACGCCCGGGGGCCGGTGCGGGAGCGGGCGCTCGGGCGGCTGGCCGACCGGCTGGACGCCGAGCCGGTGGCCAGCGCCTCGGGGCTGCTGGCCGAGCCGATACGCAGGCTGTCCGCGTATTTCGCGGGCGAGCCGATGGAGTTCGGGCTGCCGCTCGACTGGTCGCTCTCCTCCGGCTTCCACGAGCGGGTGCTGCGCGAGCTGGCGGTCGGCGTCCCGTACGGCACGGTCGTGGGATACGGCGAGCTGGCGGAGCGGGTGGGGCGGCCCGGTGGCGCGCAGGCGGTGGGCGCGGCGATGGGCTCCAATCCGCTGCCGGTGGTGGTGCCCTGCCACCGGGTGGTGGAGAGCGACGGCGGGCTCGGCGGCTTCAGCGGCGGACTGGAGACGAAGCGGCGGCTGCTGGCGCTGGAAGGGGTGCTCCCCGCGCCGCTCTTCTGAACCCAGGAGAGGCGATCCGTTCGTTTTGCCGCCACTTGTCCGCTTTCCGCGCCGGATCTACGCTGAGGGTGGAGCGTCACCGCGCGCACAGCCCGGCGGAGTCGGCGCATCGGCACCCTCGTTCCCGCACGCGGCCCTGGCCGGACCGCCCGAGCGGTAGCAGACTCCATCCGGACCGAGTCATCCGCTGGACGAGCGATCCGACGAGCACTCCGACGAGCAGATCCGAAGGGACGGCGAACCGGCATGAGCGGTGGAAACAAAGCGGTCGCGTACATCAAACCCGGCATCGTGGACGTGAGGACCACGGACTACCCGACGCTCCAGCTCCAGGACGGACCGGGGGTGGCCCGGGAGAACGTCGGGCGCACCTGCCGGCACGGGGTGATCCTCAAGGTCCTCGCCACCAACATCTGCGGCAGCGACCAGCACATGGTCCGCGGCCGCACCACCGCGCCGGAGGGGCTGGTCCTCGGCCACGAGATCACCGGCGAGGTCGTGGAGTGCGGCCCCGACGTCGAGTTCGTCACGGTGGGCGATGTCGTCTCCGTGCCCTTCAACATCGCCTGCGGGCGCTGCCGCAACTGCAAGGAGCGCCAGACCGGCATCTGTCTGAACGTCAATCCGGCGCGGCCGGGCGCGGCCTACGGCTATGTCGACATGGGCGGCTGGGTCGGCGGTCAGGCCGAGTATGTGATGGTGCCGTACGCGGACTTCAATCTGCTCCGCTTCCCCGACCGCGACGCCGCCCGTGAGAAGCTCCTCGATCTGACGATGCTCTCGGACATCTTCCCGACCGGCTTCCACGGCGCGGTGACCGCGGGCACGGGCGTCGGTTCGACGGTGTACGTGGCGGGCGCGGGCCCTGTGGGCCTGGCGGCCGCGGCCTCGGCCCAGTTGCTCGGCGCGGCCGTCGTCATCGTCGGCGACCTCAACGCCGAACGGCTCGCGCAGGCCCGCAGCTTCGGCTGCGAGACCGTGGATCTCACCCAGGGTTCGGTCGAGGACCAGATAGCCCAGATCCTCGGCGAGCCCGAGGTGGACGCGGCGGTCGACGCGGTCGGCTTTGAAGCGCGCGCCCACGGCCGGGACTCCGAGGAGGCTCCGGCGACCGTCCTGAACTCCCTGATGGGCGTGGTGCGGGCGGGCGGCGCGCTCGGCATCCCGGGGCTGTACGTCACGGAGGACCCGGGCGGCGTCGACCAGGACGCCAGGACCGGCACGCTGAAGGTGCGCCTCGGCCTCGGCTGGGCGAAGAGCCATCAGCTCTCCACCGGCCAGTGCCCGGTGATGAAGTATCACCGGGCCTTGGCGATGGCGATCCTGCACGACAAGGTCCACATCGCCAAGGCGGTCAACGCCACGGTGATCTCGCTGGACGACGCACCGCGCGGTTACCAGGAGTTCGACCACGGCGCGAGCCGCAAGTACGTTCTCAACCCGCACGGCGCGCTCGACGGGGTGCGGGCCGCCTGATCGTCGTTCCGTCGGCCGCCACCGGGAGGCTCCGGCGGCGGCCGACGTTTGCGCGGGCCCCGCGCGCGCCATGGATGGGGACATGTCAGACACCGCATCGCACCGCACCGCGTCGCAGTTGTCCCCCGAGGTACGTGAGGCGTTCGCCACGGGCCGCCCCGTGGTGGCCCTGGAGTCGACGATCATCGCGCACGGGCTGCCCCGCCCGCGCAATCTGGCGGTCGCACGGGAGCTGGAGTCCCTCGTACGGGCCGGGGGCGCCGTGCCCGCGACCGTGGCCGTCCTGGACGGCCGACCCCATGTGGGCCTGAACAAGGACCAGTTGGAGCGGATCGCGGAGGACGACTCCGTACGCAAGCTGGGCCACCGGGATCTGGCCCCCGCGCTCGCGGCGGGCGCCGACGGAGCGACGACGGTCTCCGCGACGGCGTTCCTGGCCGCGCGCGCCGGGATCCGCGTCTTCGCGACGGGCGGTCTGGGCGGGGTGCACCGGGGCTGGACCGAGACCCAGGACGAGTCGGCGGATCTGCGGCTGCTGGCGGCGGCCCGGATCACGGTCGTCTGCGCGGGCGTCAAGTCGATCCTCGACGTACCGGCCACGCTCCAGCGGCTGGAGACCCTGGGCGTCACGGTGCTGGGGTACGGGACGGACCGGTTCCCCGGCTTCTACCTGGCCTCCTCCGGCGAGCCGGTCGACTGGACGGTCCGTACCCCCGAGGAGGTCGCGGCGGTGATGGCCGCGCGGGACGGGCTGGGCGGCCCGGAGTCGGCGATCATCGTCGCGAACCCCGTGCCGGAGTCCGAGCAGCTGGATCAGGCGCTGCACGACCGGGTCCTGGCCGAGGCGCTCGACGCGTGCCGGGAGCGGGGCATCGGCGGGCAGGCCGTCACCCCGTTCCTGCTGGAGCAGCTGACGCGGCGCACCGGGGGCGCGTCCCTGGAGGCCAACCTCGCGGCGGTGCGCGGCAATGTACGGCTGGCGGCCCGGATCGCCGTGGCGTCCGCCGCGGCGGAGCGGTGAGCCCCGAGGCGGTGCGCCCCGGCACGGTGGACCTCGGCACGGCGGCGGGCGGCGGGGCGCTGCTGGTGATCGGGGACGTGGTCACGGACGTGGTGGCCCGCCACCGTACGCCGCTCGCCCACGGCACCGACACGGCGGCCGAGATCCGTACGCTGCCCGGCGGCGCCGGGGCCAACGCCGCCTGCTGGGCGGTACGCGCCGGGTGCGCGGATGTCCGGCTGCTGGCCCGCGTCGGCGCGGACGCCCACGACTGGCACGAGGAGCGGCTGCGGCGGGCCGGGGTACGCGCGCACCTCGTCCGCGACGAGAAGGAGCCGACCGGCACGGTGATCTGTCTGGTCGACGCCACCGCCGAACGCACCCTGCTGACCGACAGCGGCGCCACGCTGCGCCTGACGCCCGCGGACTGGTCGCCGGAGCTGCTGGCGGGGGTCGCCCGACTGCATCTGTCCGGCTATCTCTTCTTCGCGGCGACCGCCCGCGAACTCGCGGCCGCCGCGATGGAATCGGCGCGGGAGCGCGGGATTCCGGTGAGTGTGGATCCCGCCTCGGCCGGGTTCATCGAGGAGTGGGGCGCGGGCCGCTTCCTGTCGGCCGTCACGGGCGCGGAAACGCTTCTCCCCAACGCCGACGAGGCGCGGCTCCTGACCGGCCGTAGCGACCCCGTGGACGCCGCCGCCGAACTGAGCCGACAGGTGCCGCTCGCGGTGGTGACCCTCGGCGGCGACGGGGCGCTGGTGGCCGAGGCGGGCGCGGTCACGGCGCGGCTGCCCCCGATACCGGCCCAAGCGGTGGACTCGACCGGCGCGGGAGACGCCTTCACCGGCGCCTTTCTCGCCGCCCGGCTCAGGGGCGCCACGCCCGAGCGGGCCGCGGCGGCGGGGTGCCGGGCGGGCGCCCACGCGGTGACGATCCCGGGCGGACGGCCCCGGACGCCGTGACCCGGGGCGGTCGGGGCGGGTCGGCCGGGCCAGAGCGGTCGGGGCCGGTCAGTGGGACGCGTCGAGGCTGGGCGCGTCGGGGCAGGGGCGGTCGGGTCAGGTCGGGGCCAAGTCAGGTCGGGGCCAGATCAGGCCGGGGCCAAGCCAGGCCGGGGCCAAGCCAGTGGGGCCAGGTCAGTGGGGCCCGTCGGGGCCCCCGCCGTCCGTACGGCCCCCGCGATCCGTGTGGTCGCCGTGGCTCCCGCCGAAGCCGCCCCACGCCGGGTGTCGCGGATCGTCGGTCCTCACCACCACGTCGGCGGCCTCGGCCGGGGCGACCTCGGCCTCGTACCTCGCGAAAGCGGGCAGCGTCCAGCGCTCCGTCTGCGCCGTACGACGCCGCAGCGCGCCCGGGGAGAGCCGCAGATGGACCGTGACGTCGAAGGGGAACCAGTGCCCCATCAGGAGCGGCCCGTGCAGCACCAGCACCCCGCCGGGCGGAAGTCCGGCGCGCGGGCTGCGGGTCGCCCGGTCGGTGGCCGGGTCCCAGAGATCGGGCAGGACGAGCCCCGTACCGCCGGGGTCCAGCGGCCCGAGGACCTCCCGCCACAGCGCCCCGGTGTCGAACCAGCCGCTGTAGTACGTGTCGGGGTCCTCGCGCCCGTACTCGTAACGCAGCGAGGCCGGGCGCAGGAAGCCTTCCGTACCGACCACCAGCACCGAACGGCCGCGCAGCCGCAGCGCCTCGGCCAGCGCCTCGGCCCGCTCGCCGGTCCCCGCGGCCGGTGCCCCGTCCACGGCGACGCGCGGCCAGGCACCGCCGTCCGCCGTCACGGTCTTCAGCACCCTTTCGGCGAGGGTGTCCGTTAGCCGCTCCCAGGTGATCGCTTCAAGTCGCACCCGGTCATCTTCGTTCACCGGCGCCGCGCCCCGCCGTCCCACGGGAGCCGCGCTCCGGCCAGTCCCAGGGCACGGACGGTCGAGCCGGTCCGAACCACAGCCGCTCCAGGGCCGAGCCGGTCCGGGCTCAGCCGATCTCCACCGGAAGCGTCTGTTCCGCCCAGATCGTCTTACCGGCCGCTCCCTGCCGGGTGCCCCAGCTCTGGGTGAGCTGGGCGACCAGCAGCAGCCCTCGGCCGCCCTCGTCCGAGACGCGCGCCCGGCGCAGATGAGGGGCGGTGTTGCTGCCGTCGGAGACCTCGCAGATGAGGCTGCCGTCATGGATGAGGCGCAGCTGAATGGGGGCCTCTGCGTATCGGATGGCGTTGGTGACCAGCTCGCTGACCACCAGTTCCGTGGTGAAGACCGCGTCCTCAAGGCCCCAGACGGCCAGCTGAGCCGAGACGTCTCTGCGCGCCTCCGCCACGATGGCGGGATCACAGGCCAGCTCCCATGTCACCACCTGGCTCGAACCGAGCGCGCGGGTCCGGGCCAGCAACAGGGCGACGTCGTCGGCCGGGTGGGCCGGGAGCAGCGAGTCGAGGACGGTGTCGCAGATGTCCTCCAACGGGGCGGCGGGCCTGGCCAGAGCGGTGCGCAGCGCGGCCAGCATCTCGTCGGGGGCCCGCTCGCGCGACGCGATGAGGCCGTTGGTGTAGAGGGCGAGCAGACTGCCTTCCGCCAGCTCGACCTCGACGCTCTCGAAGGGCAGTCCGCCCAGTCCGAGCGGGGGGCCCGCGGGCACGTCGAGGAATTCGACTCCCCCGTCCGGGCCGACCACCGCGGGCACCGGGTGTCCGGCGCGGGCCACGGAACAGCGGCGGGAGACCGGGTCGTACACCGCGTACAGACAGGTCGCTCCGACGTCCCCGCTGATCTCGTCCTGCGGCTCCCCGTCCGCGGGCGCGCCGGTCCCGGCGGACGGGGAGCCGTCGGCGCCGCGGCCGCCCGCCGCCTCGGCCGAGAGATGGGTGACGAGATCGTCGAGGTGGGTGAGGAGTTCGTCCGGGGGGAGATCGACGTCGGCGAGGGTGCGGACCGCCGTACGGAGCCGGCCCATCGTGGCCGAGGCCCGCACGCCGTGCCCGACCACGTCGCCCACCACCAGGGCCACCCGCGAGCCGGAGAGCGGGATCACGTCGAACCAGTCGCCGCCCACCCCGGCCCCCGTGTCGGTGGGCAGATACCGGAAGGCGGCCTCGACCGCGGCGTGTTCGGGCAGCGTCGCGGGCAGCAGGCTGCGCTGGAGGGCGAGGGCGATCTCGCGTTCGCGGGTGTAGCGGCGGGCGTTGTCGACGCAGACGGCGGCCCGCGCCGTGATCTCCTCGGCGAGGAGCAGATCGTCCTGTTCGAAGGGGTCGGGCCGACGGTGGCGGGAGAAGGTGGCCACGCCGAGGGTGGTGCCCCGGGCCAGCAGCGGGACGGCGATCGTGGAGTGGAAGCCGTACGCCCTGATGCGGGCGGCGCGCTCCGGGTCCTGCGCCTCCCAGCTCGCCGTCCCCGGGTCGGTCACCGCTTCCAGGAGCCCCTTTCCGCCGCTCAGGGCCTTGGCCGGGGTTGTGGAAGCCGGGTAGACGGCGGTCTCCCCCAGCGGAACCACCAGCTCGGGGCTGCCTTCCAGGACCGAGCCGCGGGCGACGCGGCGCAGTGTGACGTCACCGCTGAGCGGGCCGGGCGGCGGTTCACCGCCGTCGGTGACGGCGGGCAGCAGATCGACGGTGACGAAGTCGGCGAGGAGCGGGACCGCGACGTCGGCCAGCTGCTGGGCGGTGCGTCCGACGTCGAGGGTGGTGCCGATGCGGGTACTGGCCTCGTTGACCAGCAGCAGCCGCTGCCGGGCGACGTACTGTCTGGTCCTGTCGTGTGCCGCGACGATCACACCGCGCACCCGGCCGTCGGCGTTCCGTATCGGGGCGATGGAGAGCGACCAGATGAGTTCGCGCGCGTGGCCCACCATCCGGGTGGGCACTTCCAGCTCCTGCGCCTCGCCGGTCTCCACCGCCAGCCGCATATGCCGCTCGATGTCGTCGGAGACGGGTCCCGGCGCGAACTCCGACAGCCGCAGCCCGCGGATGTCCCGCTCCGCGAAGCCCAGGACGCGCTCCACGCCTTCGCTCGCGTGCCGCAGCCGCAGCTGCGTGTCGTAGATGCCCTCCGTGCACGGGGACTGGACGAAGGACTGCTCGAACAGCTCGTCGTCCGGAGCGTCACGGTCACGGTCCGTGCCGGGGGCCGCCCGCCGGGCGGGCGGTCCCTGGGCGGCGGGCCTTTCGTGGCGGGAGACGAGAAACCACTCGTCGGTGCCGTCCCGTGTCCTGCGGGAGTGGGCCAGCAGGGGTACGTCCACGGTGGCGCCGTCGCGGCGCCGCAGCGTCACCGTCCCGTGCCACCGGCCGCGCTCGTCCAGGGTCCGCAGGGCGCGCGTGGCCCGGCCGGACCCGGGCGCCGGTACGGCGAGGAGCGGGGCGGCGGGCCGGCCCACGATCTCGGAGCGGCGGTACCCGAGGAGCGCGCGGGCGCCCGCGCTCCAGGCGGACACGATGCCCCGGGCGTCGAGCGTGGCCGTGGCCACGTCGGCGACCGGGGGCGCTCCGTCGCCGCCCGTGGCCGCTTCCGTATCCGTAGGTGCCTCCGGTCCCGTCATCGTCGCCCGTCCCACCCCGATCACCGCGTGGGAAAACCTGACATCAGGTGTGAATCTTCCCTTTTTTCCCGGGCCGGAAACGGGACCGCGCGCGACCAGGACGCTCACCCCGAGGGGCGCCGCGCGCGCCCCCGGCCGGTTCACTCCCCGCGCAGCGCCTTGGCGAGCACGCCGTCGCCGAGCACCTCGACATGCCCGTCCCGCACGCCGTCCGCGACCGTCGCCGTCCCCTCGCCCAGTTCGCGGCAGGCCACCGCGTCCATTACCAGACAGGCGTCGGGGCGCTCGGCCGGACCGTCCCCGTACACGCCGGTGTCACCGGTGCCCGGAGCGTGCGCCCCGAGAGGATCGGCCGCGCCGAGCCGCAGATGGAACACCCCTTCGTCGAGGCGCACCTCCACCACGCCCTCGGCGTGCGGGCCGGCCGGTCCGGAAAGCGCCCGCAGCAGCGGTACGGCGAACCAGTGCGCCCGTACGGCGTCGGTCGGCCGGCGCTCGCGCAGCGCGGGCGCGCCCCACTCCGCCAGCGCCCCGAGGACCGGCAGCAGCGCACGCCCGCGCTCGGTGAGTTCGTACACGTACGCGGCGGCCGGCGGGGGCAGCTTACGGCGCGTGGCCAGTTCGTCGCGCTCCATGTCCTTGAGCCGGGAGGCGAGGACATCGGTGCTGACGCCCGGCAGGTCGGCGTGCAGATCGGTGTAGCGGCGGGGACCGGCGAGCAGTTCCCGCACGATCAGCAGGGTCCAGCGGTCGCCCACGGCGTCGAGGGCACGGGCGGCGGCGCAGTACTGGTCGTAGCTTCTACGGCGTGGCATGCGACTCAGTTTAGACATGTCGTTGGACTTTCCAAGCTCACACTTGGTAAAACCAAGTATCGCACCAAGGTCTGGGAGGCCACCGCATGGAATTCCGGCAGTCGAGCAAGCTGAACGAGGTCTGCTACGAGATCCGCGGGCCGGTCATCGAGCAGGCGGACGCCCTGGAGGAGGCGGGCCACAGCGTGCTGCGCCTGAACACGGGGAACCCCGCGCTCTTCGGGTTCGAGGCGCCCGAGGAGATCGTCCAGGACATGATCCGGATGCTGCCCAAGGCGCACGGATACACGGACTCGCGCGGCATCCTCTCGGCGCGCCGCGCCGTCGCCCAGCGCTACCAGACCCTGGGGCTGCCCGATGTCACCGTCGACGACGTCTTCCTCGGCAACGGGGCGTCCGAGCTGATCGCGATGTCCGTGCAGGCGCTGCTGGAGGACGGCGACGAGGTCCTGATCCCGGCGCCCGACTTCCCGCTGTGGACGGCCGTCACGACGATGGCCGGGGGCCGGGCCGTGCACTATCTGTGCGACGAGTCGGCGGACTGGTACCCGGATCTGGACGACATGGCCGCGAAGATCACCGACCGGACGAAGGCCGTCGTGATCATCAACCCCAACAACCCCACCGGCGCCGTCTATCCGCGCGAGATCGTCGAGGGCATCCTCGATCTCGCCCGCCGCCACCAGCTGATGGTGTTCGCCGACGAGATGTACGACCAGATCGTCTATGACGACGCGGTCCACCACACCGCCGCCGCCCTCGCCCCCGATCTGGTCGTGCTGACCTTCAGCGGGCTGTCGAAGACGTACCGCGTGGCCGGTTTCCGCTCCGGCTGGCTGGTCGTCTCCGGCCCGAAGCAGCACGCGCGGAGCTATCTGGAGGGGCTCACGATGCTCGCGTCGATGCGCCTGTGCCCCAACGCGCCCGCCCAGTACGCCATTCAGGCCGCCCTCGGCGGTCGTCAGACCATCAAGGAGCTGGTGGCGCCGGGCGGCAGGCTCCATGAACAGCGCGACCGGGCCTGGGAGAAGCTCAACGAGATCCCCGGCGTCACGTGCGTGAAGCCGAGGGGGGCGCTGTACGCGTTCCCCCGGCTCGACCCCAAGGTCCACAAGATCCACGACGACGAGCGGTTCGTGCTGGACCTGCTGCTGCGCGAGAAGATCCAGGTCGTCCAGGGAACGGGCTTCAACTGGCCGCGCCCCGACCACTTCCGGATCCTGACGCTGCCGTACGCGGACGACCTCGACGCCGCCATCAGCCGTATCGGCCGCTTCCTCAGCGGCTACCGGCAGTGAGGGCCGCGAAGCGAGGGCCGCAAGAGGGCCGCACAACGGCCGCAGAAGGCCGCAGCGGGCCGCAGAAGGCCACAGAAGGCCGCACAAAGGAGCGGGCCCGGGGGGTGTAGCCGACCTCCCGGGCCCTGAGATGCCACCCATGTCGCACACCGGCACATTGAAGAACCCAGATCAGTGTGAAGTCGCCGCGTCCTGCCTTTGGACCACCGCGCATCGAGCTGCGCAGGCCGGACTTGAACCGGCATTTCGACGTCCGGGGTCTGGGCCCGTTCGTTCCGGCGATCGGCGGCGAATACTGAATCTGGAGCGAGAGCCTGAGATTGAACGCGATCCGCTCATCGGCGGTACCGCGTCTTCACGACAAACTTCAGTTTCAGCGTGCGCTCCTCGCGCGCCCCGGCACGCCCATGGCGGGTGGCCGGGGAGTCACAGAGGCTACCCGAACAGGTAGCCGAATATCGCGTCACCCGCCCGCTGGTCGGTGACCTCGGCGCCGTTGGCCTCCTCGCGGGCGAACTTGACGGCCTGCTGGAGCTTCTCGACCCGGTCGAGCAGCTCGTTCACCCGGCGGGCCGGCAGCGCCCCGCTGAACTTCACCGTGGTCCAGTAGCCGACGGGGATGTCCTCGTAGTACACCTCGACCTGCGCCGGGTGCTTCTCCGTGGCCTCCGCCTTCACGTGGTTGCGCGGCACCTTCTTCGTCCGGAGCGTCCGCACGGCCTCCGTCTTCCACGCGTCCGTCGACGGGTCCTGGCTCCAGGACTCCGACGCGTCCAGCACGGGCAGCCTGCGCACGAAGGTGTTCAGATCCGTCAGCTGCTTCTCCAGGAAGAGCAGATGGGCCACCGGCACCTCGGCGATCAGCACCCGCCCGTCGACGGTGACGTCGGCACGCGCCGAGCAGTTGGCCCAGTCCTTGGTGGCCGTCACGTCGAACAGTCTCGTCAGGGTCCTGGCCGTCTCCCGCAGTACGTCCTCGGCCTGGACCTGGACCCGGGTGGACTCGGGAGGCAGCTGCTCACCCTCCTCGTCCTTGGGCTGGTACGTACGGGAGATTCCAGCCAGCAGCGCCGGCTTCTGGAGACCGTGCTGAACGGCCGTCACGTCCTGCTGCGCCTTGGCTTTGACGCCCTTCTCCACTGCGATGATCTGATTCAATTTCGCCACGTTCGGACATTAACAAGGCCAGGGACGGAAGTTCGAACGAATAATCGGCCCCGGCCGACGGCCCCAACTCCCGGCCTCATTGGTATGGACCTGCCAATGCTCCTCGGCTACGCTCCCGCTGACAGCGCCAGAGAGCGCTCTCATACACCTGCTGCTCCACCCCCACCTTGTTGGAACCAGAAGGGCCATCCCCCATGAGACGCAAGACAGTCATACGTACCGGCCTGTCCGCCCTCCTCCTCGTCGGCAGCTGGGCGACCGCCGGATTCGCCCCCGCCGCCGCGGCCACCTCCGCCGAGGAGGCACCCGCCTCGGCCGGAATGCTCACCGCCATGCAGAAGGACCTGGGGCTGACGGCCGGACAGGCCAAGGCGCGGCTGGCCGCGGAGAAGACCGCGACCGCCGTGGAGAGCAAGGCCGTTCGCGCGGCCGGAGCGTCGTACGGCGGCTCCTGGTACAACGCGGCCAGCGACACCCTGACGGTCGCCGTCACCGACTCCGGCAAGGCGGAGGCCATCCGGGCGACCGGTGCGACGGTACGCGTGGTCGAGCACAGCGCGAGCCTGCTCGACGCCACCAAGACGAAGATCGACGCGCTCGGCAAGTCCGCGCCCGACGGCGTCGCCGGCTGGGGCGTCGACGCGAAGACCAACCAGGTCGTCGTGAACGTCGTGGCCGACCAGCGGAACGACAGCGCTGTCCGCGCCTTCGTGGCCCGCGCCGAGAAGGCCGGTCCCGTCACCGTCGAGGAGACCACCCAGGCGCCCAGCACCACCGCGGCGGGCACCGTCGGCGGCGACCCGTACTACACCGGCAACGTCCGCTGTTCCATCGGCTTCTCCGTGCACGGCGGCTTCGTCACCGCCGGCCACTGCGGGGGCACCGGCGCCTCGGTCAGCGGCTGGGACCGCTCGTACATCGGCAACTTCCAGGGCTCGACCTTCCCCGGCAACGACTACGCCTGGGTGAACGTCGGCAGCGGCTGGTGGACCGTCCCGGTCGTCCTCGGCTGGGGCACCGTCTCCGACCAGCTGGTCCGCGGCTCCAACGAGGCCCCGGTCGGCGCCTCGATCTGCCGCTCCGGCTCCACGACCCACTGGCGCTGCGGCACCCTCCAGGGCAAGAACATCACCGTCAACTACGGCAACGGCCAGCTCGTCTACTCGCTGACGCAGACCAGCGCCTGCGCCGAGGGCGGCGACTCCGGCGGCTCCTTCATCAGCGGTGACCAGGCGCAGGGCGTCACCTCGGGCGCCTCGGGCAACTGCAGCAGCGGCGGCAACTCCTTCTACCAGCCGATCAAACCCATCCTGAGCCGCTACGGCCTCACCCTGCACACCGCCTGACCCTCGCACCCTTCGGTCCCCACCCGTCCGCCGCCACGGCCGGGCCTACGGATCCGCCCCGGAGCCGGGGGTACCGGGCGACCGCGCGCGCACCGCGCCGCGACCGTCCGTACCCCCGGCTCCGGCCTGTCACGTACCGGGCGGGACGTGTGCCCTGCGCGTACGATCTTCACCATGTCGCCGGAGCCACCGCACGGACCCTCAGCCGTAAGGGCAGTTGAGGAGACCGGCATGTCGCACCGCGCGCCGCGGGCGGCGCACGCTCCCGACCCGGACACCGAACAGCGGACCGTGCTGTACGCCGTACGGTCGGCGACCGCGCTGCACCGGTTGCTCGACGCCGTTCCCGTCTTCGCCGGTGACCCCCGGGTGCGGCCCCGCTTCACGCTCGTGCCCGGCTCCGACTTCGGTACGGACGCGCTCGCGGCGCTCGACGGGGTCGGCGCGCGGACCGTGGCGTGGCCGGAGGCGGTGCGCGGCGGGCACGATCTCGTGGTGGCGGCGAGTCCGAACGGGCCGCTGGACGAGCTGCCGGGGCCGCTGGTGCTGCTGCCGCACGGCGCGGGGTTCAACAAGCGGCTGCCGCACGCCTCCGGGGACGACTCCGCCTCCGGTCTGCATCCTCGGCAGTTGCTGCGCGACGGGGCACCGCTCGCCGCGTTCCACGCCCTCGCCCACCCCGACCAGCTGGCCGCGCTCGCCGAGCGGGCGCCCGCGGTGGCGGCGCGGGCCGCCGTCGTCGGGGACCCGACGCTCGACCGGATCCTGGCCTCGGGGCCGCGCCGGGAGCGGTTCCGCGAGGCGCTGGGGACCGGGGGGCGGCGGCTGGTGGCCGTGGTGTCCACCTGGGGTCCCGAGTCGCTGCTCGCACGCCGGCCGGGGCTGCCGGCGCTGCTGACCGCGGAACTGCCCTTCGACGCCTATCAGGTGGCTCTCGTCGTCCACCCCAATGTCCACAGCGACCTCGGCGAGTTCGCGCTGCGGCAGCGGCTCGCGCCCGCGCCGGAGTCGGGGCTGCTGCTGGCGCGGCCCCACGAGGAGTGGGCCTCGGTCCTCGTCGCCGCCGACTGTGTACTGACCGACCACGGGTCGACGGCGCTGTACGCGGCGGCCCAGGACCGGCCGGTGATCGGCTGCTACGACGACGGCACGGAGCTGATCCCGGCCAGCCCCATGGCCGGGCTCCTCGCCCGAGCGGCCCGCTGGTCGGACCAGGAGCCGCCCGGCGCCCAGGTCGAGGCCGCCGTCGTCGCCCACCGGCCGGGGGACGGCACGGCGCTCGCCGCCGCGGCCTTCGCCGAGCAGGGGCACTCGCTGGAACGGTTGCGCGCCCACTGCTACGCGCTGCTCGGGCTCGATCCGTACCCGGGGCCCGTCCCCGCGCGTCCGCTGCCCGTTCCCCGGATCCCGGCGCGCCGCCCCACGGCGCTGGTGGCCCAGGTCGACACGGCGGGGACGAGCGTGTCGGTCGCGCGCCATCCGCTGGACGGCGGGCCCCGGGACGGACACGTGGTGGCGGAGGACGGCCTCTCGACGCTGAACGAGATGCGGAGCGCCGGGATCGTCGTCCGGCGGGCCAGGCCGACCGGCCCCGGGCCCGGCTCCGAGTCCGGTCCCGGTAGCGCGCCGGGGCCTGCCGTGGGCTGGACAGCGGCGGCCTGGACCGCCCATGTGCTGGCGGAGTTCCCCGGCTGCCGGAGCGCCGCGGCCGTCCTCGCGCCCGACCACTGCGTGCTGCGCCGCCGCGAACCGCCGTGCGCCGAAGGACCGGGGCTGCTGTCCGTTCGGATCGCCGCGGCAGCCGCCACCGGGGGCGGGCCGCTGGTACGGCCCGACCCGGCCGCCGTCCTCTGCGGGGTCCACGGCTGGCTGGAGACGACCGCGGAACCCCGCCTGCCGGTGACCCTCGACTGCGTGGTGGGAGGGCGGCGCGCGACGGTGACGCTGGCGTACGGGACGGACGGGGGCGCGGACGCGGAGCTGTGAGCGCGCCACCCGGCCACCGGGCGGGGCCTCGGCGCAGGTCATCGGCTCAGGTCACCGGCGCAGGTCACCGGCTCAGGTCACCGGCTCAGGTCATCTGGTCGGCGCACCGGATCGGCGCACCGGATCGGCGCATCGGGCCAGGGCGTCGGGCGAGGGCGTCTCGCGAGGCCGTCGGGCCGGGCGTCTCGCGAGCGCCCCGCCGGGCCCTTCGCCTTCAGGGTGTCCGCGGCGCCGCTCCCGCCCCCGCCCGTACCCGCAGCTCGCGCGCGCGGGCGCGGTACTCCCGGGCCGCCCGCGGGTCGCCGCTCTCCTCGGCCAGCTCCGCGAGTTCCTCGCCGAGCACGGCCTCGTCGTACGTCGAGCCGCGCCGCCGCTCCAGCTCCAGTGCCCTCTCCAGCGCGGCCACCGCCCGCTCGGGCCGCCCCAGAGCCCGCTGGATCCGGCCGAGTTCGGCCTCGGACCGCGCGATCATACGGTCGTGGCGCTGCTCGCGCGCCAGCTCCAGCGCCGTCTGTGTCTCGGTCTCCGCCTCGGGCAGCCGACCGGCGGCGCGCAGGGTCCTTCCGAGCAGGAAGCTCTGGAGCAGGACGCCGTACGCGTTGGGCTCGGGGCGCAGCGCGCGATGGATGTCGCGGGACTGCCGGAAGCAGTCGGCGGCCCGGTCGGGCTCGCCGCGCCAGGCGAGGAACTTGCCCCGGAACTCCAGCGCCGAGGCGTGCAGTCCGCCGCCGGGGACGACCGCCTCGGCCGACCGTACGGCCTGCTCCGTCTCGGTGTCCGCCTCGGCCGCCCTGCCCCCGAACCAGAGTGCCTGGGCGAGCTGGCAGCGCAGCCGGATCAGCGCGTCGGGGCGTTCGCAGCGCTGGGCTGCGTCGCGGCCGATGGTGAAGGCGCGGATCGCGTCGTCGTGATTGCCCTGGTCCTCGTAGTGCTTCCACAGCGGCTCGCACAGCGCCCAGGCGTGGGTGTCCTCGCCGAGGCCGGCCGCGATCCGCACCCATCCGTAGAGCGCCTTGCGTTCGGCGTCGAGCCAGCTCCGCGCCTCCGGTTCGTCCGCGAACGGCAGGTCGGGCGCGTACGGCAGCTCGGCGACGGGCTCGGCCTGCCGCAGCCGGGCGGCGGCTATCGTGCGGTCGGCCCGCTCCGCCTGCCTGCGGTACCAGAGGAGGAGCCGGCGCAGCCCTTCCTCGGTCTCGGCCGGGTCGCCGTGCCGGTCGGCGCAGCGCGTGGCGTGCGCGCGCAGCAGTCCGTGCAGGCGGAACCGGCCGTCGTGCGCGGGCGACGCGGTGGGCGACATCTCCAGCAGCCCGGCCCGCACCAGGGCGCCGAGGGCGTCCTCCGCGTCGTCGAAGCCCGTGCCGAGGAGGGCCGCCGCGGCCTCCGGGGTGATGTCGTAGCCGGGGTACTGGGGCAGCAGCCGGTAGAGCAGCGCGGCGGGCGCGGGCAGCTCGTCGTACGTGGTGTTCCAGACCGCCTCCACCACGGGCAGGCCCCTCTCGTGGAGTTGGGACGTGAGGTCGGCGACGAGCCGCTCCGTACGTCTGGTGGGGTGTTCGTGGAGGAGGGTGCCCACCGCGCGCAGGGCGGCGGGAAAGCCGTCGCAGAGGCGGGCGAGCGCGGCCATCGTGCGGGGCGACTCGTCGGGCCGTACGGCGGTGACGATCTTGCGGAGCACGTCGGAGCTGTGCCCGTGGGACAGCGGCCCCAGCGCGAGTCCGATCGCGCCGCGCGCCTCCAGGGCGGGCAGCCGCCGCTGTCCTGTGACGAGGACCAGCGCGTCGGCCGAGTGCGGAAGCAGGGTGGTGACCTCGTCGGCGGACCACGCGTTGTCGATGACCAGGACCGTGCGCGCGCCGCGGGTCCTGTCCTTGTAGAGGTCCACGAGCGCGCGGTACTCCCCCGGCAGCCAGCTCTCCGCCACTCCGAGGCGGCGCAGCCGGTGTCTGAGGATCGCGTCGGCGTCGACGGATCCGGCGGTGCGCCACTCGTCCAGGTCGAGGTAGGCGCTGCCGCCGGTGAAGCGGGGGGCGAGTTCGTGGGCGAGCCGGACGGCCAGCGCGGTCTTGCCGATGCCGCCGACTCCGCTGATGACGACGGTCAGCGGACGGACGAGGGGCGATTCGCGGTGCTCGTCGAGGGCCCGCAGCACTTGGGCGCGCTGCTCGTCCCTGTTCTCGAACGGCTCCTCCTCCAGCGGCAGCTGATGTTCCGCCACCGGGGCCGCCGGGGCCACCTGGGCCGCCGGGCCCGCCGGTACGGCGGCCGGGCCGGCCGACCGCTGCGTGGCGGTGGGGCCGTGGAAGTGCAGATGCTGGTTCAGGGTGCTGATCTCGCCCGCCTGGATCGCGGATCCCGCGCTGACCTCACCGTTGAAGGTGACCGCGCCGGGCGCCAGTTCGGTCAGCAGGGCGCGCAGTTCGGGCTCGGCGTCCGGGTCCGTCAGGACGTTGCGCAGCAGCCGGTCGCTCCAGTCGGCGAGCAGCCGGTCGGCGGTCGCGTCGTCGTTCCGGCGGCGTGCCTCGGCGAGCGCGGCGCGCGCCGACTCCAGCTCGGACTCCACCGAGTCCGAGGTCGCGGAGCGCCGTCGCCGGAAGACGCCCACGAGCCCGTCGCGGGCGCGCGTCCAGCCGTCCGTCGCCACCTGCTGGAGCACCGCCGTCATCACCGCCATGGCCAACTCGGCTCCCACCGGGCCCCCTTCGACCGCCGAACCAGTACGGACGTCCGACCTTACCGGTCACCTCCCCAGCAGGGCGGCGAGTGCGCCGACCGGGTCGGTGTCGGGGGTGCCGCGCGGCCACCAGTCCTCGCGGCCGCGGTCCGACTCGTATCCGTACCAGAGGGCGTCGCGGCCGAACCTGAGCTGCAGGGAATCGGTGGAGAGCCGGTTGCGCCAGGGGCGGAAGTGCGGGAAGTCCGCCGAGACCAGGGCGGGGCGGGCCCGGTCGAAGGGGCCGGCCGGCGGGTCCCACGCCTCTTCCAGCGCGGCGAGTCCCGCCGGGCCGCCCTGGCGCCAGGCCGCGACGGCGCGGGCCAGGTCGGTGGGGGTGCGGTCGACGGCCGCCGCCAGATCCCGGTAGAGGGCGCGGGTGGAGGCGGCCAGGCCGGAACCGGGATGGGCGGCGGCCAGGCGCACCGCGTCCTGCCACGGGGTGAGCGCGCCGACGGGGTCGAGGCCGGTGGTGAGGAAGGTGTGCGCGCGGGCGGCGGCCTCGGTGGCGAGCAGGTCGAGCGCGAGCGGGTCGGGCGCGCCGGTGAGATCCGGGTAGGCGGGCGGCCTGCCGGGCAGCGCGGGGACGGGGAACGGCGGCGGGAGGGGCGGGCGGGTGCGTGGGACGAGGGCCTCGTCGGCCGCGACCGTCGCCATGGGCGGTGCGCTCGCGGTCCGTTCGGTGGCGGAGCGGGTGGCGTTGCGGCGGGTCAGGTCGGCGAGGACTTCCTGTTCGCCCCGGCCGCGCATCAGGAAGAGGACGAACGGGTCCTCGTCCAGGAGCCGGGCCGTCTGGTAGCAGAGCGCGGCGGCGTGCTTGCAGGGGTAGCCGTCGTCGGGGCAGGAGCAGTCCGGCGTCAGGTCGCCCACCGAGGGCAGGAGATCGGCCGCGGCCACGAGCGTGTGCGGCATGTCCTTGTCGAGCAGGGCGGCGATGTGGTCGGGGCGGGCCGCCGCCGCGTCGAGGAGATCCTCCCAGTCGTCCTGGACGAGGGTGCGCAGCCGGATCTCCGTACGGTAGGGGCGGGGCCTGGAGCCGTGGACGTACGCCATGACCCGGCCGGGGGTGACGGTGATCGCGTCGACATGGCCCCCGTCCGCGTAGCGGCGGCCGCGCTGGAGTCTGGCCGGGTCGAGGGCGCTCTCCTCCATGGACTCCACCCAGGCGTTGCCCCACCAGGTGGCGGCGAACTCGCCCTGCGCGCCGGGCCTCGGGGGCAGGGCGGGGAACGTGCGGCGGCGGTCGTCGTGCCGGGGCGTGCGGCGCGTCTTCACGCGGGCCTCCGCAGGGAGACCAGATCGCCCAGCTCACGGTCGGTCAGCTCGGTGAGCGCGGCCTCGCCGGAGCCGAGGACGGCGTCGGCCAGCGCGCGTTTCGAGGCGAGCATCTCGGCGATCCGGTCCTCGACGGTCCCCTCGGCGATGAGCCGGTGGACCTGGACGGGCTGGGTCTGGCCGATGCGGTAGGCGCGGTCGGTGGCCTGCTCCTCCACGGCCGGGTTCCACCAGCGGTCGAAGTGGACGACATGACCGGCCCTGGTCAGGTTGAGACCGGTGCCCGCCGCTTTGAGGGAGAGGAGGAAGACCGGGGTCTCGCCCGACTGGAACCGGTCCACCATCCGCTCGCGCTCCAGGACCGGCGTGCCGCCGTGGAGCAGCTGGGACGGGATCGCGCGGGCCGTGAGATGGGCGGAGAGCAGCCGCGCCATCGACACGTACTGGGTGAAGACGAGCACCGAGCCGTCCTCCGTGAGGATCGTGTCGAGCAGCTCGTCGAGCAGCGCGAGCTTGCCGGAGCGGCCGGTGAGCCGGGCCGCGTCCTCCTTCAGATACTGCGCCGGGTGGTTGCAGATCTGTTTGAGCGAGGTGAGCAGCTTCATGACGAGGCCGCGGCGCGCGATGCCCTCGGACGCTTCGATGGCCGCCATGGTCTCGCGGACGACCGCCTCGTACAGCGACGCCTGTTCCCGGGTGAGGGCGACGGGGTGGTCGCTCTCGGTCTTCGGGGGCAGCTCGGGCACGATGCCGGGGTCGGACTTCCTCCTGCGCAGCAGGAAGGGCCGGACCAGCCGGGCCAGCCGCTCCACCGCCTCCTCGTTCTCCGCGTCCTTGACGTCGGCGCTCCTGGCGTTCTCGACGTTCTCCACGATGCGGGCGTGGCGGGCGCGGAACGCCTTGAGCGGGCCGAGCAGCCCTGGGGTGGTCCAGTCGAGCAGGGCCCACAGCTCGGAGAGGTTGTTCTCGACGGGGGTGCCGGTCAGCGCGACCCTGGCGGGTGACGGGATGGTGCGCAGCGCCTTGGCCGTGGACGAGAACGGGTTCTTCACGTGCTGGGCCTCGTCGGCGACGACCATGCCCCAGGTGTGGGCGGCGAGCGCGTCGGCGCTGGAGCGCATCGTCCCGTACGTGGTGAGGACGAAGCCCTCCGAGACGCCGTCGAGGGTGCGTCCGGCGCCGTGGTAGCGGTGTACGGGCACGCCGGGGGCGAAGCGGGCGGCCTCCCGCTGCCAGTTGCCGAGGAGGGACGCGGGGCAGACGACCAGCGTGGGCGCCCGGCGGGCGCGGTGCAGGTGCAGGGCGATGACCGTGATGGTCTTGCCGAGGCCCATGTCGTCCGCGAGGCAGCCGCCGAGGCCGAGGGAGGTCATCAGGTCGAGCCAGGCCAGCCCGCGCAGCTGGTAGTCGCGGAGCGTGGCGGCGAGCGCGGGCGGCTGGGGCACGGCGGCGGGGCCGGCGACGAGCCGGTCGCGCAGCGCGGCGAGCGCCCCCGTCGGGACGGCATGGACCGTCTCGCCGTCCACCTCGGCGGTGCCGGTGAGCGCGGCGGCCAGGGCGTCGACCGGCTCCAGCAGGCCCAGTTCGCGCTTGCGCGCCTTGCGCACGAGGGCGGGGTCGACGACCACCCACTGGTCGCGCAGCCGCACGATCGGGCGGTGCGACTCGGCGAGCGCGTCCATCTCGCCCTCGGTGAGGGGGTCTCCGTCGAGCGCCAGCTGCCAGTTGAACTTGAGCAGCTCCTCGCTGTCGAAGAACGGCGTGCCGTCCGTGGCGGATCCCGGCGCGGGCCGCACGACCGCGGCGGCGGTCAGCGTACGGGCCAGCTCCCGGGGCCAGTGCACGGCGACCCCCGCCGAGGCGAGCCGGGCGGCGCCGGGGCCGAGCAGGTCGTACAGCTCGTCCTCGGAGAGCGGCAGCGCGTCGGGGACGTCGCTCTCCAGGAGCCGGGCGAGCGGGGCCCAGACACGGGCCGCCCTGCGCAGCGCGAGCATCGCGTCGATCCGGGCGCGCGGGCCGAAGCTGTCGGCGCTCTCCCCCGCCCAGAGCGCCGCGGCGTCGATGACCAGGGTGGGATCGGCCAGGCTGTGGATCTGGACCAGGGCGGCCCCGGCCCTGCGCACGGCGTCGTCCGGCCCGGCGGCCGTCTCCGCCCGGTCGAACAGCTCGTACGCCGACAGGTCGAGCCGCAGCGAGACCCGCACCCCCGCGTCCATCCCCGCCGCAGCCTCCGCCGCCCAGGTCCTGGCCCCCGGCAGATGCTGCGCGGCCCGCGCCGCGAACGGGGCGCCCGCCGCGTGCGCGGCGGCCGGGGTGCGCGGCAGGGAGTCGGCCACGGCGTCCAGGAACGCCCGGACGAGGGCCTCCGGCTCGGGCAGCCGCAGCCCCTCCTCGTCCGGGCCCTCCCGGGTGAGGGGCACGGCGTGCGCCTCGGGGGGCATCGCGGCGGCGACGGCGCGCAGCTGCGCGATGTCGTCGGCGTCGAGCGGTCCTGCCCGCCAGGCGTCGTGGTCGGACGCGGTCAGTCCGGGCAGCAGCCTGCCGCGCGCGATCACATGCAGGGCGTGCAGCGCGGCGGCGCCCCAGCACGCGGCGGCGGGATGGGCCGACCTGTCGTGCCGGGCGCCGACCAGCAGCGGGAGCGCCTCGGCGACGGGCAGCAGCACGGCCAGGGCCGTGAGCGCCCGAGCGCCCTCTCCCTCGTCCCGTACGACCGTCACCTCGCCCGCGCCGAGCCCCGAACGCTCCGAGGCGGCCCCCGTCCCCGCGTCCGCCACCGGGGTCAGGGGCGGCGGGCGGTCCGGCGCGTCCGGGAACCAGAAGGCGACGCGCCCCTCGCGGGGCAGCCCGGCGGGCAGGAAGACGGCGGCACAGCCCGCCGGCACCGTGAACGGCCGCATGGTCGTCGTCTCCCTCCCGCCGAAAACCCGTCGGACCCGGGGCCCCGCACAGGGGCGGCCCGAGATCCGATTACCTCTGCGAGTCTAGGCGGGGGGTCTGACAGTCGGCTCTGACCAGCGGTTTCAGAGCCGGGGCGGCACCGGCTCCGCCGAAGCCGCGTCGAGCGGCGAGGCCCCGGCGGGTTCGGCCGGCTCGTCCTGCGCGACAGGCTCGGCGGGCGCGGCGGGCGCGGCGGGCGTGACAGGCGCGGCCGACTCGGCAGGCGCGGTGGCAGCCGGTGCGGGTCCGGGGGCGGCAGGCGCGGCGGATGCGTCAGGTGCGGCAGGTGCGGTGGGTGCGGTGGGCCCGGCTGCCTGTACGGCTCCCGAGACGGCCTGCACGGCCTGAACCGCCTCGGCCGGTGTGGCCCGCTCCAGGAACCGGAGCAGCTCGACGGGGAACGGCAGGACCAGCGTGGAGTTCTTCTCGGCGGCGACGGCCACCACGGTCTGCAGCAGCCGCAGTTGGAGCGCGGCGGGCTGTCCGGACATCTGCTTGGCCGCTTCGGAGAGCTTCTTCGACGCCTGCAGCTCCGCGTCCGCGTTGATCACCCGAGCGCGGCGCTCACGGTCCGCCTCGGCCTGGCGCGCCATCGACCGCTTCATCGTCTCCGGCAGCGACACGTCCTTGATCTCGACACGGTCGATCTGCACGCCCCAGCCGATCGACGGGCTGTCGATCATCAGTTCCAGCCCCTGGTTCAGCTTCTCCCGGTTCGACAGCAGGTCGTCGAGATCGCTCTTGCCGATGATCGACCGCAGGGACGTCTGGGCCATCTGCGACACCGCGAACCGGTAGTCCTCCACCCGGATCACCGCGTCGGCCGCGTCCACGACCTTGAAGTAGATCACCGCGTCGACACGCACGGTGACGTTGTCGCGCGTGATGCCGTCCTGTGCGGGGACCGGCATCGTCACGATCTGCATATTGACCTTGTGGAGCTTGTCCACGAACGGGACGACCGTGGTGAACCCGGGCCCCCTGACGCCTTCGCGCAGTCGGCCGAGGCGGAAGACCACGCCCCGCTCGTACTGTTTGACGACCCGAGCCGCCGCCATCCCGTAGAGAGCGCACGCGCAGACCACCGCGATGACCGCGATGACCAGTTCCTCGACCATGATGGGCCCCCAGACGCCGGACCGATGGTGCTCATATCCACGGTATGCCCTGTATGACCCGCCGGTCGAGACGTGCGGCCCAAGAGCCGCGACACCGGCGGGTACGGAACGGTCCGCGAGCCGCGCCGCCGCCCGCCCGCTCCCCCGGCCGGACGCGCCCCGGGTGCCGCCACCCCGGCGATCGGGCAGTGTGACCTCCAGCGCCGGACCCGCCGGGGACCGGCCGCTCCGGCACCGCGTACGCCGCTCCCGCACAGACGAGGACCGCCCATGTCCGTGACCCAGCACCGGCGCCTCGGCCTCGCGGCCGGGGCAGCGTGCCTCGCTCTCGCCGCCACCACCGGCTGTTCCGGCCTCGGCCGCAGCGCCCTGGGCACCATCGCGTACGAGACCGCGCGGAAGCGCATGGTCCAGGTGGACAGTCCGGCGGTCCGGGGCTGTCACCGGCTGGCACCGGCCGGGGCGGTCGCGGTCACCAACCGCACTCTGGCCGACATCGTCATGTACCGGACGACCGACTGCACCGGCAAGGACTCCATCTATGTCGCCACCACGGTCTCCGACGTGATCGCGCCCGGCGCCGGTCCGTGGCGGAGCTACCGCGTGGTGCACTGACACCGGCCGCACGCGCATTCGAAGCCGGGACAGTGGGTACATAGAAGACAGTGGGTACATAGAAGATGGGCACATAACGGACGGGAGGTGCGATGTGTCATGCGTACGCGTACCGGAAGCGAACCTGTCACCGCGCGCAGCCCCCTGCGCATGCGGTTCTGGCTGAGCCTGTGGGGTGTGTTCTGGACCGGCGCGGGCACCGTGGTGTTCGCGCTGGCCGGGCGGCCCTGGTGGGCGCTGGCCTGCGCGGTGCTCCTGCTGATCGTCGTGACCGACCTCGTCGTGATCCTGCGCCACTTCCGCCAGGGCCCGCGCTTCCAGCCGGGGCGGGACGTCGGCCCGTATCCACCCGGGCACGGGCCGAACGTGATCCTGACGGAGGACCGCGAGAGGGAACGCGATCTGATACGTCAGCGGCGCAACCGTACGGGCATGGGCGGCGGGCGGCGCCGCTCCTGACCGGGTTCAAAGGGGCCGGACAGCCCCTGCCCGCCCCTTCGAACCCGGCATCCTGAGCTGCACCCGGCATCCTGAGCCCGCCCCTTTGAGCCTTTGAGGTGAGCCCGTGAGGTGGGTCGAGCCCCCAGCCCGGGTCGGCGGCCAGCGGTCGGCCGACCCCCGCTCCGACGGGGCCTGAGCGGGGGTCCGCCGACCCCCGCTCAGGCCCCGTCGGCGTCGAACCGGGCGGCCTTCACGTACTCCGGCTTCGGGTCAAGCGCCGCCGCCAGCCGGAAGTGCCGCTGCGCCTGCTCGGGACGGCCCGAGCGCTCGTACGTACGGGCGAGGGCGAAGTGCGCGAAGGCGTTGTCCGGCTCCCGCTCCAGGACCAGCTCGAATTCGAGTTCGGCGGGGCGCAGCTGCGCGGCGGCGAAGAACGCGCGGGCGCGCAGCAGCCGGGCCGCCGTGTTCTCCGGGTGGGCCGCGATGACCGAGTCCAGCAGCTTCACGGCCCCGCGCGGATCCCGCGCGGCCAGCAGCTGCTCGGCCGCGCGATAGTCGATGACGTGGGTTTCGGGACTCTCGGGCACGATCGCATCCTTCCCTAGCTGCGCGCGTTCAACGCCGGAACCGCGCAGGCTTATTCCTCGGCCGCCCGGCCGGCCCGGGAGCGGGCCGCGGCGCGCGCGGTCAGCTCCCGCCAGACCTCCTGGACCTGCGGTTCCAGGTCCGCCAGCGGGCCGTCGTTGTCGATGAGCAGGTCCGCCGCGCTCCGACGCTCCTCCCGGGTCGCCTGCGCGGCCATCCGCTCGCGCGCCTGCGACGCGGTCATTCCGCGCAGCCGTACCAGCCGGTCGAGCTGGGTCTCCGGCGACGCGTCCACGACCACCACCAGGTCGTACAGGGCGCTCATCCCGTTCTCCACGAGCAGCGGCACGTCGTGCACCACGATCGACTCCGGCCCCGCGGCCGCCTCCAGTTCGGCGGACCGGGCGCGGACCAGCGGGTGCACGATGGCGTTCAGCGCGCGCAGCCGGTCCTGGTCGCCGAAGACGACCCCGCCGAGTTTCGGACGGTCCAGGGCGCCGGAGCCGGTCAGCACCTCCGGGCCGAACTCGGCGACCACGGCCGCCAGTCCGGGGGTGCCGGGCGCCACGACGTCCCGCGCGATCCGGTCGGAGTCGATCAGTACCGCGCCGTAACCGGTCAGGAGGCGTGAGACCTCGCTCTTGCCCGCACCGATTCCGCCCGTAAGTCCCAGCCTCAGCATGGAGCCACCCTAGGCCCTGGCTTCGAAGTCCCGCCTGCCGCGCGGCGTCTGGTGCGCCGCACTCGTCTCGCTCGCTCCGCCCCGACGCTCTGTCGTCGTCCGGATGCCGAGCGCTCTCGCCAGACGGAGGGGCGCAGGATCACCCGTGTACGGGACGTACGCGGGCGCCCCGAGCACGCGGCGCCGGTGCGTGCCGGGCGTCGCGCGCCAGGCGGGATCCGTCAGACGGCGCCCAGAGCCTGCCGACAACTCCTCCGGAGGCCGACAGGCCACAGGCCACGGGCCGCTGGGCCGCTGGGCGCTCACGCGCTTCCGTCGCCCTCGCGTTCCGCGAGGAACTTCTCGAATTCACGGCCGATCTCGTCGGCCGACGGCAGCTCCGCCGGCTCCGCGACGAGATTGCCGCGGGTCTCCGCACCCGCGATCGCGTCGAACTGGTGCTCAAGCCCCTGCACCATCGTGACCAGTTCCTCGTCGCCCTCGCCCAACTGCCGTTCGATCTCGGTCTGGGTGCGCTGCGCCTCCGTACGCAGGGAGTGCGCGACGCTCGGCAGCACCAGCCCCGTCGCCGCCGTGATCGCCTCCAGCGCGGTCAGCGCCGCGTCCGGGTACGACGACCTGGCGACATAGTGCGGAACGTGCGCGGCGACACCGAGCACGTCGTGGTCGGACTGGATCAGCCGGTACTCGACGAGGGACTCGGCGCTGCCGGGGACCTGCGCCTCCTCGAAGGGGCTGCGGTGCCCCGGCATCAGATCCGTCCGGTTGCCGTGCGGCGTGAGACCGACGGGCCTGGTGTGCGGCACGCCCATGGGGATTCCGTGGAAGTTCACGGACAGGCGCACGCCGAGCCGGTCCACGATCTGCCGTACGGCCAGCGCGAAGCGCTCCCACTCCACATCCGGCTCCGGCCCCGACAGCAGCAGGAACGGCGCTCCGGTGGCGTCCTGGACGAGCCGGACGTCGAGCGTCGGCGTCTCGTAGTCGGAGAAACGGTCCCGGCGGAAGGTGAGCAGCGGACGGCGTGCCCGGTAGTCGACCAGTCTGTCGTGGTCGAAACGGGCCACCACCTGGTGGGGCAGCGTGTCCAGCAGGTTCTCGACGATCTGGTCGCCGGTCTCACCCGCGTCGATGTAGCCGTCGAAGTGGTACAGCATGACCAGGCCCGCCGACTCCTGCGCCAGTGCCATGTCGACGACGGCGAGGCCCTTGGGCTCCCATTCGTACAAACCCTGCGGATCAAGCACGGTTACCGCTCCTCCTCGTGTTCCCAACAGAGAACGCACCACAGAGCGCGGGCATTCCCCGCACCCCGCGGTGCCAACCCCGAGGAGGCCCTCGTCCTCGCCCGAGGACGCGGCAGTGCGCCGTCCCGCCGCGGAGGTACGCGTTCGCGTCGGCGTGGGTGAACACCTCGGCGGGGGCGCCCGGTTCGCGGCGGTGGTCGATGGTGACCAGCCACGTGGTGTCGCCGCCGGACACGCGTGAGGCCCGCCCCCCGGAGGGGACGGGCCTCACGTACGACTTCCGCTGTCCGCTACCGCTTACGCGGCGACCGGAGCGTCAGCTCTGGCCACCGGCCAGCTTCTCGCGCAGGGCGGCGAGCGCCTCGTCCGACGCCAGGGCGCCGGAGTTGTCGTCGGACTCCGAGGAGTACGAGCCGCCACCACCGGAGGCGGCGGGGGCACTGCCACCGGCGGCGGGTGCGGCAGCACCCTCGGCGGCAGCGGCCTCGTCGGCCTCGCGGGACTTGATGACCTGGGCCTGGTGCTGCTCGAAGCGCGTCTGCGCCTCGGCGTACTGGCCCTCCCACGCCTCGCGCTGGGTCTCGAAGCCTTCGAGCCAGTCGTTGGTCTCGGGGTCGAAGCCCTCGGGGTAGATGTAGTTGCCCTGGTCGTCGTAGGACGCGGCCATGCCGTAGAGAGTCGGGTCGAACTCGACCGAGGCCGGGTCACCGCCGAACGCCTCGTTGGCCTGCTTCAGCGAGAGGCTGATGCGGCGACGCTCCAGGTCGATGTCGATGACCTTGACGAAGATCTCGTCGTTGACCTGGACGACCTGCTCCGGGATCTCCACGTGGCGCTCGGCCAGCTCGGAGATGTGGACCAGACCCTCGATGCCCTCGTCGACGCGCACGAACGCACCGAAGGGAACGAGCTTGGTGACCTTACCCGGGACGACCTGACCGATCTGGTGCGTCCGGGCGAACTGCTGCCACGGGTCTTCCTGCGTCGCCTTGAGCGACAGCGAGACGCGCTCGCGGTCCATGTCGACGTCGAGAACCTCGACGGTGACCTCCTGGCCGACCTCGACCACCTCGGAGGGGTGGTCGATGTGCTTCCAGGACAGCTCGGAGACGTGCACGAGACCGTCGACGCCGCCGAGGTCCACGAACGCGCCGAAGTTGACGATCGAGGAGACGACGCCGGAGCGGACCTGGCCCTTCTGCAGGGTCGTGAGGAAGGTCTGGCGGACCTCGCTCTGGGTCTGCTCCAGCCAGGCACGGCGGGACAGGACCACGTTGTTGCGGTTCTTGTCCAGCTCGATGATCTTGGCTTCGAGCTCCTTGCCCACGTAGGGCTGGAGGTCGCGGACGCGGCGCATCTCGACGAGGGAGGCCGGCAGGAAGCCACGGAGGCCGATGTCGAGGATGAGACCACCCTTGACCACCTCGATGACGGTACCGGTGACGATGCCGTCCTCTTCCTTGATCTTCTCGATCGTGCCCCAGGCGCGCTCGTACTGGGCGCGCTTCTTCGAGAGGATCAGGCGGCCTTCCTTGTCCTCCTTCTGGAGAACAAGGGCTTCGATCTCGTCGCCGACCTTGACGACCTCATTGGGGTCGACGTCGTGCTTGATCGAAAGCTCGCGGGACGGGATGACACCTTCGGTCTTGTAACCGATGTCGAGCAGGACCTCGTCCCGGTCGACCTTCACGATGACGCCATCCACGATGTCGCCGTCGTTGAAGTACTTGATGGTCTCGTCGATCGCGGCGAGGAAGGCTTCCTCGTTACCGATGTCGTTGACCGCAACCTGCGGAGTGGTGGCGGTGGTCTCGGTGCTGCTCGTCATGTGGGAAAGGGCTCCGGTGCGGACAGTGAGTCGTAGGTACTGCTACGCCGGGAGCCCGTATCGCCACCTGTAGAAGCCGGACAGCCGAGGAAGCGCCGCCCCGGACAAAGGGAAAGCGCCTCGACAACCGAGGGACACACAGATGCGAGCGCGGCTGCTACGTCTGAGGCGCGCAAGCCCGCAGCGCAACCTTTAGCATACGGGGGCAGCCGGGCACGGTCAATGCGCGAAGGCGCACACCCGGGGTTGAACCTCTCATTCCCGGCACAACCCGCGTTCGCTGAGGCCAACGGCCCCGGCGGCGGCACCCCGAATCCCCCGAAGAATACGACGACGGACATGATGATCCAAGAGCAAGAACCCCAGGCCGAGCCCGAGGCGACCCGCCGTGACTCCGACGGTACGGAGAGCAGCCGCGCCAACCGCGGCTGGTGGGACCGCAACGCCGACGACTACCAGATCGAGCACGGCACCTTCCTCGGCGACGACCGCTTCGTCTGGTGCCCGGAGGGGCTCGACGAGGTGGAGGCCGGTCTCCTCGGCTCCCAGGAGTCGCTGAAGGGCCGCGACGTCCTGGAGATCGGGGCGGGCGCCGCGCAGTGCTCGCGCTGGCTGGCGGCGCAGGGCGCCCGCCCGGTGGCCCTCGACCTCTCGCACCGCCAGCTCCAGCACGCGCTGCGCATCGGCGAGGGCCGCTCGACGGCGTTCCCGCTGGTCCAGGCGGACGCGGGCGCGCTGCCCTTCGCGGACGGCTCCTTCGACCTGGCCTGCTCCGCCTACGGCGCCGTCCCCTTCGTCGCGGAGCCGGTACGGGTGTTCCGCGAGGTACGCCGGGTGCTGCGGCCGGGCGGGCGCTGGGTCTTCTCCGTGACGCACCCGGTCCGCTGGGCCTTTCCCGACGAGCCGGGGCCCGAGGGGCTCACGGCGGCGGCCTCCTACTTCGACCGCACCCCCTATGTCGAGCAGGACGAGCGGGGGCGGGCGGTCTACGTCGAGCACCACAGGACCCTCGGCGACCGGGTGCGGGACCTGGTGGCGGGCGGCTTCCGGCTGGTCGACCTGGTGGAGCCCGAGTGGCCCGCCTGGAACACCCAGGAGTGGGGCGGCTGGTCGCCGCTGCGCGGCACCCTCCTGCCGGGCACGGCGATCTTCGTGTGCGAACGGGACTGACCCCTCGTCCGGCACCGGCCGTGACGGACACTGAACGGGTGATCCGCGACGACATCCTCGGCAGCCTCCCCGTCCACACCGCCCTGCCCGCGCTGGAGCGGGCCCTCGACGAGCACGGCTGCGCGGTGCTGTGCGCTCCGCCGGGTACGGGCAAGACGACGCTCGTGCCGCTGGCGCTGGCCGGGCTGCTCGACGGCGGCCCGCCGCGGCGCGTGATCCTCGCCGAACCCCGGCGGATCGCGGCGCGGGCGGCGGCCCGCCGGATGGCCTGGCTGCTCGGTGAGCGCGCCGGGGAGCGTGTCGGCTTCACCGTGCGCGGGGAGCGCGTGGTGGGGCGCGCGACGGTGGTGGAGGTGGTGACCACGGGCGTACTGCTCCAGCGTCTCCAGCGCGACCAGGAGCTGGCGGGCGTCGACGTGGTCATCCTCGACGAGTGCCACGAGCGCCATCTCGACGCCGACACGGTCGCCGCCTTCCTCCTGGACGTACGGTCGGCGCTCCGGCCCGAGCTGCGGCTGATCGCCGCGTCGGCGACCACCGACGCCGAGGGCTGGGCGCGGCTGCTGGACGACGCGCCGGTGGTGGCGGCGCACGGCGTCTCCCACCCGGTGGAGACGGTCTGGGCGCCGCCGCCCGCCTCCGTACGGCCTCCCCACGGCATGCGGGTCGATCCGGCGCTGCTGACGCATGTGGCGTCGGTGGTGCGCCGGGCGCTGGCCGAGCGGGAGGGCGATGTGCTGTGTTTCCTGCCCGGGGTCGGCGAGATCGGCCGGGTGGCCGGGCAGCTGGGCGATGTCGGCGCCGAGGTGCTCCAGGTGCACGGGCGGGCTCCGGCGGCGGCACAGGACGCGGTGCTCGCCGGGGCGTCGGAGGGGCGCCGGGTCGTGCTGGCCACGGCGGTGGCCGAGTCGAGTCTGACGGTGCCCGGCGTACGGATCGTCGTGGACGCGGGCCTCGCGCGCGAGCCGCGCACCGATCACGCGCGGGGGCTGAGCGCCCTGACGACGGTACGGGTGTCCCAGGCGGGCGCCGGGCAGCGGGCCGGGCGCGCCGGGCGCGAGGCGCGGGGGACGGTCTACCGCTGCTGGTCCCAGGCGCAGGACGGCCGGCTCGCGCGTTTCCCGTCCCCCGAGATCAGGGTCGCGGACCTGGCGGCGTTCGCGCTCCAGGCCGCGTGCTGGGGCGACCCGTCCGCCGCGGGGCTCGCGCTGCTGGATCCGCCGCCGGTCGGCGCGCTGGCCGCCGCCCGCTCCGTGCTGACGGCGATCGGCGCGGTCGGCGCCGACGGGCGGGTGACGGAGCGCGGCGTCCGGATGGCCCGGGTGGGGCTGCATCCCCGGCTGGCGCGTGCTCTGTTGGACGGCGCCCCCGAGGTGGGTGCGCGGCGGGCGGCGGAGGTGGTGGCGCTGCTGAGCGAGGAGCCGCCGAGGGCGTACGGGGACGATCTCGCGGCGGCGTGGCGCGCGGCCCGCCGGGGCGGGGACGGGTACGCGGCGCGCTGGCGCCAGGAGGTGCGGCGCCTGACCTCGGCGGTGGGGGGCGCGGGGCCCGCGGCCCCCACCGC
>NZ_QQNA01000300.1 GCF_003346515.1 Streptomyces corynorhini
GGAGTTCACGACCGCCGCGAGCGTGCAGACATGTCGCTCTCCAGCTCGCGGCGGTCGTGAACTCCAGCAAGAGCGCGCTGGCACGGATCGAGACGGCCGAGCTGATGCCGCCGCCGGATCTGCCGAGCAGGCTGGACGCGGCGCTGGGGACGGACGGACTGTTCCACGGGCTGTACCAACTGGCGAAGCGGGAGGCGCATCCGGACCAGTACCGGCGCTTCATGGATTTCGAGTCGCAGGCAGAGACCATTGAGGTCTACGAGCCGCATGTGATGCCCGGTCTTCTTCAGATCCGAGAGTACGCCTACACACTTCTCCGCTGCCCGAACGACTTGACCGAGGAGCAGATACAAGAGCGCGTCAACGCGCGCTTGTCGCGCCAAGAGAGGAGGCATTCGGAGAAGCGGCCTTTCCGATGGGCGATCATCGATGAATCCACACTCCGGCGGCAGATCGGCAGCCGAGAGTGCATGCATAAACAACTGGCCGCGCTGCTGGAGCAGGTGGATACTCCGGACAGTAAAGTTCAGGTAATGCCGTTCAACGCGGGTCCCCACTCGCTCATGGGCGGCGCGCTCAATCTGCTGACACTTCCGGTCGGCTCCACGATGGCCTACGAAGAGGGCATCGAAACTGCGTACCTCTACGAGGACCGCGACGCGGTGAAGAAGTGGCGGCGACGGTACGAGGTACTGCGCGCGAACGCCCTCTCCCTGACCGAGTCGGCGGAGCTGATTCGAAAGGCAATGGAGGACTACGAGACATGCGACACGCCCCCGAGCTGAGCAACGCGCACTGGCGCAAGAGCAGCTACAGCAACACCAACGGTGGGAGCTGCGTCGAGATCACCGAGGACTTCCCCGGCGTCGTCCCCGTCCGCGACACCAAGAACCCCACCGGCCCGACCCTCACGCTGCCTACTGCCGCTTGGGCCACGTTCATCGCCACCCTCAGGACATAACGCGCAGTGCAGCCGTTTCCCCAGCTCAGCCCGTCCCGTCACCGCCCCGGGACGGGCTGAACTCATCCCCGCCGGGCCGGGATCCTGCGAGCCGGTGGGCCCTGCGGGGCACGCGGCAGTTGCATGGGGTGG
>NZ_QQNA01000301.1 GCF_003346515.1 Streptomyces corynorhini
CCTGTGCCGTGCTTCCCGTGCTTCCCGTGCTTCCCGTCCGAGATCTCCGTGCTCTCTCCGTCTGCCGGACCGTACCCCCTTGTCCTCCACGTAGGGGACCTCCTCGCCCCGGAGGATGACACGGCCTCATACGAGGTTCCCACCCCAGAGCGATGTCTCGCACAGCCTCGGAAACCACCATGGATACATGACCACAGCGACCTTCACCCCCGCGTCCGCCGCCCCCGTCCCCGGCCCCGCCGCCACGGACTCGCCCGCACGCCCCGCCCACTCCGTCGGCGGCGCGATGCGCGCTGTCCGGGTCTTCCTGTCCACCGCGTTCAGCGTGGCCGTCATGGGGGAGTACCGGGAGGAGGCGGGTATCAAGCGCCGTTGACGACCCGTGACGACCCACGGCAGCCCGTAAGGGCCCGTGCCCGGCCCATTGGCCCTCTTGACGCGGGTGATTGACGCCTGACGCGTCCGGTCGTCACCTCCGGATCCACTAGGGTCGCGGCCGTGACCTACCGGACTGTGACGCTTCGCTCACTCACCGCAGTGGGGCTGCTCGCTCTGTCGCTGGCCGCGCTCGCCACGCTCTGCGTCGCCGGGCACGTTCCCATGGCCGACGCGCTCGTCTACCGGGCCGAGGGAGCTGCCGTCGTCGGCGGTACGGACATCTACGGCACAGGCGTCCCCGGCACGGACCCCCACGGCACGGACGCCCCCGGCACGGCGCGCCATGTGCCGAACCCCTACGGGCCCGACCTGTACGGGCCCGACCTGTACGGACCCGCCCCCTACGGGACCGGACCCTACGGCCCCCACCCCTACGGGACCGGCCTGCACGGCGCCGCCGGATGGCAGCTGTCCGCCGGGTATCCGCCGTTCGCCGCGATCCTCTTCGTCCCCACCACGTGGCTGCCCGTCGGCGCCCTCAAGATCGCGCTTCTGGTCGGGAACGCCGCGCTGTTCGCCCTGCTCGTCCGGTTGTCGTGGCGCTTCGCCGCGCTGTCGTCCCGGCCGACGTTCGCCCGCGTACCGATACCGGTCCCCGGCACCGGTACGTTCGCCGCGTTCACCGTCGCCGTGGCCGGTGGGCTCTGGCTCGAACCCGTCCTGCGGACCATGCTGTTCGGCCAGATCAGCCTCGCCCTCGCCTGTCTGGTCCTGTGGGACCTGTCCCGGCCCGAGTACGCGCTCGGCAAGGGCTTCGCCCTGGGCATCGCGGCGGGAATCGCCCTGACCCCGGTCGTCTTCCTCGGCCATCTGCTGCTGACCGGGCGGGTACGGGCCGGGCTGACCGCCCTCGCGGCCCTCGTCGGCACCGTACTGCTGGGCCTGCTCGTACTCCCGCAGGCCAGCGGCGAGTTCTGGACGCGGTACGTCTTCGAGACCGGAATCGAGACCGGGACCGAAGCGGGGACCGGGACCGGCACCGGAACCGGGGCCGGGGCCGGGACGGGAATCGAAACCGGCACCGGCACCGGGACCGGGACCGGCCACGACAACGACCTGGCCGACGCCGACCGGCCGTGGCCCGTCGGATCGCCCGGCAACCAGTCGCTGTACGGGCTGCTCGCCCGTGTCCCGTACGCCCCCGAGCCCGGCGGCTGGTGGGTGGTGGTCGGCGGACTCACGGCCGTCGGCGGGCTCTGGATCGCGCGCCGGGCCGTGGTCAGGGCCGGGTCGCAGACCTGGGGCGTGCTGGCCGCCGCGCTGACCGCGCTGCTGGTCGTGCCCGTCACCTGGTCCCACCACTGGGTGTGGTGCGTCCCGCTGCTCGCGGTCCTGGTCGCGGAGCGCCGCTTCCGCACCGCCACGGTGGTGGCGGTGGTGTGGACGGTGGGCGGCCATCTCGGCATGGTCCCGCACGGAGGGGAGCCGGGCCTCCGACTGCCCTGGTGGCAGCAGCCGTTGACCTCGCTGTACGCGCTGTCCGCGCTGGGGCTGCTGGCGTTCGTCGCGTGGCGGACGCGGAGGGGCGCGCGGGCGGACCTGGGTATCCCGGGACCGTCGGCCGGGGCGTATCTTCCGGCGGCCCGGACGGAAGCCGGTACGGGGGTGAGCACGCCGGTCACCACCACCGGCTGAGCGGTCGGCGGCCGGCCGCCACCCGGGCGGGTCTGACTCCTCGGCCTCGTCTGACCCGCCAGCCTCGTCGGCCCCCAACTTTCCTCAGCCCCCAACCTTCCTCAGGCCCCTCCGCCCTCCGGGTCCCGGTCCCCCGCGAGCAGCTCGTCCGCGTCCACGATCCGGTACGCGTACCCCTGCTCCGCGAGGAAGCGCTGGCGGTGCGCCGCGAAGTCCTGGTCGATCGTGTCGCGCGCGACGACCGAGTAGAAGCGTGCCTCGTGGCCGTCCGCCTTCGGACGCAGCACCCGGCCCAGCCGCTGGGCCTCCTCCTGGCGGGAGCCGAACGTACCCGAGACCTGGATCGCGACCGTCGCCTCCGGCAGGTCGATCGAGAAGTTCGCGACCTTCGAGACGACGAGCACGGACAGCTCGCCCTGCCGGAACGCGTCGAAGAGCTTCTCGCGCTGCGCGTTGCTCGTCTCGCCCTTGATGACCGGGGCGTCCAGATGCTCGCCCAGCTCGTCCAGCTGGTCGATGTACTGGCCGATGACGAGTGTCTGCTCGCCCGCGTGCTTGCGGACGAGCGCCTCCGTCACCTTCCGCTTCGTCGCCGTCGTCGCGCAGAAGCGGTACTTCTCCTCCGTCTCGGCCGTCGCGTACGCGAGACGCTCGCTGTCCGTGAGGTTGACCCGTACCTCGACGCAGTCGGCGGGCGCGATGTAGCCCTGCGCCTCGATCTCCTTCCACGGCGCGTCGAACCGCTTCGGCCCGATGAGCGAGAAGACGTCCGACTCGCGGCCGTCCTCCCGTACGAGCGTCGCCGTCAGCCCGAGACGGCGGCGGGCCTGGAGGTCGGCGGTGAACTTGAAGACCGGCGCGGGCAGCAGATGCACCTCGTCGTACACGATCAGCCCCCAGTCACGGGAGTCGAACAGCTCCAGGTGCGGATAGACACCCTTCCGGCGCGTCGTGAGGACCTGGTACGTGGCGATGGTGACCGGGCGGATCTCCTTCTTCGTACCGCTGTACTCCCCGATCTCCTCCTCGGTCAGCGAGGTCCGCTTCACCAGCTCGTGCTTCCATTGCCGGGCCGAGACGGTGTTGGTCACCAGGATCAGCGTGGTCGCCTTGGCCTGTGCCATCGCACCCGCCCCGACCAGCGTCTTTCCCGCGCCGCAGGGCAGTACGACGACCCCCGAGCCGCCGTGCCAGAACCCCTCGACGGCCTGCTTCTGGTACGGCCGCAGCGCCCAGCCGTCCTCGGCCAGCTCGATGGCGTGCGCCTCGCCGTCCACGTACCCCGCGAGGTCCTCGGCGGGCCAGCCCAGCTTGAGGAGCGTCTGCTTGATCTGACCGCGCTCGGACGGGTGCACGGCGACGGTGTCCGGGTCGATCCGGACGCCCACCAGCGGCTGGACCTTCTTGGACCGGAGGATCTCCTCCAGTACGGGCCGGTCGGTCGAGGTCAGGACCAGACCGTGGGTGGGGTGCTTGGACAGGGTGAGCCGACCGTAGCGGGCCATGGTCTCCGCGACATCGACGAGCAGCGCGTGCGGCACCGGATACCGCGAGAACTCCACCAGCGCGTCGACGACCTGCTCCGCGTCGTGCCCGGCGGCCCTGGCGTTCCACAGCCCGAGTGGAGTGAGCCGGTAGGTGTGGATGTGCTCCGGCGCCCGCTCCAGCTCGGCGAAGGGCGCGATGGCGCGGCGGCAGGCGTCGGCCTGCTCGTGGTCGACTTCGAGGAGCAACGTTTTGTCGCTCTGGACGATGAGGCAGGACACGCATTCCTCCAGATAGGGTCGTCTTTATGACAGAAACAACACCTGTCACCGCACGGGCCATGCCCCGTACTCGACACCGGAAGGGTGTCCCGGCCGGCGCACCCGGGTATGCGCGCCGCCCTCTATGTTCGCCTATCGCGCGAAACCGACGAGACGACTTCGCCAGAACGCCATGCGCGCGGCCTGTGAAGCGTTGTGCGCGGCACGCGGCTGGGAGGTCGTAGTCGCCGAGGAGGACATCGATGTCTCGGGTTTCTCGCGTGGGCTCGACCGGCCGGGACTACAACGTATCCTGACCAGGCTCGCCGAGCTGGACGTGATCGTGTTCTTCAAGATCGACCGGCTTGCGCGTTCGACGGTCGACTTCGTGGAGATCATGCGACTCGCCGAGCACCAGAGCGTTGCGCTCGCATCGGCGACGGAGCCGCTCGACCGCACGTCGTCCATGGGCCGGGCCATGGACGAAGGTGATCGCGGTCTTCGCCGAGCTGGAGTCCGAACCATCGGATGCGGGTATCCAGCGCGCACGAGCATCTGCGGCGCGAGTGCCGCTACACCGGCGGTCGGGTCCCGTACGGGTACATGGTCGTCCCCGACCCCAACGGGGCGGGCAAGGTCCTCGCGGTCAACGAGGACGAGGCCAAGACGATCAAGCGGATCGTGGAGCGGGTCCTGTCCGAGGACTCACTTGGGTCGCTGTCCAGGCTGAGGGGTCGTCCGGTCTCTTCTTGTGGGTGTCCGCCGCCCGCAGCACGGGCACGAGCGGCGGACGCCAGGAAGCCGCGAGCAGTCCCCTCGGGGGAGCGGGGACCGTGCGGCGGGCTTACTGGGGCGGCAGCTCGATTTCGATGGCGAGCGCGCCGAGCGCTTCCTTCTCCGCCGGGTAGATATCGCGGATGTTGGCGAGCTGCTGCTCGCGGGGGGAGGCCGGGTTGACGTTCGCCGGGCCCTCCCCGTCAAGCAGTTCCTCGAACGACTTGTACTCCGTGACCCGCTTCACCAGGACGTCACACGTCTCTTCGGTGCCCTTGATACGGAAGCGGATGACGTCTCCGGCGGCCAGGTCTTCGAGGTGGGGGTACTTCACCCGCACCTCGATCGTCTTCTCACCGGCGGCGACGAGGTCGAAGTAACGGCGGTAGAGGTTCAGTTCGCGGACGCGCGCGGCGGCAGTTTCCGTCATGGGGCGGGAACGCTCCTTGCTGTTGCAGTGGACATGAGCCGGCCGAGTTCACCGGCCGAGTACGAGCGGAAGAAATGGCGTGGGTCGGCGAGTAACACGTCGGTCAGACCGAGGAGGCGATCGACGTACTCTGCCAACGAGCCTGGCCACTCGCGGGTGTCGAGCATCCACGGGGCCGCACCGTCGGGCAAGGGCACTCGCCCCTCGCGGATGAGGGACTTGGACAGCTTCGCGCCCGTGTCCGTGACCACCTGGGGGCAGAAGAGTCGGGCGGTCATCTGTCCGCGAGTGAGGCCCACGGCCTGGAGGGCGCCGTCGACGAGCAGACAGCCGGGCATCCAGTCGCTGCCCTTGACCATGACGTACAGGGTGCCGCGCGCCCCAGCGATGGCCAGTTCCTTGACGAGGTTGCGGTACAGCGTGGCGAGGTCGAGGTATCCACCGGTCGCGGGTTCGATGACCACCTCGTATTCACCGTGGTGCAGGCACATAGCCGAGATGGTTGCCCGCTCAAAACCGTCGTCACGGACGTGGGTCCGCTTGGCGTGCTTCTCGGCCCACCTGCATCCCGGGCGAGGGCAGGGAACGCGAACGTGTGGCACGCCGGACGACGGAGACAGGTGCCAGCGTGCGGCGTCCAAGCGGGGCAGCAGACGGAGCCAGGTACGGCGGAAGTGCTCGCCCGCCTGCTGCTGGCTGTAGGTCTCGACGGAGTACGACACGTTCAGGCGCTCGGACAGGGCGGTGAACAGCGGCCGGTACAACTTGTCGACCTGGTCAGCGATGCCCGCCTCGCCCAGGGCGTGCGCATAGGCACGCTGGTAGCGGTGACCGGTCTCCTTGTCGGTGACGATGGCGTACGGAGCGTTGTCGAGTGCGCTGAACTGGACTTCCGCCGGTACGCCGAACCTGTCTCGGACCCGGGCCGCCGTGGCGAACGTGAGCGACTGAACCAGGGACGTGCCGACGTGCGGTGCTCCGTTGATCTGCGTTCCCACCACGAACACGATGCGCTCCGGAGCCACCTGGGCGATGTGCGGCCTCAGCAGGTCCTCAGCACTCGTCAGCGCGTTGGCGAGCACGGTGTTCGGCGATACGGGATAGATGGTCACCGCGTCTTCCCCTCGGTAGATGGGCAGGGCAGCGCCGCAGAGCGGCGGGTGTGCGTTCAGCGGTAGAGCTGCGATTGCGTGGTGGACCCGCCCCCGCGCCGGGGGGAACCGGAAGAGACGCGTGGGCGGGAGTCATCGGGTCGGACGCCCGCGGGGACGTCGGTGACGGCCCGCCCTGACGGAGGGGTGGGGCAGCCCCCCCGGCCAGGGCAGGATGCTGCGGAAGACGAGGCCGGCGAGTCGGCAGCGGGTACACGCGGAGGCAGTACCGAGCGTCGTAGTCCGCCACGGTGAACACGAAGACGCGGCCTGCCGCGAGGGCGCGAAGGGCTTGCTCGTACGCCGCCTCGCTGTGCGCCCACGCCTGTAACTCGACATCAGGGCGCGGGACTTCCGGCACAGCGAGAACGAGCGGTGCGTCACGGAGGCCCAGGGCCCCGCCGTCCGGGGACAGCAGCCGTGCGAAACGGTGCGCGGACGCTCTCAGCCACCGGGCCGCGAGGCGCGGGGAACGGCCGCGATAGGTGGCGAGCAGGACTTCACGGGAGCCACTGAGGTCGTGGGTGGCGGCTTCACATCGGAATGCGACAGGAGGTCGCACGAAGGCACGTGCAGAGGTCGGTGGGGCGAGCGTCAGCACGTCCGGGCTCACCGCCGACGGTCCTGGGCCGATTCCCTCGCCTTGATCATGCGGCCGAGCTGGTTGTAGTACAGCTCGACTTGCGCAGGGGTGAAGACGAGCAACGACTCGCAGGTGCCTCCGTCCTCGTAATGGACGGTGACTGCCATGGCGGCCTGCTGCGCACGAGGGTCGTACACAGCGTCGCGCCGTACGGGCGTGACATGCGTGACCGGAACCGGCACGGGGCGGAGGGTGCTGCCGTCGGACCTTGCGCGCCAGTCCACGCCTCCGCCAGGCGGACGGAGCTGGTAAGACGCCGAGCTGTCGCTTGGCAGGGCGACGATGACCCCGATCGTTCCCGCCTTGGCCAGATCGATGGCGAGGTCGCCAAGGCGGGGATGGAAGGGGCTACCTGCGCTCAAAGTGGTCTGGGACGCGGGGAGTTGCTGCGAGGTTTGATCGGCCATGCCCCGAAGCTAGGTGGGTGCTCGGGGCCCCATATGAATCGCAGGAATACGACCCCTACCCGTCGAGGTGGAAGCGGTCTGACATGCGACGCAGCTTCTCACGAGTGCTCGCCCGCTCGGCGTACACGATGCTGCGCAGGGTTGACCGGGCGATGGGATGGTTCCGGACGAGCTGGGGCGCGATGACCTCGGCCTTCTCCAGTTCCTTCAGCGCCTTGTCGCGGTTCCCATCCCACAGCCACGCACGGGCAAGGTCCATGTGGTGGTGGCCCTGACGGGAGTTGGGAAGCGACTCGATCAACTCCTTGCTCGTGCGACGGTTTATCGACAGAGCCTCACGTTGCTCATGCATCTCCAGTGCCACGCTGATCGCGTGGATCTGCACGTTGCCCGGCGAGAAGGTCAGACTGTGGCGGTCGTAGATCGGAGGGCCGGCGGCCTCAGCCATCCGCTTGGCCGCGCTCCGTGCATGCTTGATCCGGTCCTTCGCTTCGGCCTTACGACCGCCCCGCGCCGCCGAGACTGCCGCGCGCAGTTGCAGTGTCCCCCATGCCCGCACGGCCAACGGCTCACCGCGGTCGTAATCCCGCTGCACGCTGCGAATCGCCTTGTCAGACAGGGCAACAGAGTCGTCCCAGTCGGCCGTGGCCCACATGTCCCACACGCGCATCCAGTCGGCGACGGCGGGCATCACCGGGTCGCCGGACAGCCGTGCTGACCATGCGGCCCGTTCGCACGCCATGGCTACCAGTTCCGGGTGCCCAAGGGCGTGCGCGGCGGTGTGCGCGAACTTGCAGCACACCGCATAGATGGCGTATGCCTCTTCCTGCTCGTGGCCCGTGGCGACTTCGGCCAGGGCGCGCGCCTCACGGAACAGGTCGGGGAGCACCTGCACGATCGCCACGTTCGCGGCAGCGTCGCGGAGGCGGTGCAGGCGGGTGGTTTCCTGCCACAGCTGACCGGCTGGGCGGGGGGTTCCGTCGAAGACGGGAGTGAGGTCGTAACGGCGCAGCTCACGCATGATCGCGGCGGCAGACACCTGCCACTGATTCTCGGCCGGGGTGGTGCTGTTGTACGGACGCCCAATCAGGTCGTTCGGGTGTACGTGCAGTTCCGAGGCGAGCAGATTGAGCAGGCCGACGCGGTCGAGTTCGATGTGCCCGCGTTCCATCTTGGACACCCAGCCCTGTGTCTTACCCAGGGCTGCAGCGAGGTCGGCTTGCGTCATGCCGAGGCGGAGCCGAGCGCGACGTGCGCGACGGCCGATCTCTTCGGCTTCTTCCAGCATCAGCGCGCCCCCCTAGGGGTGAGGCGCCGGCAGTTCAGCGGGCGGCGAGGCATCGTGCTCCATCCATCAGGGCTTCTCCCCTTGACGGTACCCAGGTCGCAGGCCCGGGTGTGGAGTGCCCAGGACAGGAAGTGGCAACCTGCGGGGTCTCGACACTTACCAGGCAGAACCACTCCACAGCTCGGATCTATCCGCTGGTGTGCGCATCGCACCTGACCGTTGCGTGGAGGGGCTGTCATGCTGCTTCGTTTCCAGGTTACGAATCACGCTTCGCTCCGGGCGGAGCAGGAGCTGTCCTTCATCGCGGCGGACCGACATCCGGAGCGGGCCGAGGCGGAGGTGCCGGGGAGCGGTCACCGGACGGTCCCCGTGCTGGCCATCTACGGAACCAATGCCTCGGGCAAGTCGAATGTCATTGACGCCCTTGGCTGGATGTGCACAGCGGTGCTTTCTTCGTTTCGCAGATGGGACCCGAGTGGCGGCGTCCCGCGCCGCCCCTTCGCGCTGAGAGGGGACGCGGCATCGCATCCGAGTTCCTTCGCTGTTGATGCTGCGTATCCGGGCGGCGGCGGGGCAACAGGGGGCTATGACCGCTGAGACGGAACGGACCGGGGCTGCGAAGGCCGTGCCCGGGGGTATTTCGTGGGGCAGGACCGTGCTGCGGATCCTGATCATGACGGTGGCGTTCGTCGCCCTGATGGCGTTCGCCGCCGTGCTGGCCGAGCTGACGTTGACGCCGTCGCCGGCGTCCGTCGGCATGGCGGGCTCGAACCTTCAGGTGGGGCACTCGCTGCGGCAGTACGCGGAGGACTACACGTTTCTCTCGGCGTGCAAGCAGATCGGCGGCAATCTGCTGATGGGAGCGCCTTTCGGAGTGCTGCTCCCGTTGCTGATGCCGCGCAGGCTGCGGATGCTGCGTGTGGTGCTGCTCACCGCGATGGTGATGATGCTGGTGGAGATGGCGCAGGGTGCGGTCATCGAGGGCCGGGCCTTCGACGTCGACGACGTCATCCTGAACACGAGCGGCGCGCTGATCGCGTATCTGCTGGTGGGGCGGCGGGTGTCGCGCAGGTTCCACATGCTGGCCGTGCCCAGGAAGGCGCCGGAGGACGAGCAGGCGCCCCGGGAGGCGGTGCCCGCGAAGGAGAAGGCGCGGGATCTGGACAAGAAGCCCGTGGAGACGGCCTCGAAAAAGCGCGGCTCCGCGTTTCTGCCGAAATCCCTTACGGGCAAGGCCAGGGCCGGGGGTACGGGCAAGGCCGGAGGTACGGGCAAGGCCGGGGATTCGACCAAGCGCCCGACCAAGCGCCCGGTGAAGGACCCGGTCAAGGGCTCGGTCAAGGCCCCGGTCAAGGGCGCCCGCAAGAAGCCCGTCATGGCCAAGGCGGGCGCCGCCGGTTCCTCCTCGGGCGGTGCCCAGGGCCGCGCCGAGTCGTGGTCCCAGCGGATGGCGCGGCTCGGGCGGAGCCGCGAGCGGTGAGGCCCCGGCGCGGCGCCGGGGCCGTGGCGCCGGTCAGGCCGGGTCGTCGGCCAGTTCCGCCACGCCCGTGATCCGGTGCAGCGGGTACGTGCGGACCTCGTCCGCCGTGTGGTCGTACGCCGTGACGTAGCCGCCCTCCACCCGTACCGGCGCGATGACGCGCTGGCTGGCCGCGCCGTCCGCGTTGACGTAGCCGATCCAGACCGCCGAGCCCGTCATGGCCGCCGCCTGCACGGTCGCGAGGGTCTCGCCCGGGGTGGTGCGGGGCAGCGCGCCGTTCAGGGCCGCCGCCCTCGGGGAGGCGGCGCCCGACGCGGGTGCCGGAACCGTGGCCTCGGGCCCCGGTTTGCGGACGACCGTCGCGGCCATGTCCCCGGCCCTGATCGCCTTCACCGCCGCGCTCAGCAGCGTCGCGTCCGGCGTGGGCGGCCCGTCGGCCACGGGGACGGGCGCGGTACGGGGCGGGGTGCGGTGGGCGAGCGCGCGGGTGATCATGACATCGCCCTCGGTGGACTCCGCAGCCGGCGCGAACCCCATGGTGCGCAAGCCGTCCAGCAGCGCCGCCGCCTCCGCGTGGGCGGCCAGGACGGTCGGGGCCAGCCTGCGCAGCCGCATGCCCTGGGAGCGCTTGTCGGCCAGGATCTCGTCGAGGACCGCCTCGTCGTCGCAGCGTACGTACGCGGACGCCGAGCCGACCCGCAGGTGGCCGTGTTTGCGTGCCACGTCGTCGATCAGATAGGCGAGCGGCTGCGGTACCGGCGTACGGCTGTGGGCCTTGAGGAAATCGTGCAGGTCGGAGGCCGACTGCCCGGCGTCGAGGGCCCGCCGTACGGAACCGGGCGTGAAGCGGTAGACGGTCGCCCCGCCCTTCGACTCCACGTCCGCCGTGATCGCGAGCAGCTCCGCGAGCGGGCGCAGCAGCGGGCCGGGGGCGACGGCGGTGAGGTCGGCCTGGAGCAGTACGTGATCGAGCGGCGCGGGCAGCAGCGGCGCGAGGACCCGCGCGGCGCGCGCCCCGGCGGCGGCGAGTTCGGCGGCGCTGCCGACGCCCGTACCCGTAGGGCGACCCGTCAGGGCAGGGCTCCCAGTAGGGCCTCCCGTAGGGCTCCCCGCAGGGCCTCCCGTAGGGCTCCCCGTAGGGGCCGCGCCCGGTGTGGCTCCCGCAGTGGCACCCGTAGTGGCTCCCGCAGCAGCTCCCGCAGTGACCCCTGCCGTGGCGCCCTGGGTGGCTCCCGCCGTGGCCTGGTCCGGGTTCCGGGGGGCCGCCAGCAGCGCGCGGGCGTGGGACGCGAGCGCGCCCCGGCCCGTGAAGCCCAGCATCTCCGCCTCGTTCATCGTCCACGCCGCCAGCCGCGAGCGCAGGTCGTCCGGGCGCCCGCCCGCCGACGCGCCGCGCAGCGGGCGCTCCCAGCGCAGCCGGGCGAGCAGCGACTCCGGGTCGGGGGCCGTGCCCTCGGGCAGCGTGGCGAGGAGTTCCAGGATCCGGCGCCGCACCTCGGGCGCCGGGCCCCGGTCCAGGTCGGGGCCGAGCACGGCGAGCGTGCGGCCCTTGCTGTCCTGACCGCCGACCAGCCCGGCCGTGCGCGTCGCCGTCAGCCAGGCGACGGCGAGCCCGGCCCACCGCTCGGCGGCGGGCAGCTCCTGCCAGTCGTCGTAGGCGGGGGTCGGCGCGTACCGCTCGTCGGTCTGCCCGTCCGGCGCCAACAGCCCTGCCGCATAGGCCAGTTCGACCCAGAACGCGGCCACCGGCTCGGTGACGTCCAGCGCGGTCGCGGTCCGCTTCAGGTCGCGTACGGACAGGCCACCGGCCCGCAGGACGTTCGGGCCGCCCTCGTTCCAGTCCTTGGCCAGCTCCTCGATGGTGGCGAGCGCGGTGTACGCCTGCCCGGCCGCCGTGCTGTCCACCACCTGTGGACGGTTCGACGGCGGCGACCCGCCCGAGGACGCCGACCCCACCGCTCCCACCGGGCGGGACGAGCCGCCCGCCCCGCCCGCTTCGGCTCGCGGCGCCACCTCCGGCGCCACCGGCTCCGGCTTGCGGTGCGCGCGGCCCGCCCGCAGGTGCAGCGCCGCCTCGCGCGGCAGGACGACCGTACGGGCGGTCGCGGGCAGCAGCAGCCCCCGGTCGCGCAGCCAGCGCACCGGCGGAGTGGGGCTCGCCGTCACCTCTCCGTACGGCGGCCCCCACACCAGCCGGTCCAGCACCGACAGCGCCTCCATCGGCGCGGTGTCCAGCAGCGCCGCCATCCGCGTCCGGTCCGTGAACAGCGCGGTGATCGACGCGACCGCCGAGACCGGGTCGTGGGTGGAGGGCAGTCCGGCCGAGATCAGGATCTCCTGGAGCCGCCCCGGCGACATGCCCGACGTGGCCTCCGCGACGGTCGGGCCGAGACCGGTGGGCGAAGGGTGGGTGGGGGACGGCGCGAGGAGTTCACGGGCGGTGCGCACCAGCCGCAGCCGGTCGTCCTCGCCCCAGATCAGCGCCTGGTCGCGCAGGGTCTCCACGGCGACCGGCAGCGCCGCCTCGATGCGCGGGTCGCCCTCGTCGCCGGTCAGCAGCGCGCGCAGCGTGTCGTACGGCGCGGGCTCGGGCGCGACGGCCAGCGCCTCCGCCGTCTGGAGCGTGAAGCGGTCGAGCCGCTCCAGCGCCCGGACGACCGAGGCGCGGGTGCCGGCCCTGGTCGCGAGCTGGGAGAGATCGTTCGGTACGGGACTGAGCAGATCGGGCCGGGCGCGCAGGAGGGCGGTGAGCGAACGGTCGCCCCGGGTGCGCAGCGCCTCCGCGAGCGTGCGCGGTGGCGTACTGCCGGTCCCCTCTGGAACTCCTTCAGGCACGTGCGCCTCCTGCTCGGGCTTCGCGGATCCCCATCCGTTCCACGTTAGCCCGTCCGTCGATCGGGGAGTGGGAGAAGGAGCGGGGGCGGGGCGACGGGTCGGCGGCCAGGGGCGGGCCGTGGCGGCCCTGGGCGGGTCGGCGAGGGCGGGACGACCCCGGTTCGCCCGGGTGCGGCGCCGGGTGAGGTGCCGGGTGCGGCGGCGGTGAGGCGCCGGGTGAGGGTCGGGTGCGGCGCCGGGTGAGGCACGGATGTACTGGACGTACGCGGACGACTCCGCGAACATCGCGTGCGAGTGGCCGTCGTGACGGCGGGCACACGGGTGGCGGTACGGCATTGCCGCTGGTGCGCGCTGGTGCGGGGAGGACTGTGTGGGGATCGAGAGCGATCGGCTCGTGTACGACTATCTGAGCCGGGTCGGGGACGCGGCTCAGCAGCAGCATCTGTCCTCCGGGGACCGGATGCGGCTCGTCTCGACGCTGCGGAACGAGATCGACCGTCAACGCGGCAAGTACGCGACCGACAGCCCGGCGGCCGTGCGCCGCATCCTGGGGCGGCTGGGCGAACCGGCGGCGCTGGTGAGCGCGGCGGCAGGGACGGACGGGGCCGGGCAGGGCGCGGCGGGCGCGGCGCCGACGGCTCCGGTACGGCCCGTGCCGGAGCAGCGGTCACGGCCCAAGTCCCTGGGGATCAAGGGACTCATGGGTGCCATAGGGGCCAAGGGCGGCAACGGCGGCAACGGCGGGAACGGTGGCAAGAGGTCTTCCGGGACGTCCGGCGGCGCCGGGACGGTCGCGGAACCGGCCGGGCCGATGGTCCCCGTACCCCCGGCAGCCTCCGCGCCCCCTGTATCGCCCGTATCCCCGACCCCGGTATCTCCCGCGCCTCGCGTATCTCCCGTAACTCCCGTAACTCCCGCATCTCCTGACGAGGCGTCCGAGGCGCCCGAGCTGTCCGAGGCGTCCGAGCCCCCGGCCGCCGCTCCCGCTCCCGCTCCGGCGCCCGAGCCGCCGTCGGAGTCCACGGAGCTACCGGCGGCCTTCCGGTCGTCCGGGTCCCTGAGCCTGGACAAGCCCTCGGTCCCGTCCCCGACCCGCCCCGACTGGTGGCGGATCGAAGCCGGACCGCTCAGCGAGCCGGTGCGGAGCGCGGGCTACGGCGAGGACCTCGGCGACGGGCACGGCACCGGGTTCGTGGGCGGCATCGAGATCCCCGAAATCCTTGACGCGCCACCGAAGAAGGACTCCGAGAGCGGCGCCGAGAAGGAGCGCGAGGAGCGGGAGGGGCGCAAGGAGCATGAGGGGCGCAAGGCGCGGAAGGTACGGAAGGGGCGCAAGGGGCAGGTCCTCGCCGAGACGGCCGTGACGGCCGAAGCTGTCGAGGCAGCCGAGGCCGTCGAGGCCGTGCCGGGCCAGGCATCCGGCACGGATGGTGCGGGCCGCAGCCGTCGGCGCCTGCCGCGCCTGCTGCCGGGCCGCCGCGCGGACAAGCCCGCCATGGGCCTGTCCAACCCGCTCCTCATGCTGGCGGCGGCGCTCCTCGTCGCGGGCGCCTTCCTCGGTTCGTGGCTCGCGCTCGGCGGCGGCTGGCTCCTCGCGTACGCCTCCCGCACCCTCTCGCGCGCCGAGGCCAAGTGGGCGGTCTTCGGCCTGCCGGGCGTCGCGGCGGCGGGCGGACTGGTGTGGATCTGGGGCCGCCTGGACCAGCGTTGGGGCGAGGCGATCCCCAAGGACGGCATGGCGGACGCGCTCACCGGCGTCTGGCCGGTGGTGCTCCGTACGGCGGCTGTGTCGTCGGCGCTGTATCTCGTGTGGCGCGCCCGGCGGAAGCGGGTGCCCCGGTAGCGGGCGAAACAACACACAACGAGCCGAGGCCGAAACACGACGAGCCGAGGCGAGGGGAGCCGAGCCGAGGGGAGTGGAGGGGAGGCAGGGACCGAGGCCCCGACGCCCCCGAAGAAACGGGTGCCCAGGGCCGCAGCCCCGGGCACCCGGTCTCGGATCCCCCCGGTCACCCGGCCCCGGCCCCGGGCACCCGGCCCGGTCACACGGCCCCGGTCGCCCGGTCACCCGGTCCCGGATCCCCCGGCCCCGGATCCCCCGGTCACGCGGTCACCTCGCCCAACGGGCTCAGCCCACGCTGTCCTTGAAGTCGTCCTCGCACTTCTGCTGCTCCGCCTGGGTGTCCGCGCTGCTCAGGCAGTCCCGCAGGTCGCTGAACCCCTCGCTCTTGAAGAACGACACCCCCACCGCGATGATCAGCCCCGACGCCAGGATCGCGAGCACACCGATGATCGCGCCGATCAGCGCCATCGTGCCGTTCGTCGCCTCCCCGCGCTTGCCGCGCCGGAAGCCGATGACGCCGAAGACGATCGCGAGCAGACCGAGCACGATCCCGCCGACGACCGTCCAGAAGAACACCAGCCCGATCAGACTCACGACCAGCGCGGCTATGCCGAGGCCGTTGCGGGGAGCCGGACCGCCGCCGTACGGGTCGGCCCCCGGGTAGCCGTAGTTCTGTCCATGTGCCGATGCCATACCGGTCTCCCCGACGTTGTGATCGATGATGTCCCGGCCAACTCCGGGGCAGGGGCCTACCACCCCCGTGGTCCTCACCTACCCAGGTGAAGGCCCATGACGCCCGGCCCGGTGGGGGCCGGAACGCCGCCCCTCCCGCGTTGTCCGGACTCCGACCCTACCTACTGTGGACCGCCCGGCCGTCCGTGCGTTCCGGGCTGTACGGCGCCCCCGGCACCACCAGCGGCGACCCCGTCACCGGGTCGGGGATCACCACCGACTCCAGGCCGAAGACCTCCCGCACCAGCTCCCGCGTCACCACCTTCGCGGGCGCCCCCTCCGCCACGATGCGCCCCGCCTTCATCGCGACGAGGTGATCCGCGTACCTGGCCGCCTGGTTGAGGTCGTGCAGGACGATCACGACCGTACGGCCCTGCTCGTGGTTGAGGCGGCGGACCAGGTCGAGGACCTCCACCTGGTGGGAGATGTCGAGGAAGGTCGTCGGCTCGTCCAGGAGCAGCAGCTCCGTCTCCTGCGCGAGGGCCATCGCGATCCACACGCGCTGGCGCTGACCGCCCGACAGCTCGTCCACCGGGCGGTCGGCGAGCGCGGTCACGTCCGTACGCGCCATCGCCTCCGTCACCGCGCGCTCGTCCTCGTCCGACCACTGCTGCCACCAGTGCTGGTACGGCTGCCGGCCGCGCGAGACCAGGTCGGCGACCGTGATCGCCTCCGGCGCGACCGGCGACTGGGGCAGCAGCCCGATCGACCGGGCGATCCGCCGCGTCGGGATCCGCGCCAGCTCCGTACCGTCCAGCAGGACGGAGCCGCCCCGCGGCTTGAGCAGCCGTCCCAGCGCGCGCAGGGTGGTCGACTTGCCGCAGGCGTTCGGGCCGACGATCACCGACACCCGGCCGTCGGGGATGTCGAGGTCCAGTCCGTGGACGACCGTGCGGTCCTCGTAGGCGAGCGTCAGCTCGCGGGCGACCAGTTTGCTCACGCCTTGCCTCCTGTGCCGGTGCCCACGGCGCCGCCGCGGATACTCCGGCCTCGCACGAGAAGCCAGATCAGATACGGGGCGCCCACCGCCGCCGTCAGTACGCCCACCGGCAGCTCCGTCGGCGACAGCAGCCGCCGGGCCAGCAGGTCCGCGAGTACGACGATCACCGCGCCCAGCAACGCCGAGCACAGCAGCGGGATCTGCGCGGTACGGGTCATGCGCCGGGCGATCTGCGGGGCGAGCAGCGCCACGAAGTCCACCGGGCCGGCCGCCCCCGTGGCGACCGAGGCCAGCACCACCCCCAGCGCCACCAGGCCGAGCCGCACCCGGCCGAGCCGTACCCCGAGGGCGGTCGCGGTGTCGTCGTCCATCGACACGGTGCGCTGCGCGTACGCGGCCCACGCCACCGCCGGGGCAGCCGCCAGCAGCACCCAGCCGAGCGGCGCGGCGGAGTCCCAGCCCCGGCCGTTGAGCGAGCCGGTCATCCACACCTGGGCCTGCTGGGCGACGAGATAGTCGCCCTTGGTCAGGAAGAGCGTGGTGACCGAGCGCAGCGCGATCGCGAAGCCGATGCCGATGAGCACGAAACGCGTGGCGTGCAGCCCGCCGCGCCAGGCGAAGACGTACACGAGGGCCGCCGCCGCGACGCCGCCCGCGACGGACAGGTAGGGCAGTACGGAGAACGACGTGATCCCGAACGTCATCGCGCCGACCGTCAGCGCGCTCGCGCCCTGGCTGACGCCGATGATGTCCGGGCTGGCCAGCGGGTTGCGGGCGACGGTCTGGATCAGCCCGCCCGCGACCCCGAACGCGAGGCCCACCAGCAGCCCGACGACCATGCGCGGCAGCCGCAGCGTGCCCACGACGAGTTCCTGGGACGACTCGCGCCCCAGCAGCACCCGCAGCACCTCGGACGGCGGTACGAAGCTCTCGCCGACGCTCAGGTACGCGACGCAGACCGCGCCGAGCGCGACGGCGAGCCCGACGGCCACCAGCGCCGCCCGCCGGTGCAGCAGGAACGTACCGCGCCCGCCGCCGACCCGGACGCGCGCGTAACCGGCCGGCCGCACTCCGGGTGCGCCCCCAGTGGTGGCCGTCACGCCGGAACCGCCTTCCGCCGTACGAGGGTGACCAGGAACGGCACGCCGATCAGCGCCGTCATCACGCCCGCGGGCACCTCGCCGGGCGGGAAGACGATCCGGCCGACGACGTCGGAGACGAGCAGCATCACCGGCCCGATCAGCGCGGCCATCGGCAGTACCCAGCGGTGGTCGGTGCCGACGATCGCGCGGGCGATGTGCGGTACGGCGAGACCGACGAAGGCGATCGGCCCGGCGGCGGCGACGCCCACCCCGGTCAGCACGGTCGCGCCGAGGCCGCCGAGCACGCGGACGGCCGCGACGTTCTGGCCCAGGCCCTTCGCCACGTCCTCGCCGAGCGCGAGGGCGTCGAGGCCCCGGGCCACGGATATCACCAGGACCGTGCCGATCAGCAGGAACGGCCAGACCTGGTGGACCACGTCGGCGTCCCGGCCCGCGATCGAGCCGACCTGCCAGAAGCGGAACTCGTCCAGCGTCGCCGCGTCCGTCGTCAGCACCCCGTGGGTCACCGACACCAGCAGCGCGTTGATCGCGGCGCCGCCGAGGGCGAGCTTGACGGGCGTCGCGCCGCCCCGCCCGCTGGAGGCGATCGCGTACACGGCGACCGAGGCGATGCCCGCGCCCGCGAACGCGTACCAGACGTAACCGGTCAGGGTGTGCACCCCGGCGAAGGCGATGGCCAGCACGACCCCCACCGAGGCGCCCTGGCTGATACCGAGGATCCCGGGGTCGGCGATCGGATTGCGGGTGATGCCCTGGAGCGCGGTGCCCGCGAGCGCGAGCGCCGCCCCCACCATCAGCCCGATCAGCGTGCGCGGCAGCCGCAGTTGGCGTATCACCTCGGCGTCGTCGCTGTGCCCGCCGCGCAGCAGGGCGTCCAGGACGGCAGAGGGCGCGACCGCGCGGGCCCCGACGGCGAGGCTCAGCAGGACCGCGAGCAGGACGGCGACGACGGCCGCCGCCGTCCAGCCGACCCGGCGGACCACGGGGGTGCGCCGGGTGGCCCGCCCCGGGGAGCGGGTCGTCGGGGCGGCGGCTGACATCGGTACCCATCGGGGGAGTCGGGAAGCGGCGGAGTCGGGAAGCGGCGGAGGCGGGAAGCGGCGGAGGCGGGAAGCGG
>NZ_QQNA01000302.1 GCF_003346515.1 Streptomyces corynorhini
CGACGTGACGGCCGGGCGCGGAACGGCCCCTGGTCCGGCCGCCGTTGTCCGCTGTACGGGCGACGGTGTCGCGGGCAGGCCGGGGCCGGACACCCGCGTCGGCACCGTCCGCGCCGACGCCGAGGGCCGCCGTGCGGAAGGCACTTCGCCCCCGGGTACCTCCGGGGGCGAAGTGCCTTCCGTACGGCGGCCATCGGCGTCGGCACCGTCCGCGCCGACGCGGGTGTCCGGCCCCGGCCTGCCCGCGACACCGTCGCCCGTACAGCGGACAACGGCGGCCGGACCAGGGGCCGTTACGCGCCCGGCCGTCACGTCGAGGACGGGCACGCCCGGCTCCGGCGCCCCGGTGGCCGGTACGTCCACGGCGGGTAGGCCCGTACCCGGTGCGTCCGTACCCGGTACGTCCGTACCCGGTTCAGCTGGGCCTCGTCCGGCCGTCCGGCCGAGGCTGGGCGCTCCGGTGAGCGGGCCTGTCGGCGGTCAGGCGGGCCCGTCGTCGACCGGCTCGGCGGCGAACCCGGCGGCGCGCGGGCAGACCGGTGCCGCCCCGGGCGCCGCCACCCCCGTACAGCGTGCGTCGGCGGTCGGCGAGCCGCTGAGCGCCCCGGTCCCTCCGTCGGTACGGCCGCCCGCGCGGCCCACTCCTACGCCCGCGCCCGTGCCCGCCGTGCCCCCTGCCGCTCCCGCGTCGGCGCTGCCGCCCGTGCAGCGGCGTACCGCCGCCGACAGCGCGTGGTCGAGCGGGCCCCGACCGGCGAACGCGCACTCCGTCGCGGCGGACGTTCCCGCCGGGGGGAAGGCCGTCGGTGCGCCCTCGGTGCGGCGGCTCGCCGCCCCAGGGGCGGCCGGGAGCGGGGATGTGCCGATGCCGATGCCGATGCCGACGCCGAGCCGTCCTGTTGGTGGGTCCGGCCCGGCGGGCGAAGCGTCGGTGCGGCGACGTGTCGCCGCCGCCTCCGCGCCCTCGTCTGTTCCCGGGGCCGTTGCCGGTGGCCCCTCGGCCCCCGTGCCTCCGGCCGTCGGCGGTGCGCCACGGCCGAGCGGTCCTGTCCGGCAGCCGGACGGTCCCGGTGCGGGCGCCACCAAGGCCGTTCCGCCCGTGAGTTCGGCGCGGCCCGTGGTGGCGACCGGTCCCGGAGAGGTGCGGCGGGCGGCACGGCCCACCGCACCTGTGCCTCGGCCGGGAACGGCTCCGGCCGTTCCTCCGGTGGGTTCCACCCGGTCGGCGCCCTTGACCGGTGCCGGTTCCGCGCCCGCGCCCGCTCCCGGCGCCGTCCCCGGCAGGCCGGTGCGGCCCACGGCGGTGAACGACGTCGCCACGCGGGGCCGTTCGGCCGACACACCGCAGGTGCAGCGGTCGTCCCTGGCCCGCACCTCGCCGCAGCCGCAGCCGCAGCCGCAGCCGCAGCCGCAGCCCCGGGGCACGGCCCGGACGCCCGCCTCCGCCCTCGTCCCCGCCTCCACCTCGGCCTCTCCCGCCGCCCCGGCCGCAGCCTCCGCCTCCGCCTCCGCCCCGGCCGCCGCCTCGGTGGCCCGTACCGCCCAGGCGGCGGCCGGGGCGGAGGCG
>NZ_QQNA01000303.1 GCF_003346515.1 Streptomyces corynorhini
TGGATCACGGTCTCGGGTCAGCCCGAACAGGGAACGCTCCTGCTGACCCGAGACCGTGATCCACGTCTCGTAGCCGCGCACCGCGTCGAAGACGTGGCGCGACGACGTGACCGTGTAGCGCCCCTCGAACGGCGCCCCGACCGCGTTCAGCGCCACCGCGCTGCCCGCCCGCACCTCCGGATTGCCCCTGATCACCGCCTCCAGCTCGGCGAACGACCCCGCGATCCGCTCCGCCAGCGCCTTCGCCGCCTGGTCCACCTGTGCCTGGGTGCCGTACGCGGCGTCCGTCACGACGAAACTCGCCTCGCCGAACGGCGCCGACACCTCGGCCGCCGTCACCCCCAGGTCCAGCGTCGAGGTGTTCCCGGCCGGTGCCCGGCCCACCAGCGGCTGCTTCGCCGCCACGTCCCAGCCCCGCACCTCGACCTCCGACACCTGCTCGGCGGCCGACACCCCCGCCCGGCACCGGATCAGATTGCTCCCCATCTCCAGCACCAGCGGATTCTGTTCGGCCCGCGCCGAACCGTCCGGCGCGCCGGACGCCTCGGCGGGCCTGGCCACGTGCAGGCTGCCGTCCAGCACGTACGCCTGCGCGCCCGCCTCCTCCGCGAGCCCGCGCACGAACTCCCAGTCGCTGATGTTGGGCTGCGCGACATGCGTGAGTACGGGACCCGCCACATCGACCGTCCCGGGCTTCAGCCCCGCCCGCCGCGCCACCTGCGCGCAGATGTCGGCGAGCGTCATGTTCTGGTACCCGGCCACCCTGCGGCCCCGGAACAGCCGGTGCGAGTCGTCCAGTCCGCGTACGACCGTGAAGGTGCCGCTGTCGTCGATCTCCACCTCAAGGGCGGTCACCACCCCGCTGAGCAGCAGCGTGGGGGACGGCCCGCCCCCGGCTCGGGCCAGCAGCCTGACCTCGCCGCCGATCGTGAGCCCGGTCTGCTCCAGCAGCACCCGGCTGGGGTCGCGGAAGCGCAGGACGAAGAGATCAGGGAGCGTACGGCTGTCGTCCACGTAGCCCTCGACCAGCGTGTTGGCGAGAGCGGGCGGCAGCGGACTGCCACCGAACTCGACCACCAGCGCCTTGGAGACACTCTGCTGGGCCATCCGTTCCCCACTTCCCTCGACTCAGCCGTTTCCGCGCGGAACGCCGCGGGGTTGCCGCCTGTCCTGGAGCGGCCTGTCCTGGAGCGGCCAGTCCTGGAGCCGTCGGCCCTGGAGGCGCCGTTCCTGAAGCCGTTCCTCCCGGAGCCGGCCCAACTCGTCCAACGCGGGCAGCAGCAGCTCCTGGCCGTTGGCCAGCCGCATCGGGTCGTCGATCCCGTTGGCCTCCGCGATCACCCGCCACGCGGCCGGATCCCCGTACTCGCGGTGCGCGAGCCCCGGCAGCGAGTCCCCGGAACGCACCCGGTGCACCCGCCGCGCCGCCAGCGCGCCCGAAGTCGGGTTCTGCCCCGGTGTCTCGCCGCTGATCTCCTCCATCGTCACCTGGCACAGCGCCCGGATGGGCACGCCCGAGGTGGTGAAGAGGGTGTATTTCGCCTGCACCTGGCTGACGTAGCCGGGAAAGCCGGTCAGGCCGCCCCAGTGGAAGATCACCCACGGCGGCGAGGAACGCTGCTGCTGCCGGGTCTCGCTGGTCGGCACACAACAGGCGAACAGCTTCTCCACCGAGGTGACCACACTGCTGTCCTGCGTGTCGCTGGCGTCGAAGAACATCTCGACCGTGAGCTTGCTGGGCTGCGGCCCCTGGTACTCGGGCGGTCCCGAACTCTTCGCCCCCTTGGCGGGCGTGCGCTTCCAGGACGCCGCCTTGGTCAGGCTCAGCTCCTTCGGGTTGAACTGGAAGTCGATCCGCCCGCACGGCCCGCCGGGC
>NZ_QQNA01000304.1 GCF_003346515.1 Streptomyces corynorhini
ATGGCGGGCAACCGCAGCGGGCTGGCGGGGCTGGAGGAGCGGATCGCGCTGATCGGGGGCTCGTTCGCGGCGGGTCCGGTCGGCACGGCCGGGTTCCGGATAACTTCCTGTGGACCCGGGGCTGCCGCATCCGGGGCGGGCCCTGGGGCCGTCGTACCTGGAGTGGTACCCGGGGCCGCTGTACCCGGAGCCGCGTCCCGAGCCGCCGGTACGGATGCCACGGCCGCCCCCGTACCGTCGTGGCACGGCAGCGCGGCCGTTATCCGGAACCCGGCCGTGCCGACCGGACCCGCCGCGAACGAGCCCCCGATCAGCGCGATCCGCTCCTCCAGCCCCGCCAGCCCGCTGCGGTTGCCCGCCATCGGCCGCCACGTGCCGCGCGGCGCCTCGTTGGTGACGGTGACCTCGACGCGGTCGTCGGCGTGCGCGACCTCGACCCGGGTCGGAGCGCCCGCCGCGTGCTTGTGGACGTTGGTCAGCGCTTCCCTGACCACCCGGTGCAGCGCCAGCCGGACACGGGGGTGCAAGGCGTCGGAGTCGGGGCCGGACCAGACGAGTTCGGCCCGCACGCCCGCCCGGCGCGACTCCGTCACCAGGGCGGTGAGGTCCGCGCGAGTACCCCGTACCGCCTCGGGCTCCCGCTCGGTCCCCTCGGACGCCCGTGACGACGGGGCCAGCTCCTCGCGGCGCAGTACGTCCAGGATCTCCCGCAGCTCCTCCATCGCGGTCCCGGCGGTGGTGCGCAGCAGCTCCGCCTGCCCGGCCATGGACGGCGCCTGCCGGGCCGCCGCCAGCTCCAGCGCGCCCGCGTGGACGGAGATGAGGCTCAGCCGGTGGCCGAGCATGTCGTGCATCTCCCCGGCGATCCTGGCCCGCTCCTCCATCCGCGAGGTGGCGGCGGTCAGCACGCGTGTCTGTTCCAGATAGGCGTTGCGCTCCTGGAGCAGGCGCACCAGAGGGCGCCGCTGCCCCAGCAGCGTGCCGGACAGCGCGGGCAGCACCAGGAACATGACCAGGTCACCCCCGGCCCCCGCGAAGGACTCGAACGCGCCGCGCGAGGTGACCAGGAAGACGAGCGTGGCCACGCACATCCCCAGCACCGAGGTGGCCAGCACCACTGACCAGGCCCGGCGGGGCGGATCGATTCTGCGGGTGGCCGCCAGTACGACCAGCGGCGTCACCGCTACGGTCCACATGTTGCCGCCGCTCACCAGCGGCGCCATCCCCAGCACCGCGCACACGGGCCAGCGCCGCCGGGCCGGGACCAGGAGCGCCGCCCAGCACGCCTCGGCCACCGCCAGCACGGGCCAGCCGGGATGGATGTAGAGCAGCGGCAGCACCCCGGCGGCCAGTGCCGCCAGACAGAGGGCCGTCTCGATTCTCTTCGTACGGCGCGGAGCGGCGCGTACGGCCGCCAGAGTCGCGCGCGCCTCCAGCACGGCGGCGGAGCGGAGCGCCGCGCCGCGCGCCGCCGCCTGCCGTATCACCTGTCGCAGCACTGGTACCACCCTGTTCGTCAGCGCTGCCACGGCTCGCGCTTCTGGCTCTGGCTCTGGCTCTGGACTCTTGCTCTGGTTTTGGTTTTGGTTTGGTTCTGTATCTGGTCTCTGGTTCCGTGTCCGTGCTTCAGGTAGCGATCAGACCGTCCAGCCCGGCACGTACCCCGGCCAGGTCCACACCATGGTCCTGGAGCAGCCGAACGGCCCGGCCGTCCGTGTCGTCGAGCAGTACGGTCAGTACATCCTCCACACCGACGGTGCTCGCCCCCCGCTCGGCCACCAGCAACCGGGCTTTGGACAAGATCCGGTAGGCATCGGCCGTGAAGCCGGTGTGGTCCTGCGTCGCCGACTCTGCCGACTCTGCCGACTCTGCCGACTCGTCCCGCGCCGTCGACTCCGTCGGCCCGGCCGGCTCCGTAGGCTCGGCCGGTCGCCCGTCGGAGTCCGCCGCCCGTACCAGCAGGGCGTGGTCCATGCCGTGTGAACGCAGCAGCCCCACCACGGTGGTGTTCGAGCGCAGCGCCTCGGGCGGAGTCTCCCCCGCCAGCGTGAGCGCCCGGTCCAGGGCCGGTATGGCCAGCAGGAGATCCTCCTGCTCCGCCACCTTCCGCCCGTGCCGCGCGGCCTGACGCCGGGCCTCGGAGGAGAGCACCGACACGACGGGACTGCCGTCGCCGGACGTGCGGGACATCAGCGACATCAAGCCCCGCACCCACCACTTGCCGCGCTCGCCCAGCAGCCCGGACTGCCTCAGCAGCCGCACACTGCCGTCCTCGGTATCAGTCTCCGAGGGCCAGGGCTTCGCCCCGCCGCGCACCGCCTCGGCCTGTGCGTCCAGGGCCGAGGCCGAGGCCGCGAGGTCCACCCGGCACAGCGTCATCACCTCCACCGCCCGGCACTTGCCCACGTTCAGGACGGCCCGCGCCAGGTGCCGTCCGTGCACCTCGTACGTACCCTCCGTACGGGCCAGCCGCACCGATCCCACCAGCACCTCGCGGAGCGCCCCCGACGGCTGCTCGGGCCACGTCGCCCCTTCCGGGAGCTTCCGCGCGTACTTCAGCTCGGCGAGCTTCAGAGCCTCGCGCCAGGCGGCCGTGGCCTCGAACCTGTTGTCCTCCTCGCCGGGGGCGTCGAGAGCGACCGGTTCGCCGTGGAAGCCGTCGTCGTGCACCCAGTGCCTGTCCTCCATCGCCATGATCCGCCCGGCGACGGAGGTGGACTTGTTGAGGCCGGGAACGAGAGCGGCCCCCGGCTTCTCGTTGTCGTCCAGCAGGGTGTGGACGAGATGTTCCGTCCCCGTCGTCCCGTCGTCGCGCTTCATCGAGTAACGGATGGTCCGCGACAGCAACTCGACAGCGTCGGCGGCGAACTCGGTGGTCGTGACGGTATGGGACTGCTGTTCCATGGGTGCGCTCCCCGTTGGGCCTTCGGGACGCGGTGTCCCTGGTCGGTATGGCGTACACCGAGGCTAGGCGGGCGGGGGAGGGCGCCACATCGGCCGATCGGCCATCGAGAGGGGCCGACCGGCCACGGTTGATAGCCGATCGGCGCGGGGCGGCGCGGGGATGGCCGGTCGGCCGGAGTGGCCGCCGACCGGACAGGGGTGGCCGCCGACCGGTCGCGCGGACCTGCCAGGAGTCCTCTGTTCTGACCGGCCAGCAGTCCTCTGCTCGGACCGGCCAGCAGCCCACTGGTCAGACCGGCCAGAAGTCTTCCGGATCGTCCAGCCAAGCCCGTTGCCCGTCAGCGCCGACCGTCAGCCCGAACCGCTCGAATCCTGGCCTCCCCCGGCGCTCCCACCACCTGAACGCCGCCTCGGTGAACAGATGGGTGATGTCGTTGAAGGGGATCAGAGGTGGCAAGGTCACTCCTTGGGCGCGAAACGGGTGAGCAACTCGCGAGGTACGACGACGAACGTCTCCGAGTCCTTGACGTCACGCAACTGGGCGAGGTCAATGGGGCCGGTGAGCCGTTCGCCCTGGACCACGATCTTGTCGGTGTCTTCGACCTCGTACAGGGTGGGGCAGTTGCCGTGGCCGGACGTGGTGCCGATGAACTTGAGAGTCATGGAGTCCTCCTCCTGGATGGTCGGCTGGGGATTCAGAATGCGGTGATCGGGGCACTGTGCGGGCGGAATTGCCGCAGATTGCGAACGCGGGGATGTGCGGATGGGCACGGACGCGGCGCGATGGGCGGGACGGCGCGCACCGGGGATGCGGCGCGTCACGTACGGCGAGTGCTGAGCGCCGCACCTCGCACCCGGCGCGCCCCCGCCCCGATGTCAGTGGCGGCGCCAGAGCGCCAGGACGATGGCGCCGCCGACCGAGGTGATCGCCAGGATGTGGAAGACCTGGGCCTTGAAGGGGGTCACGGTGGCGGGTCCTGTGCGGTCGGGTGCGTGGGAGGGGGCTGTTGACGTTGAAGGAGGGCGGCGAGGTCGCGGGTGGTGACGGCCAGGGCGCGCATCAGCTCGTATGCGTGGAGAGGTGGGGTGGTGCGGTCCTCACTCCATGCGGTGCACAGGGCGAGGAGCCGGGCCGCGTCGTGGCGGAGCGCGTGGTGGAGCGCGTGGTGGTGTGCGGGGTGGTGTGTGGTGTCTGGGCTGTCTCCGTAGTCGAGCAGCAGGAGTTCCAGATGGCCTCTGAGCTGTAACGTCGTGGTCTCCACCCAGGCTCGGTCGGGCAGCGTCGGCCGTACCTCCAGGGCGGTGGTGACCGTGCTGGTAATCGTGGCGAAGTCGATCGGGCAGTCGGCGTCCGGCGGCTGTTGGCCGGGCTGAGCGGTGAGCCCGGTGAGCCCGGTCAGCCTGGTGAGCCCGGTGAGGAGCCGCCGCAGCGTCCGGGCATCCGTGGCGAACTGGACGGGCGCCCGGCGCCAGTGCGATCCGGGTTCGCGGCGCATACCGGTCACGCCCGTACCTCCCGCGCCGAGCCGACGCTGACGGTGCACCACGTACGTGTACCGCGCCGCCCCCAGTCGCGTGCCAGCGCGTCCACCAGGAACATCCCCCGGCCGCTCTCCTCGTCGGGATCGGGATGCCGCACGGCCACCCGCGCGGGGGACCGGTCGTCCACCTCGATGCGGACGGTGCCGCACGGGTCGTACGCGAGGGAGAACCGGACGCGGTCGCCGTTCCCGTGCACCACGGCGTTGGTGACGATCTCGCTGACCAGCAACTGCACGGTCTCGACTGCCTCCCGCGCCACGTCGTCCTGCCGGAGGAGCGCTCCGGCCATGCGCCGGGTGTGCTCGACGCGACGGGCGTGGGGCTTGAACGACATGGTGAGCCGCAGGGCGATGCCCCGTATCCCGACGGGGGTAGGTGGGGTGAGTGGGGCGGTTGTTGTGGGGTGCGTCGAGAGAGGCATCGAGAGTCCTTACGGTCGATCTCCGTGCTCACTTAATGCAGTCTTTCCGCTGCGTTGAGTGAGTTACGGGTATAGCCTCGCACCAGATGTACGCCCGTTAGGACGTTCCAGCCGAATTCTGCGTGCAGGCTTCACGGTGAAATGCCGCTCCCGGAAGGCGTGTTCACGCCGTGGGGTGGTGAGTCCCGCTGTGACGCAGAACGTTCCTTGCGGAGGCAGAACAAACATCGACACACTGGGCAGTGCACCGAGAGGACAGCAGATGAACACGGACGTCGAGTCGGCAACACCCGCTCTGTGCCGCCTGCAACTCGGCAAGGAGCTGAGGAATCTGCGACTGCGGGCGGGGCTGACGTCGACTCAGGTGGTCAGGAAGCTCTTCTGGAGTCCGTCAAAGCTGACTCGCTTGGAAACGGGCGAGAACTTGGTCGTGGAGCCGTCCGACATCATGGCGCTCTGTCAGATCTTCGAGGCGGACGCCGAGACGACGGCGGTCCTCAAGGGGTACGCGGCGGTCACGAAGACGAAGCGGGACTGGTGGCAGTCCAAGGAGTACAGGCCGGTCATTACACCCGGCTTCAAGGCGTACTTGAGTCTTGAGGCCACCGCCACCGCGTGCCATAAGTACGAGTCCGAGTATGTGCCTGGTCTCATTCAGACCGAGGAGTACGTGCGGGTGATCTACCGTGGCGCGCACCACGGTCTCAGCGACGATGAAATCGACCGCATGGTTACTGTGCGGATGACCCGGCAGGAGGCGCTGTACCGGGAATCGCCGCTGAAGTTCGCGGCGATCATCAGTGAGGCCGTATTGGTGAGGCAGGTGGGTGGGCCGGAGGTGATGCGGGCTCAGCTCGCGCACATCGCCGAGGTGGCCTCGCTGTCGAACGTACGTGTGCAAGTAGTCCCGTTCAAGTTGGGTGATCACCCGGGGATGCACGGAGCCTTTACGGTCCTGCAGTTCCGCGATCGGGACGCTCTCAAGCCGATCATCTACTTCGAGAATCTGGTTGATGCTTGGGTGAGTCGACGGCAGTCCGATGTGGAGCTGTATCAGGAAGCATTCACCGAGCTGCAAGCTCTTGCTCCGGGACCGCAGGAGTCCCTTAGCATGATCAAGAAAGCGATGAAGGAGCATTGATCCGATGATGACCACGGCTGATGCGTTGACCGATGCGTACTGGTTCAAGTCCAGCTACAGCAATGCGCAGGGTAACGAGTGCGTCGAAGGTGCCCGCCTCGTCGGCGGCACCATAGCCGTACGTGACTCCAAGCACCCCCAAGGCCCCGCCTTCGTCTTCCCCGCCCCCGCGTGGACCGCCTTCGTCGGCGCACTCGACGTTCTCGCCAGCGACCCGCGTCCGTAACCCGGCCCTCGCGGAACGCGGTTGGGCAGGTGCGCGGTAGTGGTGTGGGGTGGCCCGGCTCCGGTTCGGCGGCTGACGGTCTGGTGCTGGTGGGGGTTCGTGCCCCGCTGGTCACTGTCCGCTGCCGGGTGGCGGGTCAGGACCAAGAGGTATGCGTGGTGAACGGGCGCCATTCATGGCGGGTGGGGGCCGCCC
>NZ_QQNA01000305.1 GCF_003346515.1 Streptomyces corynorhini
CGTGTGGGCCTGCGTCGGCAGCATCTGCTACTCGAAGCTGCCGACGCAGGCCCACACGACCCTCAACCTGATCGCCTCCAACGGGCCCTTCCCCTACTCCCAGGACGGCGCCGTCTTCCAGAACCGGGAAGGCATCCTGCCGAGCCAGTCGAGCAGCTACTACCACGAGTACACCGTGGTCACCCCCGGCTCCTCCACCCGCGGCGCGCGGCGCGTCGTGACCGGCCAGAAGTCCAAGGAGGACTACTACACCGCCGATCACTACGCGTCGTTCTCGCTCATCAGCTACAGCTGCTGAACCGGAAGGTAACCTCCGTCCCATGACCGTGACGTATGTGATCGACGGGGCGGAGGTCACCGGGCTCGACCGCTTCTGGCAGGTGATCGGCGCGGCCGTGAACGGACCCGGCGGCTACTTCGGGAACAATCTCGACGCGCTCGCGGACTGCCTGAGCGGCGGCTACGGAACGCCGGACGACGGCGACTTCACCATCGAGTGGCGCCGGCCCGACCTCTCGCGCCGGGCCCTCGGTCACGAGGAGACGGTGCGTACGCTCCAGCGGCGGCTGGAGCGTGCACACTCCACCGGCAAGGCCGCCGTACAGGCCAGGCTGGACGCCGCGCGGGCGGGCCGCGGCCCCACCGTCTTCGACGAACTGGTGCAGGTCATCGAGGAAACGGCCCCCGGCGTGCTGCGGCTGGGCTAGGGCCAATACCAGTGACTTTGCGGCTGCCGGGGCTGTCGGCGGACCGTGTTTCCGCAGGTGAGGCCGCCGAACTGGCCCCTATGTCACTGGTATTGGGGCTAGGGCCTCTCGTTGGGGTCATGCCGGGCTCGCGGGGTCTGGTGCCGCGCCTCGCCGCGTTGTCGTCGGTCATCCCCAAGGTCTCGGCTCCGCTCGACCAGGGGAGACCCCATCCGCTCCGCGTGGGGCTCCCTCCTCCGCCTTGCGATGC
>NZ_QQNA01000306.1 GCF_003346515.1 Streptomyces corynorhini
ACCGGTTACATTCCGAACCCGGAAGCTAAGCCTCACAGCGCCGATGGTACTGCAGGGGGGACCCTGTGGGAGAGTAGGACGCCGCCGAACAATTATTGTGGGAATGCCCCGCACCTTCTGGTGCGGGGCATTTCTGCGTTCAAGGGCAGAAACCACGTTGCGGACGGGCAGAGTCCACCCGGAGGATCGGCCCATGAACGATGCCAACGACCTGGTGATCCGGCCCGTACACCCCGACGAGTGGGCCGAGGCCAGGGCCATCAGGCTTCTCTCGCTCCAGGACCCGGCGGCGCCGCTGGCCTTTCTGGAGACGTACGAAGAGGCCGTCGCACGCCCCGACGACTACTGGCGCGAGCGTGCCGCGCGTTCCCACGTCCGGCAGTTCATCGCCGAGGCCCCCGACGGCGACTGGATCGCAACGGTGGCCGTCATCATCAAGGCAGCCGGCGGCGCGGACTTACTCGTCTAGTTCACAAGGCAGGCTCCGACAGCGGTTGTTCAGCGCTTCGGGAGGCAATCCCCACCGTGCCGGCTGCGAAGCGCACGAGAAGTGACAGCACCCGATGCCAGGACCGACGGCTCCAGCCCGGCCCTGTCTGACCAGTTGCGCGGACGGCAACAACCAGTCGATGAAGACTGCCGGTTACCGTCATGGATCTCTGCGGCACACAGCGCGAGGATCTTCGCACTGACAGCTCGACCACGGAGGCATACATGAGACCGACCCGCGCTGCTCTGCTCGTCGTGGCCACCGCACTGACGCCTGCCCTCCTCTTGACCACCCCGGCGTTCGCCACCGGCCCGACGGCCACGTCCGCGTCCACGACGGTGCTGGCCACGTCCGAGACGCCGGTGGACGAGATGTCCGAGGACGACCTCCGCATTGCGGTCCTGCGCGTCCTGGCCCGCGAGGACAGTGGCCGGGCGGTCGTGCGGGAGGCCAACAAGGCCCTCGACGGCACCGTGGAGGACCTGCGCGCCTTCCTGAAGACGGGCTACCGCCTCGCCCAGGCCGAGGACGACCGCGTCGCCATCGCCCGCATCCTGGCCGACCCGACCATCAGCGACGCTCTCCGCGCGGCTGCCGAGGAGGTAATCGACGGTACGCCGGAGGAGCTGCGGTACTTCGTCGAGGTCGGGCAGTACGAGGTGGACGGCTAGGGTCAATACCAGTGACTTTGCGGCTGCCGGGGCTGTCGGCGGACCGTGTTTCCGCAGGTGAGGCCGCCGAACTGGCCCCTATGTCACTGGTATTGCGGCTAGGGTCTGTCTTCGACGTCCCGCCTGCCTTCTGGGCGGACGGCGCTTCCTTTGAAGACAGGGCTAGAACGCGTGCCGTGGCCAGCGGTCCTTGCCCTGCTGCGGGGAGCGGAGCAGCGCGAGGGTGGCGAGGCCCTGCTGTTCGCCGGTGGCCAGCAGCCGCGGGAGCTGGGGGAACGGGGCCACTGCCGCGATGTCGTCCAGGACCAGGGACATTGGTGGGTCGAGCCGACCGTCAGATGACCGTGCGGCCATGCGGCGGCCGTGCTCGACCACGTGCGAGGTGAGTGCGGTGAGCAGAGGCATCGCACCCGGGCGGGATCGGGGATCTTCGATCGCTTCACCCACCACATAGAGCGTGCCCCCCTCGCTGACAAAAGAATCCAGCGCGAGCGCATCAGTTCGGTTGGGGGTGCAGGCGTCCCGGATGTGGATCGACGAGAGGGCGCCCAGGGCACGGCCCGTCAGCTGCTGTGCCGTGTCGCGGCGTTCGGGATGGGCCGTGAGCGCGGATTCCAGCAGGCCGGCCTGGCCGGAGGCGGCCTTGGGGTGGGTGCGGAGTATCCGTACCGCCTCGTGGGCGCCGCTGCCCTGCGTCCAGCGCAGCACCTGCTTCACCGGGCGGCCGTCCACCGCCGCCGCGTGCAGCCAGCAGCGCAGCAGGGTCTCCGCGGTGTCGGCCATGGCCGCGTCCAGCAGGGCTCTGGGGCGTACGGGCGAGAGCAGCGCGCTCGCGCGTGCCGCCGCCGTGCCCGGGTCCTCGCACCCCGCCGTCGGGGACCAGTGCATCCGGGCCGGGGTGTCGCAGAGGTGGCCGGGGTCGTAGACGAGGACGGGGCCGAGCTTGGCCCGCGTGTCCTTGGTCTCCGCCCATACCGTCGGGTCGGAGGTGACGACCAGCGCCGGGCCCTGGGCGTCCAGGATCGCCTGGACGGCGCTCGGCCTGCGGGTTGCCGGGTCGCCGTAGCGGACGCGCGGCGCCGGGACGGGCGGTTGGGGCGACGACGGAGGGGGCGGCGTGGGCACGACGGGGGGCGCGTCCGAGGCTACGGTGACGACGTGAGGCACCGGCACCGGCAGCGGCTCGGGCGTGGGCGTGGGCTCGGGCGCGGAGACCCGCGTCTCGGGCGGAGGCGCCGCTGCCGGTATCGGGATCGGGGTCGGCGGCAGGCTCTCCACCGCCGTACTCTGCACCGCCGTACTCTCCACCGCCGTATTCTCCGCCCACGTTCTCGCCACTTGGACCGGCTCGGGCGTCGGCGCCGTGCCGCGCTCCTTGCGCCTGGCCCGTACCACGCGGTAGCGCGCCGTGACCCCCAGCACGAACACCGTGAGGACGGTCAGCACCATCAGCTGACTGATCAGCAGACCCCAGAACAGCCCGTATCCGGACAGCTCCGCCGACGGGGTGTCCGGCCAGGCCGCGGCCAGGTCGTGCGGTGCCGAGGCGAGTTCGCGCATGGCCATGGGCGTGCGCGTGAACGTGACGCCCGTCGGCCAGCCGCCGTGCGCGAACAGGCCCGCCAGGCCGGTGGCCGACCAGACCAGCAGCGTCAGCCCCAGGAGGAAGCCCAGCAGCCCCACCAGCAGCCCGTCGGGGATGCCGCCGCGTTGGTGGTGGGCCCCCTGGCCCCGGGGCGCGTCGTACGGCGACGGGTCGTGGCGCGACATGTCATGCCACCGTCGACTCGGAGGATTCGTTGAGCCTGCGTTGCCTCTCCAGGAGAGCCGCCCGCTGTTCCGCCTCCCAGTCCGCCGCTCTCATGTCCTCGGGCAGTCCGCCGCCGCCCAGCGCGAGGGCGTCGGCGGCGTCCGAGGCGTTGGACGCGGCGGAGTTCTCCGTCATGGCGCGGTCGGTGAAGACGAGGGGCCGTTCGGCCTCCGTCACCAGGTGTTTGACGACCTGGACGTTGCCGTTGACGTCCCAGACGGCGATGCCGGGGGTGAGGGTCGGGATGATCTCGACGGCCCACCGGGGCAGGCCGAGGACCCGGCCGGTGGCTCTCGCCTCGTCGGCCTTCTGGGCGTAGATCGTCCGGGTCGAGGCCATCTTGAGGATGGCCGCGGCTTCCCGGGCGGCCGCGCCGTCGACCACGTCGGAGAGGTGGTGGACGACGGCGACGAAGGACAGCCCGAGCCGACGGCCGAACTTCAGCAGCCGCTGGAAGAGCTGGGCGACGAAGGGCGAGTTGATGATGTGCCAGGCTTCCTCGACCAGGAAGATGCGCTTCTTGCGGTCGGGGCGGATCCAGGTGTGCTCCAGCCAGACGCCCACGATCGCCATCAGGATCGGCATCGCGATCGAGTTGCGGTCGATGTGCGAGAGGTCGAAGACGATCAGCGGGGCGTCCAGGTCGATCCCGACGGTCGTCGGCCCGTCGAACATGCCGCGCAGGTCGCCGTCGACCAGCCGGTCCAGGACCAGGGCGACGTCCAGGCCCCAGGCCCGTACGTCGTCCAGGGCGACGTTCATCGCCTCGGCCGACTCCGGTTCCGGGTGGCGCAGTTGCTCCACGATGTCCGTCAGCACCGGCTGGCGCCGCACGATGCTCTCGTTGACGTAGGCGTGCGCGACCTTGAGGGCGAAGCCGGAGCGTTCGTCCAGGCCGTGGCCCATGGCGACTTCGATGATCGTACGGAGCAGGGCGAGCTGCCCGGTCGTGGTGATCGACGGGTCGAGCGGGTTGAGCCGGATGCCGTGGTCGAGGGCGGCCATCGCGTCCAGCCGGATGGGGGTTATACCCAGCTCCTGGGCGATCAGGTTCCATTCGCCCGCGCCGTCCTCGCCCTGGGCGTCGAGGACGACGACCTGGCGGTCGCGGAACCGCAGCTGGCGCAGGACGTACGTCTTCTCCAGCGCCGACTTGCCGTTTCCGGACTCGCCGAGCACCAGCCAGTGCGGGGCGGGCAGCTGCTGCCCGTACAGCTGGAAGGGGTCGTAGATGTAGCCCTTGCCGCTGTAGACCTCGCGGCCGATGATCACGCCCGAGTCGCCGAGCCCGGGGGCGGCGGTGGGCAGGTAGACGGCCTGGGCCTGGCCGGTCGACGTACGGACCGGCAGGCGGGTCGTCTCCACCTTCCCGAAGAGGAAGCTGGTGAAGGCGTCCGTGAGGATGGACAGCGGATCTCGCACCACAGGCCCCTTTCGGCTCATCGGCCGGCGTCGGTCGCCGACTGGCGGCGAGCCGGCGCTGGTCGGATTATCGGCGGATGCCGGTCGCGAACGGCAAGGTGTTCACAAAGGCACGGTGGTGCTCGCGGTCGCACCACTCCAGCTTCAGATAGGACTTGCCGGCCGAGGCTCTGATGGTCCTTTTGTCTCTGGCGAGGCTTTCCGGGGACCTGGACGACACGGTGATGTACCCGACGAGGTTGACTCCGGCAGCGCCGCTCGCGAGATCTTCACCCCGCTGGTCGAGCCGGCCGTGCGCGGCGATGTCGCGCGGGTCGACCGTACGGTTCATCTTGGCGGCGCGGCTGGCTTCCGCGTCGTCGTTGGTCTTCTCCGTCAGCATCCGCTCGATGGCGATCTCGGTGGGTTCGAGGTCCATGGTGACCGAGACCGTACGGATCACGTCGGGGGTGTGGACGAGCAGCGGCGCGAGGAAGTTCACGCCGACCGGGGTCATCGGCCACTCCTTGACCCAGGCGGTGGCGTGGCACCAGGGCGCGCGGGTGGACGACTCACGGGTCTTGGCCTGGAGGTATGTCGCCTCCATGGCGTCCAGCTCGGCCGGCCAGGCGTTTCGTTTCGTCATGGCCTGGATGTGGTCGATGGGGTGGTCGGGGTCGTACATGGAGTGCACGAGCGAGGAGAGCCGGCCCTGGCCGAGCGGCTGGCGCACCCGGATGTCGGCCTCGGCGAGGCGGGCGCAGATGTCGGTGAGTTCGCGCGCCATGACGACGGCGAGTCCCGCGTCCCGGTCGAGTTTCCTCGTACCGGCGGCCTGGCGGGCGGCGCGGGCCATGGCCTGGCCCTCGGCGGCGAGTTCGCGGGTGTAGTGCATGCACGCGACGAGATAGGCGCGGTGCTGCTCGCTGGAGGTGGAGACCATCGACTGGAGCTGGTCGTAGGAGTCCTGGAGCCAGCCGGGCGACTTGGCGTCGCCGCGCTGGGCGACGTCCTTCTCGTGCGCGTCGGGGTCGGCGGGCAGGGTGCGGGCGAGCATCTGGAGCCGGGTGACGAAGCCGTCGCCGTTGGCGACGTGCTTGAGGAGGGTGCCGAAGCGGTCGACGAGGGCTTCCTGGTCCTCGCTGTCGCGCAGTCCGACGCCGGGGCCCTCGATCTCGATGGCGGCGGTGACGGTCCTGCGGTCGGCGTGCAGCAGGACGGCGATCTCGTCGGGGCCGAACGGCGCGGCCAGCCAGTTGATCCGGCCGATGCCGGGGGGCGGGCCGACCTCGACCTCGCGGCCGTCGAAGCGCGTGCCGGCCTCCATGGCGGTGGAGCGGTAGGCGGTGCCCCGGCGGAGGGCGCGCTTGTAGCTGCGGTTGATCTCGAACCACTTGTAGAACGTGCGGTGCTTGTACGGCATGTACACGATGGCCAGGGCGATCATCGGGAAGCCGGTGAGGGTCACGATCCGCAGCGACAGGACGGGCACGAGCAGGCCGCACATCATACCGAGGAACGCCCCGGCGATGATGAGGGCGATCTCGCCGGTCTCGCGGTTCTTGCCGACGATCGCGTTCGGCCGGGCGCGGCCGATGAGATACGTGCGGCGGGGCGCCATCGGTTGGGTCTGAGTCGTCAACGCCCTCCACCTCCTGTGCTGTTGTTGCCGGTCCCGGAGGAGCGGGGGCCGCGCGCGCTGTGCGGGGTGCCGCTGGTCGGGCTGCTGTTACGGGGCGGGGGAGCGGCGGCGGGCAGGTGGCCGGCGCCGCCCGGTCCGCCCGAGCCCGTGCCGCGGGCGCTGTGTGCGGCGACGCCGCCGGAGACGGGGTTGGCGGGGCGGGCGCCGCCGCTGTCGCCGCCGCCCTGCTGGCCGCCGCGGCCGCTGTGGGTCTTGATGCCCTGGGAGACGAGGGCGGCGGGGGAGCTGATGAGGGCGGCGGCCTGGGCGCCGTTGGTGGCCTGCTTGCGGTTGGTGCGCGAGGAGGCGATCTCGTCGCCGAAGCCGGGCACGAAGCGGTAGATCATCGCGGAGGCGAAGATCGCGAGCAGGATGATGGCGAGGCCGGAGACGACGGCGGAGAAGGCGTCGGGTCCGTTGTCGGCGGAGAGCGCCCCGGCGAGGCCGAGGACGATCACGATGACCGGTTTGACCATGATGACGGCGATCATGATGCCGGCCCAGCGGCGTACGTGGCCCCACATGTTCTTGTCGACGAGCCCGGCGTAGACGACGGTGCCCAGCAGAGCGCCGACGTAGAGCAGGGCGGCCCGGATGACCAGCTCCAGCCAGAGGACTCCGGCGGCGAGGATCGAGACGAGGGCGACGACGATGAGCATGATCGGGCCGCCGCCGATGCTGTCGCCCTTTTTGAGGGCTTCGGCGAAGCCGCCGAAGAAGACGTCGGTCTGCCCTCCTGTGGAGGAGGAGATGACGTCGGTGACGCTGTCGGTGGCGGAGACGATCGTGTAGAGGATCAGCGGGGTGAAGGCGGAGGCCAGGACGGTCAGCCAGAGGAAGCCGATGGCCTCGGAGAGCGCGGTGGTCAGCGGCACGCCGCGGATGGCGCGCTTGGCGACCGCGAGGAGCCACAGGACGAGGGTGAGGACGGTGGAGGCGGCGAAGACGACGGCGTACTGGCGGAGGAAGGCCGGGTTGGTGAAGTCGACGTTGGCGGTGCTCTTCACGGCTTCGCTGAGCTTGCCGACGATCCAGGCGGCGGCGTCGGCGCAGCCCCGGGCGAGGGAGGAGAGCGGGTCGAGGGCGTCGGCGGAGTTGGAGGTGGTGCCGGCGCGGTCGGAGCCCGCTCCCTTCGCGCCGTCCTCGCAGTAGTCCTTGGCGAGGCCGACGATGAGTTCGCACGGGTTGTCGCTGGCGCTCGGCGACGGCGAGGGCGCGCCGGGCGAGGCGGGGGCGGTGGGCGTCGGTTCCGCCGAGGCCCGGGTGGCGAGGGTGAGGATCAGTACGGAGGCGCCCGCCAGGGGGGCGGCGAGCATGGACGTGCCGAGACGCCGGCTACCGGGCATAGGTGAAGCCTCCGTATCCCTGAACGGCCTTGGAGATCTCGTCGGCGGACGAGGCTCTGTTGCCCGCGCCGACCGGGGTGGGGCCCTGGGTCTGGCTGGAAGAGGTGATCTTCCAGTCGCCGTCGGTCCAGGTGAGCTGTTCGGTGAGGGTGAACCAGGTCTCGGTCACGGGTTTGGTGGAGCCTTCGCCGGCCAGGCCCACCAGGCCGGTGGACCAGACCTCGACGGTCGCCGCCGTGTTGTCGATCTTGGTGACCTTCGTGCCGATCGGGACCGTCCGGGAGACGAAGGTGAGGCCGTCGGGGGCCGAGCCGTCCTCGTTGAGCCCGACGGTCTTGAGGAACGCGGGCGAGTAGGCGCGGTCCAGGTCGGTCAGGAGGCCGTCGGCCTTGGCGGGGTCGTGCGTCGCGCGGATGACCTCGTCGCGTCCGGTGGCGTGGAACATGGCGTCGGAGCCCAGCGCCACCGCGTAGTTCGCCGCCGCGCTCGCCGCGCCCTGTTCGTCGCGGGCGAAGCCGGAGGGGATGGTTCCGTTCGTGCCGGTGACCGGTTTGACGCCCGATGCCGCCGTCGGGTCGCTCCGGGCGCCCGAGTTGCCGCTGTCGGCCCTGTCGCGGGAGGAGCCGCCCTCGCCGCCGCCCCGGTTGGCGAAGGCGATGGCCGCGATGAGGAGGACCACGACGCCGACCACCGTGACCAGGGAGCGCGTGGGGCGGCGGCGAGGGCGGCTC
>NZ_QQNA01000307.1 GCF_003346515.1 Streptomyces corynorhini
CGGGAGGGGCGGCCCGGGGAAAGGGTTCCCAGGACAGGCAGGATCGTTGCCCGGCCCGGACCCTGGCCGCCGGGCTGGCTCGCCCTGCGGGGCGCGCGGTCTCTGCATGGGGCGGTGGCACGTTTCGTCAAGCGTCCGCCGACCGGATGCTTGCTGGGACTCATGCCCCGCTGGTCACTGCCGTCCTGGGCCCCGGTGGCCAGGGCCTTTCGTTTGGATCAGACCGGATCAGGGAGGGGGCTGGTGCCGTGGATCGCAAGGCGGCGGAGGGAGCCCATGCGGAACGTAGGCGAGTGACCGAGTACGTCCGGTACGAGGATGATCCTCCACCTTGCGCTCGCACGCGCCAGACGCCGCGAGCCCCGTCCTGCGGGCGGACGGCGTCATGTGTCAGACAGGGCCTAAGAGCAATACCAGTGACTTTGCGGCTGCCGGGGCTGTCGGCGGACCGTGTTTCCGCAGGTGAGGCCGCCGAACTGGCCCCTATGTCACTGGTATTGGGCCTAAGAGAAGACCGTGGTGGAGACAGTCCCTCGCGACCCGCTTCCCGGTGCCCCGACCGTCTTCCTCCACGTTCCGGGTGAGACGCCTTCCCTCTTCGAGAAGGCCCGGCTCAGAGCGGTACCGGTGTCGTAGCCGACCCTGACGGCGATCTCCTGAACACTCAGTGGCGTCTCTCGAAGCAGGACTTTCACCCGGTACATGCGCCATGTCGTGAGGTAGCTCAGTGGGGTATCCCCCGTCCGTTCCTTGAACAGCGTGGCGAACGCCGAGCGTGACATCCCCGCCGTTCGGGCGAGTTCGCCGACCGTCCACGAACGGCTCAGGTCTGCGTGCAACTCCTGCACGGCGAGGGCCAGCCGGGGGTCCCGGAGGGCGGCGACCCAGCCGACACTGCCGCTCCCGACATCCGCGCAGCAGGTGCGCAGGGCCTGCACGAAGAGCGCGTCGGACAAGCGGCCCATGACGAAGCCGGCGCCGAGTCGATTGGCCGCGCTCTCGTGTTCGATGAGCGCGAACGTGGCGCGCAGTAGCTCTCCGGAGGCGTTGTCCGGAGGCAACCGGACCAAGGGGGGCAGGAGCGCGAAGAGCGGTTCGGCGGCGACGGCGTCGAAAGTGAAACGAGTGGAGAGAATCCGGGTCGGCTCGCCGTCGCCTCCGACTCGTACCAGGTGACCGGGTGCCTGGGCCGCCAGGTCGTCGCAGTCGAGAATCTCGCTGCTGTCCGCGTCTCGCAGGGTGAAGCCCACGCCCGCGCGAACCAGAAAGCAGTCGTTCGACTGCAGGCGCTGTGGACAGGCCAGGACCTCCGAGTCGAGCCGGCACGAACCGCCCGAGATGAGGATCAGCCGGGCCAGGTGCCGGGGAGGGAACGAGATACCCCACGGCGCGTGTGCTTCCACGCGCGTATATCGCGCGTCCTCGATCCTCATCGTGGCGAGAAGGTCGTCGACCGGATCCATGCACCCTCCTGGACGCTCTGCACCAAACAGTGGACGGAAAGATGCGAATCGTCCAGAACCGTCAGCCTACCGTGGCGGTACTTCACGAAAGAGAGGCTGCAAATGCGCGCATTCAAGGTACGGGCGGGTGGTGGGCTGACACTCGACACCGACTGCCCGGTACCCGATCCGTCGGCGGGTGAAGTGCTGGTGAAGGTCAGAGCCACCTCCCTCAATGCCCGCGATCGGCTCATCGTCTCCGACAGCTACTCCGTCGACGTACAGGGGCGCGTACCGCTCTCCGACGGCGCGGGCGTCGTCGAAGCCGTCGGGGACGGGGTCTCGCGGTTCCGGGTCGGTGACCGTGTCATGGGCACCTTCCACCCCACCTGGCTGTACGGCCCGTTCCCCGGATGGGGAGAGCTGCGTGGCACGCAGCGCGACGGATGGCTCAGTGATCACGTCGTCGTCGACCAGCAGAGCCTGGTCCCCGTCCCCGACCAGCTGTCCTTCGAGGAGGCAGCCACACTGCCGTGCGCCGCGCTCACTGCGTGGTCGGCGGTGGCTGGGGTCGGGCCGGGCGACATCCTGCTGGTCCAGGGTTCGGGCGGCGTGTCGGTCTTCGCGTTGCAATTCGCCCGTCTGGCCGGGGCACGTGTGGTGGCCACGACGTCCGACGACTCCAAGGCCGAACGCCTCGGCGCCCTTGGCGCAGCCGACATCGTCAACTACAAGGAGACACCGCAATGGGGTGCGCGGGTACGGGAGCTGACCGACGGCGGCGCCGGTCGCGTCCTGGAGATCGGCGGCGCCGGTACCCTCTCCCAGTCCGTCGAGGCCGTCGCTTACGGCGGCCAGATCGCCCTTGTCGGCAACCTCGCGTCAGGTAACGACATGGACGTGACCCACTTCTTCCGCCGGTCCGCAACTCTCAGGTCGATCAGCGTGGGCAGTCGCAGCGACTTCGAGCAGATGAACCAGGCCATCGACCGAAGTCGTCTCCGGCCCGTCATCGACCGTGTCTTCCCCTTCAACCAGGCGTCGGAGGCGTTCGCCCACTTCGCGCGGGGACCGCGCTTCGGAAAGGTCGTCATCAGCCACTGAGCCAGACTGCCCGACTCCGAGCGGAGGCAGCGCAGGGGCGCTGGGACCTCTCATCCACGGCTCATGTGTCCTGGAGTGCGAAGAACGCACCACACCACACAGAAGCTGCCAGCACATGCCCACTGGAGTCACACAGACCCCATCCGTCCCACCCACCCCACCCCAGTGACCAGCGGGGCATGAGT
>NZ_QQNA01000308.1 GCF_003346515.1 Streptomyces corynorhini
CCGACCCCGTCCGCGCGACAAGGGGTGCGCAGGGGGCCGGTGATGATCGCGCGTCACGAGGGACTCGCCCGCACCTCGCCCGCACCCGCGCCCGCACCCCGGCTCGCGTCCCCGTCCGGATCCCGCATCACCGGCCCCCTGCGCACCCCTTGTCGCGCGGACGGGGTCGGCTCTACGATGCCAGCCGGGTCATGAAACGTTTCAATCCGAGGGTCCGATACGAGGAGCCGCTATGGGCATGGGCTGGACACGCCGAGGTCTGCTGCACACCTCCGCCGGCCGGCGCGGTCGCGCCCGCCGCGGGCCCGGCGGCGCCGGACGGCGGGCCGGGCGCGCTGCGGATCGCGGCCACCACGGTCGAGTACACCGAACGGCTGCTCGGCACCGACGTCGCCCGTCCGCTGCTCTCCTGGGAGCTGGCCGCCTCCGGCGCCGCCCCCGGCGGCCGCGACCCGGGCCGCGCCGGGCGGCGTGCCGCCCGGCAGAGCGCCTACCGGATCAGAGCCGCCGCCGACCCGCGCGACCTCGCCGCCGGCCGCCGGCTGCTGTGGGACACCGGCCGGATCGCCTCCGACCGCAGCGTCGCCGTCCCGTACGGGGGCCCCGTACTCGCCGCCCGTACCCGCTGCCACTGGCAGGTCCGCGTCTGGGACGCCGACGGGCACGCCTCGCCGTGGAGCACCGCCGACTGGTGGGAGACCGCACTCGGCGACGAGCCCTGGCAGGCCCGGTGGATAGGCGCCGACCCGGCACCCGAGCCGCCCGGCCTCGACGGCGCGTCCTGGATCTGGACCCAGGACGCCACCACCTCCAACGCCCCCGTCGGAGCACGCCGGTTGCGCGGCGCTCTGCCACTCCCGGCGGGCGCCGACGTCACGCGCGCCACCGTCACCGCCACGGCCGACGACGACTTCACCCTCTGGCTGGACGGCCGCGAGGTGCTGGGCGCACCGGAGCGGACCGACGGCTGGCGGACCGGCCACAGCGCCGACGTCACCGAGGCCGTACGGTCGGCGGGCGGCCGGATCGTCCTCGCCGCACTCGCCACCAACCGCGGCGACGTCGCGGTCAACCCGGCGGGACTGCTGGTCAAGCTGGTCGTCGAGACCGCCGGAGGGGCCCGTACGCAGCTGGTCACCGGAGCGGGCTGGCGCGCCACCGACGCCGACCCCGAGGGCTGGCGGCGGCCGGACTTCGACGACAGCGACTGGCCCGCCGCCGCCGTGCTCGCCCCCTACGGCCAGGGACCCTGGGGCAGCGGCGTCTCGGTCGCCGCGCCCGAGGCCCCCGCGCCCCTGCTGCGCCGCGACTTCACCCTGTCCAAAAAGGTCAGCAGCGCCCGGCTCTACATCAGCGGACTGGCTTACTACGTCGCCGAGTTGAACGGCGAGCCCGTCGGCAGCCAGGTCCTCGACCCGGCTTTCACCGACTACGACGAGACGGTGATGTACGCCGTCCACGACGTCACCCCGCTGCTCCGGCGCGGCGCCAACGCCCTCGGCGTCACCCTCGGCCGGGGCTTCTACGGCATGACCACCCCCAACGTCTGGAACTGGCACCGGCCACCGTGGCACGGCGAACCCCGGCTGCTGTGCCGGCTGGAGGCCGAGCACCCGGACGGCTCCCGTACGACCGTCGTCTCCGACACCGACTGGCGCATCACCGAAGGGCCCACTCTCACCAACTCCCTCTACGCGGGCGAGACCTACGACGCCCGGCTGGCGCCCGCGGGATGGACCGAGCCCGGCTTCGACGACCGCGCCTGGCGCCGGCCACGGCCGCAGACCGCGCCCCGGGGCACCCTGCGCGCCCAGCCGCACGACCCCATCGTGATCACCGAGACCCTCACCCCCACCGCGATCACCGAGCTGAGCGACGGTGTGTACGTCGTCGACATGGGCCGTACGACCGCGGGCTGGACCCGGCTGAGCGTACGGGCCCCGGCGGGCACCGTCGTCTCCCTGACCCACGGCGAGCGGCTCGACGCCGACGGCAGTGTGTCGGCCGGGACCGGACACGTGCCCGGCCGGTTCCAGCGCGACGAGTACATCTGCGCGGGCGGTGGGCGCACCGAGGTGTGGGAGCCCTCCTTCTCCTACAAGGGCTTCCGCTATGTGCAGGTCAGCGGTCTGCCCAGCCGTCCGCGCCCCTCCGACGTGCTGGGCCGGGTCGTCCACACCGAGGTGGCCGAGGTCAGCGCTTTCGAGTGTTCGGAGCCGTTCTACGGACAGCTCGACCGCGCGATGCGCCGCACCCTCCTCAACAACCTGCACGGCATCCCCACCGACACCCCCATGTACGAGAAGAACGGCTGGACGGGCGACGCGCAGCTCGGCGCGCCCATCATGGAGTACGCCTTCGGGGTGCACCGCTTCCTCGCCAAGTGGCTCGGCGACCTGGCGGACAGTCAGAACGCAGACGGGCAGCTGCCGGTGATCGTGCCGAGCGGCGGATGGGGCTACGGGGACCTGGGGCCGTCGCCCGAGTGGACGACCGTATATCCCTTCCTGGTACGGGAGATGTACCGGATCTACGGCGACGACCGGGTGGCCCGCGACCACTGGCCGACCCTGACCCGTTACCTCGACTGGGAGCTGGACCGGCTCCGCGACGGACTCGCGGTCACCGCGCTCGGCGACTATCTGCCGCCCGGCTACGGCGGCAACCCGCCCGAGGACACCCGGCTGACGGCGACCGCGTATCTGTACCGCGCGCTGACCCAGACGGCCGAGCTGGGCGCGCTGCTGGGCCACGACGCGACCGCCGAGCGCTACCGGCGGGCCGCCGCCGGGCTCAAGGAGGCGCTCAACGCCACCTTCCTCAACGCGTCGGGCCACTACAGCACGGCGAAGGACCCCGGCTACCGGCAGACCTCCAACGCGCTGCCCCTGGCCTTCGGACTGGTCCCGAGCGGCGCCCACGCCTCGGTGCTCGACAGCCTCGTCGCCGACATCACCGCGCGCGGCAACCATCTCGACACCGGCGCGCTGGGCACCAGCGTGCTGCTGCGGGTGCTGTGCGCCCACGGCCGTCCCGAGGTCGCGCACGCGATCGCCACCCAGCGCACCTATCCGAGCTGGGGCCACTGGTTCGACAACGGCGCCGACACCATGTGGGAGATGTGGCCGCTCGACTCACGCTCCCGCGACCACTACTTCCAGGGCACCGTCGTCCAGTGGCTCTACGAGAACGTCGCGGGGCTGCGCCCCGGGGACGCCGGGTACCGCACCTTCACCGTGCGCCCCGACGGCCGTACCGGCGTCAGCTGGGCCCGCACCTCGATCCGTACGGTGCGCGGTACGGCGTCGGTGGCCTGGTCGCGGATCGGCCGCGACCTGCGGCTGACCGTGGCCGTCCCGATCGGGGCGACGGCCGAGGTCCACGTACCGGCCGACCGGCGCGAACAGGTGAAGGCACCGGCAGGGGCGGAGTATCTGCGCACCGAACCGGGCTTCGTGCTCTATCGCGCGGGGCACGGCTCCTGGGACTTCGTGGGACGGCCCTGACGGCCGTGCTGTGCCACCGTACGGAGAAAGGCTGATCCATCGGATGTCTGACACACCATCATCCCCACGGGGCTCCCTCCCCGGGCCGCCGGGCCCGGCCTGTGCTCCGCCCATGCGCGCCGCCCTGTTCCTCACCTGCGTCAACGACGCGGTGTATCCGTCCACCGGCATCGCGACCGTCCGGCTCCTCGAACGCCTCGGCGTCGAGGTCGACTTCCCCGAGGGCCAGACCTGCTGCGGGCAACCCCAGTACAACACCGGCTACCGGCGCGAGGCGCAGCCGCTGGTGCGGCGCACATCCCGGGTCTTCGCCGGGTACGACTACGTGGTCACCCCCTCCGGATCCTGCGCCGCCATGGTGCGCGGGCACTATCCGGACCTCGGCGGCGAGGCCGCCGCCGCCCTGGCCGCACGCACCTACGAGCTGACCGAGTTCCTGGTCGACGTGGTGGGCGTGACCGATGTCGGCGCGTACTTCCCGCACACCGTCACCTACCACCCGTCCTGCCACGGACTGCGGATGCTCGGACTCGGGGAGCGGCCCAGAAAGCTGCTGGAGGCGGTGCGCGGACTGGAGCTGCGCGAGCTGCCGGGCGCGGACGAGTGCTGTGGCTTCGGCGGCACCTTCGCCATCAAGAACCCCGATGTCTCGGCGGCCATGGGCCGGGACAAGGTCCACAACGCCGCCGCCACCGGCGCGGAGGTGCTGTGCGGCGCCGACAACTCCTGTCTCCTGCACATCGGCGGCATGCTGAGCCGGGAGAGCGGCGCCCCGCGCGCCGTGCATCTCGCCGAGATCCTGGCGTCGACCGAAGAGGAGCCCTGGTCATGAGCGGTACCTATCTGGGGATGCCGGCGTTCCCGGTCGCCGCGAGGGAAGCCGTCGGCAACGAGACCCTGCGCGCCAACCTGCGCCACGCCACCCACACCATCCGCGACAAGCGGGCGAAGGCCGTGGCGGAGCTGGCCGACTGGGACCGGCTGCGCGAGGCCGGCAAGCGGATCAAGGACCACACACTGCGCCACCTCGACCGCTATCTCGTCCAGCTGGAGGAGTCGGTCACGGCGGCGGGCGGTGTGGTCCACTGGGCGGCCGACGCCGCTGAGGCCAACCACATCGTGACGGAGCTGGTCAAGGCCACCGGCGAGCGCGAGGTCGTCAAGGTCAAGTCCATGGCCACCCAGGAGATCGGCCTCAACGAGGCGCTGGAGGCCGAGGGCATCGCCGCCTACGAGACCGACCTCGCCGAACTCATCGTCCAGCTCGGCGAGGACCGTCCCTCGCACATCCTCGTCCCCGCGATCCACCGCAACCGGGGCGAGATCCGTGACATCTTCCGCGACCGGATGGCGTCCTGGGGCCGCGCGGCCCCCGACGGCCTCTCCGACACCCCCGGCGAACTCGCCGAGGCCGCGCGACTGCATCTGCGCGAGAAGTTCCTGCGCGCCAAGGTCGGTGTGTCCGGGGCCAACTTCATGGTGGCGGAGACCGGCACCCTCGTGGTCTTCGAGTCCGAGGGCAACGGCCGGATGTGCCTGACCCTGCCCGAGACCCTGATCTCGGTGGTGGGCGTGGAGAAGGTGGTGCCGGGCTGGCGCGATCTGGAGGTCTTTCTCCAGACGCTGCCGCGCTCCTCCACGGCGGAGCGCATGAACCCGTACACCAGCATGTGGACCGGCACCCATGACACCGACGGTCCGAGCACCTTCCACCTGGTCCTGCTGGACAACGGACGCACCGCCGCCCTGGCCGACGAGGTAGGCCGCCAGGCGCTGCGCTGCATCCGCTGCTCGGCCTGCCTGAACGTCTGCCCGGTGTACGAGCGGGCCGGCGGCCACGCGTACGGCTCGGTCTACCCGGGCCCGATCGGAGCCATCCTCAGCCCCCAACTCCGGGGAACCGAGAGCGAGATCGACGCCTCGCTGCCGTATGCCTCCTCGCTGTGCGGGGCGTGTTACGAGGTGTGCCCCGTCGCCATCGACATCCCCGAGGTCCTGGTCCATCTGCGCGAGCGGGTCGCCGACAGGGGCGGCAAGGGGCACCGGCTGGAGAAGGCCGCGATGAAGGCGGCGGGCTGGGTCCTCGACCATCCGCGCGTCATGGCGGCGGGCGAGCGGGCCGCCTCGCGCACCCGACGGCTGCACCCGTCGAAGCCGCCGGGCGCGGGCGCCTGGACGGACGCGCGTGACCTGCCGGAGCTGCCGGCGGAACCGTTCCGCGACTGGTGGCGGAAGAACCGTGCGAACGACATCGAGGACGGTGGGGCATGAGCGGGACCGAGCGCGACGGGCAGAGCCGGGACGGCGGCGGCGCGAGCGTCGGCTCGCGCGAGCGGATCCTCGCCCGGATCCGTACCGCCGTCGCGGACGCCCCGGAGGCCCCCGGGCCGGTACGCGACTACCTCGACACGCACACCCCCGACGACCGGACCGTCGACCTGCTCGCCGAGAACCTCGCGGACTACCGCGCCCTCGTCCACCGCACCGACACCCCGGAACTGCCCGCGCTCATCGGACGGTTGCTGGCCGACCGGGGCGCCCGTACGCTCCTGGTCCCTCCGGCGCTGCCCGCCGACTGGCTCACCGGCACACCCGAGGGCCTCACCCGGATCGCGGACGACCCGGCGATCACCGCGGGGGAACTCGACGCGGTCGACAGCGTCGTCACCGGATGCGCCCTGGCCATCGCCGAGACCGGCACCCTGATCCTGGACGCCGCCCCCGACCAGGGAAGACGCCGCATCACGCTCATCCCCGACCACCACATCTGCGTGGTACGCGTCCCGGACCAGGTCGTCGCCTCCGTACCGAGGGCCATGGACCGGCTCGACCCCACCCGCGCCCTGACCTGGATCTCGGGACCGTCCGCGACCAGCGACATCGAACTCGACCGGGTGGAGGGCGTGCACGGCCCGCGCACGCTGGAGGTCATCCTCCTCACGGAGTGACGGCCGCCGGGCACCACCGGCCGGTCACCGGGTCAGCCGGGGCGACTCGGAGGCGGCGTCCACGGGCCGGTCCGCGCCCGTCCGCTCCACCCGGAGCGCCAGCTCCCGGGCCCACACCGCCAGCCCCGCGGCATCGATGCCGTGCGGATCCGGGTAGCCACCGATCTCCGCCGCCCCCCGCCGCAGCAGCCGCGCACCGCCCGTCGTATTGCCCCGGGCGGCGTGCGTCAGCCCCACCGCCAGTTGTGCCATCCCCCGCCAGAGCGCCCGCTCCTCCTCGGGCCCCGACTTCCACGCGTCCTCGAACACCTCGTGCGCGTGGAACGGCCTGCCCCCGTCCAGCAGCCGCTGCGCCTCCCGCAGCGTCCGATCCGGCGTACGCACCACCCCCTCGGGCTGCCGCTCCACTCCCTCGGCCCCGTAGGGCAACGGCCGCCCCAGCCCGTCCCGGGGCCGCGCGTTGCGAGCACGTCCCTCACTGTCCCGATCCCGCCCGCTCTCGCTCATGCCCCGATTGTCCTCCCACCGGGCGGCGTCCCGGCGGTCGCCAGGAGTGCGGTAATGTACTCCTGCGTGGTCGGACCGGGCGGGAAACCCTCCGGCGGACCGGGCATCGGGACGTGGCGCAGCTTGGTAGCGCACTTGACTGGGGGTCAAGGGGTCGCAGGTTCAAATCCTGTCGTCCCGACTTGCGTTTTCGCGGGTCGTAGGCGGTATCGGAGAAATCCGGTACCGCCTTTCGCTTTCTCCCGGGGCGAGTTGGGGACCACGCGCCATCGCCTGTCGGCGAGGTGGGTGGGCAGGTCGGTCGGACTCAGCCGATCTGGCGGTCGCGGCCCGCGGGTACGGCCGCGGCGATCTGGGCCAGGACGAGCAGCAGCACGAAGGTGAGCGGTGGCCGCCAGCCGTCGCCGTGGTCGTAGAGGACGCCGACGACGAGCGGTCCTGGAATGGAGAGGGCGTAGCCGAGGCTCTGTACGAAGCCGGAGAGCCGGGCGACGGTGGCGCTGTCGCGGCCCCGCATGCCGATCATCGTCAGGGCCAGGGGGAAGGAACAGTTCGCGATGCCCAGCAGGACCGCCCAGAGCCAGGGCGCGAAGGCGGGGTCCCACCACAGCCCGGCGAACCCGGCGAAGCCGCACAGGCCGATCCCGGCGGCCAGCCCGCTCTGGTGGCGCAGCCTGCCCGCCGCGGCGGACAGCGCGAGGGACAGCGCCACTCCGAGCAGGGAGGACGCGGAGAACAGCACGCCCGCCGTACCGGCGGACAGTCCCGCGTCCCGGAAGATCTGGGGGAGCCAGCCGATGATGATGTAGGCGGAGCCGGCCTGGAGTCCGAAGTACGCGGTGAGCGCCCAGGCCGTGGGGTCGCGCGAGAGTCGCCCGGCGTTCGCGCGCGGCGGGCCGGTCGTGTCGCCGACGCGGCCCGGGGGCCGTACGGTCCGGCGCCTGGCCAGCATCACCCAGGGGGGTACGGCCAGCGCGGCCAGTACCGACCAGGCGCCCAGACCGTAGCGCCAGTCGCCGCCGAACGCCTCAGCCAGGGGCACCGTCAGCGCCGCCGCGGACGAGGCGCCGACGTTCAGCGCCATGGAGTAGAGGCCGGTCATCGTGCCCACCCGCTCGGGGAAGCGCTGCTTGACGACCATCGGCAGCAGCACGTTGGCCACGGCGATACCCGCCAGCGACAGCGCTGTCAGGACGACGAACAGCATCGGATCGAGGGCGAACGACCGCAGCGCCAGCCCCACGGCGAGCACCGCCCCGGCGACCGCGATGACGCCGCTCGCGCCGAAGCGCCGTGCCAGGAGCGGCGCCGCCGAGCCGACCACGGCGAAACACACCGCGGGGACGGAGGTCACGAGCCCGGTGACCGAGCCGCTCATGTCGAGGCTGTCCCGGACCTCCTCCAGGACGGGGCCGACGCTGGTGACCCCGGGCCGCAGGTTGAGGGCGGCCAGGACCAGCGCCACCACGGCCACCCGGCGCGCTCCGCCCGGCGCGGCGCGGGGCGCGGAGCCGCGCGGATCCGCGGGGGGAGCGGGGGAATCCGCGGCGCTTTCGTTGACCTCGTCCGCTGTCATGGATCCCATCGTAGAGTCATCCCATGACTCGATGTCCAGTGATTCTCATAGAGTCATGGGATGACCGTAGGTCTGACGTAGGCTACGCGGCATGAACATGGATCCCGTGCGCCGCCAAGCGCTGGGCGACCAGGTGATCGCCAGGCTTCGCGAACAGATCACATCGGGCGCCTGGCCGGTCGGCAGCCGCATCCCCACCGAGACCGACCTCGTCGAGCAGCTCGGCGTGGCACGCAACACCGTGCGCGAGGCCATCCGGGCTCTCGCGCACACCGGGCTGCTGGACATCCGCCATGGCTCCGGCTCCTACGTCCTGGCCACCAGCGAACTCGCCGGTGTGATGCGCGACCGCTTCGGGACGGCCAGGACGGAGGACATCAGGGACGTCCGCGGCGCCTTGGAGGTGCGCGCCGCCCGTCTCGCCTGCCAACGCCGTACGGACGACGACCTGGAACGGCTCGATCACGCGCTCCGGCAGCGGCAGGAAGCGTGGGCCGCGGGCGACCGCGACGCCTTCGTCAACGCCGATGTGGCCTTCCACCTGGCCGTCGTCACCGCGTCCCGGAACACCGTGCTCGCCGGACTCCACGCCGACCTCGGCGAGGTCATCCGGGACTCCCTGCTGGACCACTTCGGTGACGCGCTGCGCTCCGAGCAGTTCCAGGACCACGACACCCTCGTCGACGCCATCCGCGACCGCGACGCCGACCGAGCGGCCCGGGAGGCGGCGTCCTACATGGACTGAAGGCCGCTTGTCCGCGCGATCCCCCTCCCGTGGTCGCCCGTTGAGGCCCGGTCGCCCTACCAGGGGCCTGCGGCGGCCCGCAGGGTCAGCCCGATACCCACGGTCAGGACGAGAGCGGAAGTGATCACCGGCCAGAACCGGGTCAGTCTCCGCAGCCCGGCCCAGCGCTCTCCGGTCAGCCCGGCGCGTGCGGTGTGGTCGAGCCGGTCGCGCAGCCGGACCAGGAGGAGACCGGCGAGGGTGAGGGTGGCGGCCATGCCGAGTCCGTATCCGACGACCAGCAGCACACCGAAGGCGGTCCTGCCGAGGGCGACGGCTCCGAGCAGGACGACGAGGGCTGAGGGGCTGGGCACGAGCCCGCCCGCGATACCCATGCCGATCAGCCCGCCCCTCGTCACCCCGGGAGTCCCGTGGTGCGTGTGGTGCTCGTGCGCGTGGGCGCCGGGTGCGGGGGAGTGGGGCCGGTGTGCGGGGGAGTGTTCGTCCGTGAGGACGGCGACGGCGGTGCCTTCCTCCGCGGCCCCGGTGGTGACGAGGGGCCGACGGCGGCCGGGCAGCGGGTTTCTCGACTCGCTCCGGGGGCGGGGCGTGTGCCGGCCGTGATGAGGGTGAGGGTGACCGTGGCGGTGATCATGGTGTTCGCTGTGGCCGTGGCCGTGGCTGTGATCATGGTGTCCGCCGTGGCTGTGGCCGTGCGTGGGCCGGTCGCGTACCGCCCCGTACAGCAGCCACAGTCCGATGGCGGTCACCAGCAGCCCGCTGGCCAGTCCCAGCCAGGTCAGCACCGTCTCGCCCGCGAGCGTGGTCGCGACCGGCAGCAGGAGGCCCAGGACCAGCACTCCGGCCGTGTGGGTGAGGGTGACGGTGGCGCCGACCGTGACCGCGTCCCTGGGCGTACCCCGCCGGCCCGCCAGGTACGCCGCCATGATGGTCTTCCCGTGGCCGGGCAGCGCGGCGTGCGAGGCTCCGAGGACCACGGCGAGGAGCAGCGCCAACACGCCTACGGGAAAGGTCAGTTCGCGGCTTCCGACCAGCGAGTCGAATACCCCCGTGATCCGGTCCAGGGCGGTGCCGAGCGGGCCGCTGCCCGCCGGGGCGGCCGACGTCGCGGGAAGCCCGTCGCCACCGCCGGGCGCGGTGCGCACCGTGGCCGTGCGCTGGTCGAGGGGGTCGGCCAGCGGGTCCGCGGGGTAGTGGCGCAGTTCGTCCGTGGCCGAACGGGCGGGTACGTCGGAGTGGGTGAGGGTGACCCCGTCGCCGCGTGCGGTGATCTCCTGCCAGCCGATGCGGCGGCTGTCGTACTCGGTACGGACGGTGAGGCGCGACGGGTGGCGCAGATCGGCCGCCGCGGTGAGACCGCAGGTCAGCCTGCTCGTGGTGAGCCCGGCCTCTCCCGGGTGGTAGGTGAACGCGCTGCTCGTCGCGGTCCATGCCAGGCGTCGGCCCGCCGTCTCGACCCGCAGCCGCCGCGCCGAGGCGGCGCACCGGTCGAGCGCGTAGGCGTGGGACTCGGCCGCGTCGACGGTCCCGTCGGCGTCCCGGTCGACGCGTACCCGCTCCTGCGCGGCGGCGATCTCGGCGCTGTCGACGACGAGGGTGGCGTCGATCCGGTCCTGACGCACCGTCAGTCCGGTGTGGTGGTTGACGGTGAAGTTGCCCAGGGGGTGGGCCAGGGCAGCCGGTGCGACGGCGGCCGACGCGGTGGCGGCGGACGCGGTGGGCGCGGTGACGGCGGACGCGGTGGCGGCGAGCGCCGTGAGGCCGCTCACCGCGAGGGCGCGGCGGATACGACGGAGGTTCACGAGGCGGCGCCGATCCGCTGGAGCGCGGTCCGCGCGGCGGGTGCGTGCAGTGGGTGGAAGTGCGGATCGACGGAGAGGGCGGTCTCCAGGTCCCGGCGGGCCGCCGCCGGATCGCCGAGGGCACGCTCGATCATCGCCCGGTGGTGGTGGAAGAGCGCGGAACGTGTGCCGAGCGCCAGTGCGCTGTCGGCGTACGGCAGCGCCCGAGCGTCCTGTCCGGCGCGGTGCAGCGCCCAGCCGTACGCGTCCTGTACCGCGAGGAAGGGCCGGTGCTCGACGGCGGCGCGGCCCATGCGGACAGCGCGGCGCGGGTCGCCGTGGTCGGCCTCGAAGAGGATGGCGTCCACATCGGGCACGGCCTTCGCGGCGGTGCGCAACCGGTCCTGCGCGCGCAGGACTTCGTACTGCTCCTCGGCCAGGTCGGTTCGCCCCAGGGACTGCTGGAGTTCGCCGAGTCCCAGCAGATACTGCGGCAGTGGGGTGACGGCGACGGCCGCCGTGTAGTCCGCGACGGCCCGCCCGCTGTCGCCGAGCGCGCTGTGGGCGCGGGCGCGGGCCTCCAGCAGCTGCGGGTCGCGCGGAGCGGTCCGCAGGCCCTCTTCCGCCTCGCGCAGCGCGGTGCGCGGGTCGCCCGACTCCTGTGCCAGGGAGGCCAGGTGGGCGCGGGTGAACGCCCTGTCCCCCGGTGTCGAGGCGTCGTCGAGCGCGCGTTTCATCAGCGCCTTGGCCCGCGCGACGTCACCGCGCAGCTCCCACGTGTACGAGGCGCGGGCCAGCGAGGAGGTGTCGGGACGCAGATCGGTCATGCGCTGGACGTCACGGAAGGCGGCCTCGTACCGGCCGAGCTGGGTGTGGGCGTCGGCGAGCACCCCGTACGCGGCGGATCCCGAGGGGTTGACGATGACGGCCGCGCGGCCCCGGTCGAGGGCGCCCGCGAAGTCGTGCCGGGCGGCGGCCAGGGCGCCGAGGCCGGTCTGCGCGGCGTAGTTGTCCTCGGGCTGGACCTTCAGTGAGGTGCGCAGCGCCGACTCCGCCTTCGCGTAGGTGGCGGGATCGGCGGTGGTGCGCGCCTGTTGTACGTAGGCCATGCCCAATGACGCCCAGCCGGGGGCGTCTTCGGGCAGTCGGCGCAGCCGTTCGCGCAGGGCCTCCGGCGATCCCTCCCGCGCCGCCGCCGTCACCGCGTCGGCCGGGCCGCCGTCCCGGGAACCGGATCCGGCCGGGGCCAGCCCCACCGCGCCCGCGGCGAAGAGCGTCGCGCCCAGGGCCAGGGTCACCGCCGTACCGCGCAGTCGCCCGCGCCCGCGCCTCGCGCCCCGCTCGCCGGACGGCGGTCGCGAGGGGGAGGGCGGTGACGGCTGAGGGGAACGGTGGAGCGGGCGGGAACGGGGGTGGGAGTGCGGCTGAGGCACGGTCCTCCTCGGCTTGCGGCTGCTCGCTGACCGCGGGCCGCGCGAAACGGGCTGCGGGAACGGGCTGCGGGAGACGGGCTGCGGTGTGACACGGTGCGGTGTGACACGGTGCGGCGCGGCGCGGTGTGACACGGTGCGCGGCGTACGGCCGCGCGGCGGAGTGGGCCGCGCGGAGTGGGCCGGGCGCGGCCCCGAGGAGTGCCCCCGAGGGAAGGGCCGCGCCCGACCGGTCGTTGTGCCGCGTCAGACCTTTGCGGCCCGGCGGCGCCAGACGCGGAACCCGCCGGTGCCCAGCAGCAGCGCGCCCACGCCACCGATGGCGACGGCGTTGTCCGGGTGCAGCATGGCGGACCGCTTCGCTCCGGTGCTCGGCGAGTTCACGGCCTTGGTGTGCGGCAGCGCCAGATACGGGAAGCCGCGCCCGAAGCCGACGTCATTGGCATCGACCTTGTCACCGTCCTTGAGGGCGGGGACGAGTTTGCCGGTCTGCGCCGCGCCCTCGACCGCCTGGAGGGAGATGTCGATGACATCGTCGGTGAGCCGGCGGCCGTTGGGGAAGCCGGCCAGGTCCCCGGCGAGCACACCGAGCCGCTGCGGCTTCGCCGTGGGCGCGACGGCCATGTTGAGCCGCAGTTCCTCGGCCGGGACGATCCGGGACGGGGCCGCGTCCCTGTTGAGGCTGTGCGCGTTCAGATCGGCCTTGATCGGCCCGCACGCCTTGCAGATCCCGGTCAGGTAGATCTCGGCGAGGTCGTCGCGCGGCGTCTTCGGCGCGGGGATCCCGTACACCTGCTGGATCAGTTTGGGCAGGATCGGGTCGTAGACCTTGTCGACGACCGGCTGCACCGTGCGGTCCTGGTCGGGCGAGATCGAGTTGAAGGCGTCCTTGTACTTGAGCGGCACAACCACCTCGTTCACCAGCGGATTGCCCAGCCGGGACACCTGACGCCAGCCCCCGTCGGGGTCCTTGGCCCGGCTGTCGGTGACGTTGACGCCCCGGCGCTCGGTGGTGGACCAGATGCCGACGACCGGGTTGCGACCCGGGTTGCCGTGCAGCGCCAGGGCCTTCTTGGGGATCTGGAGCGCGACGGAGTTCACGTTGTACCCGGCCAGCGTGTCCTGGCCGACCTCGCTGAGGTTCCCGCCGTAGAGCAGGTCGAAGACGCGCAGGTCGGCGAAGAACGGGTCGTCGGCCTGGCCCGCGAACGCCTTCGCGCCCCCGGGAGCGTTGCGCACGGCCTGGCCGCGCAGGGCCGCGTAGTCCGGCATGGAGGCCGGACCCACCCGGGAGGGGGCGACCGGCGCGTCGTGCAGGAGGGTGCGGGTGTGCCCGTGCTCGGTCACCGTCAGGTCGTACACCTGGCGGAAGTTGAGATGGGGGTCGTCCAGTGTGCGCACCGGGCCCGTGTTGTAGAGGAACTGGTTCGCGTCGTCGCGGACGATGTTGCGGAAGCGCCAGGTGTAGGTGACATCGGGGCGCCCGTCCCCGGTGTTGTCGATCTTGATGTGGTACCGGGCGTCGTCGGCGAACGCGTAGAAGTTCGGCCCGCCGTTGGGCTCCTCGAAGGGAATCCAGTTGGCGACGAGCGTCACCGTGTCGGACCGGTCCGGGCTGGTGAAGGCGTACACGTCGGTGTTGTCCGCCCGGGGGTCCCCGGCGATCAGCGGAGCCTCACGGTGGCTGGAGGCCGCGCTGACACCCGGGGCCAGGGTCAGCGCGCCGAGCCCGGTGGCCAGCGCGCCGGCGCCCAGGACCATCAGTGAATGGTCGAGGACACGGCGCGCACGAGGCCGTGCGGAAGGAGTCTTCATGGGGTTCCTCTCGCTGCGAAGCCACCCGGCCCGCGTGGCGTCCTGCCGCACGCGGGCACGAGGGAGTTCAGATGGGGGAGGTGTGAGGCACCGACCCAGCGGGCGGGACATCGAAACGTGTCCGGGCGGCTTCCACGAAGGTCAGGTCACCTTCGCGGGTCGGGTTGTCACCGCGCACCGGAAGTCGATGCGCAGAACGCAGAGAACCACGAAAAGCCGCCGCCACACGCCGACGGGGCGCGTCCCCGCCGGGCCACCGCGTGACGCGATCGCAGACAAGCGCAGGTGAAGCGGTGGGTACCGGCACGGCGCAGCCGCGGAAAACCCCCCGCGACACGGGCCGGACCACTGGGCCGATCGATACCTTCGCGGCCTTGTCGCGGCGGTGTCGCGGTCCTGCGCGGTCCCGCGCGGTCCCGCGGAGGGGCGGGACGGGGACGGGCGAGGGCGAGGAAGTAAGCATTTCTACGGACGTGGTGCCCGCTCGCCGCTCCTACTGTCCTTCCACAAGCCCCGGGGCCGGGATGCACCGGACGCGTGGCGAAGCCGAGGACGGAGAGCGGATATGAGCCGATTGGCAGGCAAAGTCGCACTGGTCAGTGGCGGGGCCCGGGGGATCGGGCGGGGTATCGCCGACCTCTTCGCCGCGCAGGGAGCCACGGTGGTGGCCGCCGACGTCATCCGGCCGGAACCGGGGAGCGCGGACGGCCGGGGTGAGCACGCACAGGACGCCGGGGCCGTCGCGTTCGAATGGCTCGACGTGACCGACGAGGACGCCTGGGACCGCGTGGTGGGGGTGGTGGAGGACCGCTACGGCGGTATCGACATCCTGGTCAACAACGCGGGAGTGGGTTCGTACGAAGCCGTCCACGAACTGCACGCCGCCGAGTGGGACCGCGTACTCGGGGTGAACCAGACCGGTGTCTTCCTCGGGATGCGCGCGGTGATCCCCGCGATGCGCCGACGCGGCGGCGGCTCGCTCGTCAACATCTCCTCGATCTACGGCGCGGCCGCCGTCCCCGGCTCGCTCGCCTACCAGGCGACGAAGGGCGCGGTGCGCAGCATGACCCGTAACGCGGCCATCACCTACGCCGCCGAGTCGATCCGGGCGAACGCGGTGCTGCCGGGCTGGATCCGTACGCCCATGACCGCGTCGCAGACCGCCGAGTTCAACGACGCCGTCATCGCGTCGACGCCGATGGGGCGGGGCGCCGAGCCGCTGGACATCGCCTACGGGTGTGTCTATCTGGCGTCGGACGAGTCGGCGTACGTGACCGGTACCGATCTCGTGATCGACGGCGGTTTTCTGGCGCGCTGAAGCCCGCGCATGACATCGGCGGCGCACCACGAGACGGCAGCGCGCCACGGCACACCGGCAGCGCGCCACGGCACACCGATACCGCATCACCACACACCGCATCACCACTCACTGCATCGCACCGCACTGCGACCGGCCCCGCGCCGGTAGGACTGGAGAGCACATCATGGGGCGTTTGGCGGGCAAGGTCGCCCTCGTCACCGGAGGTTCCCGGGGGATCGGCCGGGGGATCACCGAGGCGTTCGTCCGGGAGGGCGCCGTGGTCGTCTCCGCCGACCTGACCGCGGCGGATCCGCCGGTGCCCGGTGTCCGGGAGATCCGCCTCGACGTCACGGACGAGGACGGCTGGGCGGAGGCGGTCGCCGGTGTGGAGCGTGCGCACGGCCGTCTCGACATCCTCGTCAACAACGCCGGTCTCATCTCCTACGAGCCGATCGACACCCTCACCCTCGCCGAGTGGGAGCGGGTCATCGCCGTGGACCAGACCGGTGTCTTCCTCGGCATGCGCGCGGCGATCCCCGCGATGCGGCGCGCGGGCGGTGGCTCGCTCATCAACATCTCCTCGGCCTGGGGGGTGGTGGGCGGTGTGGGCACGCACGCCTACCACGCCGCCAAGGGCGCCGTACGCAGCATGACCCGTAACGCGGCCATCACCTACGCCGCCGAGGCGATCCGCGCCAACTCCGTGATCCCCGGCTGGATCGAGACCCCGCTGACCGACGCGCAGCCCGCCGAGCTGAACGCGGCCGTCCTGGCGGGCACCCCGATGGGCCGCGGCGGCACACCTGCCGAGATCGCCCACGGGTGTGTCTATCTGGCGTCGGACGAGTCGGCGTACGTCACCGGCACCGACCTGGTCATCGACGGCGGGCTGCTCGCCCAGTGAGCCGCCGCCGGTACGCGGCGTGCGGACCCACGACAGGCGGACCTACGACAGGCGGACCCACCACAGAGAGGACATGACCGAGATGAGCAACTCCCTCACCGTCGCGGCGGCCCAGTTCGAGATGCGCGAGGTCGACGGGTTCGACGCCTTCGCCCGACAGGTGCGCGGCCTGCTCGACCGTACGGACGGCGCCGACCTGGTGGTTCTGCCCGAGCTGTTCACGGCGGCGCTCTTCACCGCCCGGCCCGGCTGGCGCGCCGATCCCGTGGGCGAGCTGAGCCGGATCGCCGACTACACCGACGACTACGGCGCCCTGTTCCAGGACGCGGCCCGCACCCGGGGCCAGGTCATCGTCGCGGGCTCGCACCTGGTCCGTGCGCCCGACGGCGAGGGGGTGCACAACACGGCTTTCGTGTTCTTCCCCGACGGCTCGGTCGTCCGCCACGTCAAGACGCATATCTTCCCGGCCGAGGCCGGTTGGGGCACCGGCGAGGGAGACATCCTCGCGCCCTTCCGCGTCGGCTCCGTCACCGTCGGTGTCTCCATCTGCTACGAGACGGAGATCCCCGAGGTCGCGACGGTCCTCGCCCGCAAGGGCGCCGAGCTGATCGTCAGCCCGTCCTACACCTTCACCCCGGCCGGTTTCTGGCGTGTCCGGCACTGCGCCCAGGCCCGCGCCATCGAGAACCAGGTGTACGTGGTGCACTGCCCGACCACCGGCGACCCCGGGGCTCCGCTCTCCCCGGGGCGCGGGCGTTCCTCGGTCCTCGGCCCCTGCGACACCGGATTCGCCCCCGACGGTGTGCTCGCCGAGGCCGCCCCGGACACCCAGGACGTCATCACCGCCCGGCTCGACCTCGATCTGCTCCACGAGAACCGGCGGACGGGCGCGGCCACCACCCACACGGACCGCCGCCGCCGCGCACCGGTCTACCGCGACTACGCCGAAGAGCTGCTGGCCGGTCTCTGACCTCGCCCCGGCCCGCCACGGCTTGGGGCCCCACCGCCCCTTCCCTTCCCGTCTCCCACCGGAGGACGACATGCCTCTCCACCTTCCCGAGGGCAAGACCCTCGCCGTCTCCATCGGCGCCGACTTCGACGCGCACAGCGTCTGGATGGGCACCTTCAACCTCAGCAGCCCCAGCTATCTCTCCCGCGGTGAGTTCTGTGCCGAGGTCGGAGTGCCCCGGCTGATCAGCCTTTTCGAGCGGTACGGGGTACGGGCCACCTGGTGCACCCCGGGGCATTCCATGGTGACGTTCCCGGAGCGCTTCCGGGAGATCGTGGACGCCGGTCACGAGATAGCCGCCCACGGCTGCTACCACGAGGGCGTGCCGAGCCTCGACCTCGACACCGAACGGCGCCTGATGGCAGCGCAGTTGGCGCAGCACGAGAAGCTGGTGGGGGTGCGTCCGCGCGGATACCGCTCGCCCGCCTGGGACTTCACCGACGGGACGATGCGGATCCTGGAGGAGAACGGATTCGAGTGGGACTCCTCGCTGATGGGCCGTGACTTCGAGCCGTACCACCCGCGGCCGGTGACCGTGGGCTGGGAGGAGGGCAGCACCTTCGGTCCGCCGAGCCCGCTGCTGGAGTTCCCCGTCTCGTGGTTCCTCGACGACTTCCCCGTCGCCGAGTACATCCCCGGCGTCAACCAGGGACTTGGCTCCAGCGAGGTGATGTTCCAGCGCTGGAAGGACCACTTCGACTACGCCTATCAGCATGTGCCGTCGGGAGTGCTCGCGCTGACCGTGCACCCGCAGACCATCGCGCGTGCGCACAACCTGATCGGTTTCGAGAAGCTCATCGACTACATGCGCGGTCACGAAGGCACCTGGTTCGCCGGTCTGAGCGAGATCTACGACACCTGGACCGAGGACTGAGGCCCGAGGACCGAGAAGGCCCGAAGACCGAGAAGAACCGAAGACCGAGAAGAACCGAAGACCGAGAAGAACCGAGGATCGAGGGCCGAGGCTCAGGGCCCACACTCCTCCGAAGCCTCCGCACCCCCGCGAAGCCTCCGCACCCCGGCCGACGCCACCACCCCCCGCGCTCCCGTGTCACCTCGCCTGTCCCCCGTAGGGAGAACGACCATGGAACGACCTCTGAAGAAATCCGGCGCGCGATCCCTCCTCGCGGTCGCCGCCTGCGCGTTCGCCGTGACCCTGACCGCCGGGGCGTGTTCCGTCCCCTCCGACCAGGCCGCCGCCACCTCCGACGGCGCGTCGTCCACGGGCGCCAAGGGGCCCGCCGAGGTGTCGGATCTGAAGATCGCCTACTTCTCGGCGGGCACCAGCAACGCCTACCTCCAGGCGGCCATCGCGGCGGCCAAGAAGGAGGCCGGCACGCTGGGGGTGAAACTCGACGTCTTCGACGGGCAGTTCGACGCCCAGAAGCAGTTCGACCAGATCCAGACGGCCCTGACCAGCGGCCGGTACAACGCCTTCGCGGTCGAGCCGAACGACGGCAACCTGGTGTGCAAGCTGCTCACCAAGAACGCCGCCGACAAGGGCATCCTCGTCTCCGTCTTCAACCTGCCGATCTGCGGGCGCGCCACCGAACTCGGTGACAAGACCTGGGAGCCCGGCACCGTCACCTACGTCGGCGGTCAGACCCTCGACGTCTACCGCGACTGGGTCGACCAGGTCATCAAGGACAACCCCGGGGGCGCCAAGGTCGCCCTCATCTCCGGCCCCGACCTCAACGCCAACACCATCTGCTTCCAGGAGGCGGCCAAGGAGTTCGCGAAGCACAAGGGGTTCGAGGTCGTCGCCCGGCAGTCCACCGACTACACCACGCCCAAGGGGCTGGCGGCGGCCCAGACCATCCTGCGGGCCAACCCGGACCTCAACGTCATCATGTCGAACTTCTCCGGGATGAGCCGCGGTGTCGTCCAGGCCGTCAGCGGTGCCAAACGCGCCGGGAAGGTCAAGATCTACGACTTCGGCGGCGACGCCTGGGCGCTGGACTCGGTGAAGCGGGGCGCGCTGGAGCAGAGCGTGATGATGCTGCCCGCACAGGAGACCGTCGAGGCGATCCGCGCGCTCGCCGACCACGTCAAGGGCGAGGACGTCCCGCACTTCATCAACCTCACCGAGTCGTCCGCGCTGCCCGGCACGCCCTTCGCGACCCGCGAGACCGTCGGCGACTTCCACCCCGAGTACTGAGCCGGTCTGTGCCGTGTCAGGAGAGGAGCCACCGATGACAGCACAACCCAGCGCGTCCGATCCGACCGCGTCCGGCCCCACCGCGTCCGGCCCCACCGCGTCCGGCCCCACCGCGCCGGGTCGGGCCGCGTCCGGCCCGGCCGCGTCCCTTCCCGTGGCCGAGCCGCCCCCGCCTGCCGTGGTGTGCCGCGGTGTGGGGAAGGTGTTCGGCAAGACGTACGCGGTGCGCGATGTCGACCTGGAGATCCCCGCGGGCGCCGTCCACGCCCTCGTCGGCGAGAACGGCGCGGGAAAGTCCACCCTGCTCGGGATGGTCAGCGGCCGGCTCGCCGCCGACACCGGATCCGTGGAGGTCTTCGACACGGTCCTGGGCGACGGCGGCCCCCGCAAGGCGCGCGGGCTCGGGCTGGTGACGGTCTATCAGGAACTCACCATGGTGCCCGCGCTGAGCGCCGAGGCCAACGTCTTCCTCGGCGGCCAGCTCACCCGGCGGGGGCTGCTCTCCCGCCGCGAGATGCGCCGCAGGTACGAGGAGATGTGCGCCGACTTCGAGGTGTCGATCCCGGCCGACGCCCTCGCCCGTACCCTCTCCGTCTCCCAGCAGCAGATCCTGGAGATCATGCGCGGTGTCCAGGCCGACGGCCGGGTGCTGCTGCTGGACGAGCCCAGCGCGGCGCTCGCCGAACACGAACGGGACATCCTGTACCGGATCCTGGGCCGGCTGCGTTCCCGGGGAACGACGATCGTCTTCGTCAGCCACAACCTCGAAGAGGTGCTCCGGCTGAGCGACACCATCTCCGTACTGCGCAACGGCCGCCTGGTGGAGACCGCTCCCCGCGAGCGGTGGAACCGGCAGGCGCTGATCCGCTCCATGGTGGGGCGGGAGATCGGGGTCACCGCGCGCGGCGCCACCCACGAGCCGGGCGGCCCGGCGCTGGAGGCGTCCGGGGTCAGCGCGGGCATCGTCGACGACATCGGCATCCGGGTCCACCAGGGCGAGATCGTCGGCCTGTGGGGACTGGTCGGCTCCGGCCGCACCACGTTCATGCGGGCCCTGGCCGGTCTCGACCGTACGTCCTCGGGCGAACTGCGCCTGGGCGGCGAGTCCGTGCCCTGGCCGCGCTCCGCCCGGGAGGCCATCGCGAGCGGTGTGGTGATGGTGCCCGAGGACCGCAAGAACGGGCTCGTGCCCGGCATGGACGCGGTGGGCAACGTCAGTGTCGGCGTCACCCGCTTCACCCGGCTCGGGCGCGTCGACCGGGGCCGGGAGCGCGCCGACGCCGAGCGGTTCACCCGCTACTTCGGCTTCGACGCCGACCGCCTGGACGCCCCGGTGCGCCACCTGTCCGGCGGCAACCAGCAGAAGGTCCTGCTGGCGAAGTGGGCGGCCCGCACCCCGCGCGTGTTCCTCATCGACGAGCCGACGCGCGGCATCGACGTCGGCGCCAAGTCCGAGGTGCTGGCCAGCCTGGTCAGCCTCGCGCGGGACGGCGCCGCCGTGATCGTGACCTCCTCCGAACTGGAGGAGGTGCTCGCCATCGCGAACCGTCTGCTGGTCTTCGCGAAGGGGCGGGTGGTCGGTGAGATCCCCGCCGACTCCCCCCGGTTCCGGGTGCGGGACATCGTACGCCTGGGCTTTCACGAGAAGGAGACCGAGAGATGAGTTCACCGGCCGTGCCCACCACATCCCCCGCACCACCCACCGGCGGCCCGGGGGCGCCCGCCGGCCCTGAGCACCCCGCCGAGGGCGCGGCCACCGGCCGGGGGGCCCGGGTCCGGGCGCTCGCCCTGCGCTACAGCATGCTGTGGGTGCTGGTGGCCCTCGTCCTCGCCGCCACCGTGCTCTACCCGGGCTTCCTCCAGCTCGCCAACGTGCAGGACATCCTGACGCAGAACGCCGCCGTGGGCATCATCGCCGTCGCGATGACGTTCGTGATCATCTCCGGAGGTTTCGACCTCTCCGTCGGTGCCACCTACGCCCTGGGGGCCACGGTCTTCGCCGGGGTCACCAAGAGCACCGGGTCGGTCGTCCTGGCGGGCGGCTGCGCCCTGCTGGCGGGTGTCGTGGTGGGCGCCGCCAACGGCACGATCATCGCCCGCTGGAAGGTGAACCCCTTCGTCACGACGCTGGGCATGTCCTCGGTGATCTCGGGACTGGCGTACGTGTACTCCAACTCGGCGCCGTTCATCGTGGACGGCATCTCCTTCCAGTACCTGGCCCTCACCGCCGTCGCCGGGGTGCCGCTGCCGATCTGGATCCTGCTCGTCGCCTTCCTCGCGGGCGCCGTACTGCTCTCGCAGACCGGCTACGGACGCAACATCTACGCCATCGGCGGCAACGAGGAAGCGGGCCGGCTGTCCGGCCTGCGGGTGCCGTGGCTGGTGGGCAGCGCGTATGTGATGACCGGTGTGACGGCCGCGCTCGCGGGCATGATGGACGCCTCCCGGCTGGGCGTGGGCCAGGCCGACGTCGGCGCCACCGTGGCGCTCGACACGATCGCCATCGTCGTGGTCGGCGGCACCTCGCTGCGCGGCGGCGAGGGCGCCGTCTGGCGCTCCGGCGTGGGGCTGCTGATCCTCGCGACGCTCACCAACGTGTTCTACAGCCTCAACATCAGCCAGCACTGGCAGCTCATCGCGAAGGGCACCATCGTGGTGGCGGCCGTCGCGCTCGACTCGCTGCTGCGCCGCCGCCGCACCTGAGCGGCCCCGCGGCGCCGCTGCCCCGTACGAACAGCGCGCGGATGAAGATGGCCGAAACAACTCCTTATCTGTTTGTTACGTATCTCCCTGTTGGTCGGCGCCCGTCCCCGGCATGATGAGCGCGTATCACACCGCGGTCCCGGGACTGTCCGGGCACCGTGCCGGGGCCGCGTCGTCCGCGGCCGTCCTCACCCAAAGGGATGGGGGATACGCCCGTGTCCGCAGTGCAGAAAACACCTCCTCCCTGGCACCACACCACCCGTCCGGCACCTCCGGCCACCGCGATCGTGCTGGCCGACGGGCGGGTCGAGGCCACCGAGCAGACCCCCGACGGCCCGTCCGACGGGCCGGGGCCCGCCGTCGCGTTCCTCCGCGCGCACACCGCGCTGACCGATCTGATCAGCGCGTGTGTACGGACCGAACCCGGCCGGATCGGTTTCATGTGGACCGACAGCACGGCCCGCGGACTCGTACGGCTGTGGGTGGACCCGTTCCGCGACGCGGCGGACCGGCCACTGGGCCGTGTCCTGATCGAACCGTGTCACCCCTCGCCGTACGGGCTGACACTGCGCGAACTCGACGTCCTCACCCTGATCGTCGCCGGCCTCACCAACAACGAGATCGGCGAACGGCTCTTCACCAGCCCCCGCACGGTCACCACCCACGTGGACCGGCTGCTCACCAAACTCCAGCTCTCCAGCCGCGCGGCCGCCGCCGCCGTCGCCCTGGACCAGGGCCTGGTCCGGCTGCCGTTCCCCGGCGGCGGCGCGCCGTTCGGGCGCCTCGCGGTGGGCCGGATCGCGGTCGCCGCGCAGGGCGGCACCCCCGTACCGGCGCCCGTGCCTGGCCCCACCCGGCCGCTGCGCCGACGTCCGCTGCTGCTGGGCGCCGTCCTGCCGCTGACCGGCCCGGCGGCGGACGACGGCAGGGAGATGCTGCTGGCGACGCGGCTCGCGCTGGAGGAGATCAACGACCTGGGCGGGATCGCGGGCCGCCGGGTCGAGGTGGTCACGGCGGATGTGGAGGTGACGGACCCGGCCTCGGTGCGCGGGGCGTTCGAGGAGCTGGTGGCGCTGGAGGTCGACGCGCTGACCTCCGGCTACATCGGTCCGCAGGACGTGGCGCACGAGATCGCGGCGGACTACGGCTGCCCCTACCTCCACGCGGCGACCCTGGACTCGATGGTGACACGGGTCGCGGACGATCCCGGACGGTACGGCGGTGTGTTCCAGGTGTGTCCGAGCGACACACGCTACGGCCCCGGCTACGTCCGCTTCCTGACCCGGCTGCGGGACAGCGGCCGGTGGCGTCCCGATTCGGACCGGCTGGTGGTGGTGCAGGGAGTGTGGCCGCTGGGCGATCTCGGCCGGGGCGAGATGGAGCGGGCCGTGGAGGAGGGCGGCTGGTCCCTGACGGTGCTCTCGGGCATCGGTATGGCCGGGGCGGAGTGGGAGTCGGTGGCCCGACGGGTACGGGAGATGGCCCCCGCCTCGGTCCTGGTCGGCCACTACTTCATGCCGGGCAGCCTCGCGTTCCTGCGCGAACTGCTGCGCGACGGCGGTCCGCCCGTACTGCCGTACCTGCTCTACACCCCCTCCATCCCGAGTTTCCGCGCGGCGCTGGGGCCGCTGGCGGAAGGGCTGCTCTGGGCCACGGTGACGGGCACGTACGCCGATCACATCGGCCGTGCCTTCGCGGCGCGTTACCGGGTCCTGCACGGGGTGGCGCCCGGCCGGTCGCACGCGGGGATCGCCTACGACCGGGCGCGGATGATCGCCGGGGCGTGGTCGCGCGTGGACGATCCCCGGGACTACCGGCGGGTCGCCACCGCGCTGCGGACCACGATCCACCGCGGTGTGAACGGCGCGTACTACCTGGCCGATCCCGGGCAGGCGGCGCTGGCCTATCCCGAGCTGACACCGGACCCCTCGATCGGCCAGGCCCACCTCGTGCACCAGATCCAGGACGGCAGGCACCGCATCCTCGCGCCGTCCCCGTACGCGGACGGCCGGTTCCGGCTGCCGCCCCGGTTCGGGCCCACCGGTCAGCGAGGTACGGAGCCGACCTCCGGCGCGCGGGACATCGCGCGCAGCGCGGCGGCGGACGGGGACCCGGGAGCGGCGGTGTAGACGAGCACGACTTCGTCCGGTTCGCCGGTGAGCTGGAGGGCCTCCCAGAAGAACTCCAGCCGCCCGTGCGGAGGGCAGTGCAGCAGGACGGTCGCATGCGTCGTTTCGAGCACGTGCTGCTGCGACCAGAGCCGGCGGAAGTCCGCGCTGGATTCGGTGAGATGACCGATCTCCCGCGCCAGCTCCGGGTCGTGCGGCCGCTTCCCCGTCTCGGTGCGCAGGTACGACACCGCCTCGCGGGCCTTCGCCTCCCAGTCGACGTACAGCCGCCGCGCGTGGGAATCGGTGAAGACGAGCCGTCCGACGGTCCGGTGCTCGGCGGGGATCGCGGCGAAGTCCGCGAATATGGTCACCGCCAGCCGGTTCCAGGCGAGGATCGCGCCGCCCCGGCCGACCAGATAGGCGGGCGTGTCGGTCATCGAGCCGAGGAGGTGCCGCACGCTGGGCCGTACGCCGGTGCCGCCCGCGCTCCCGGTCCTGCCCGTCGGCCGCGCCAGGCTGCGCAGGTACTGGCGCTCGCCCGTGCTGAGCCGGAGCGCGTCGGCGACGGCGTCGAGGACCGCGTCCGACACCCGTGACGCCTGGCCGCGTTCGAGCCGGATGTAGTGCTCGACGCTGATGGCCGCGAGGGTGGCGATCTCCTCGCGGCGCAGCCCTCTCACCCGTCTGACCCCGTGCTCGGGTAATCCGACGTCGCGGGGGCGCAGCCGGGCGCGGCGGGAGATCAGGAAGTCACGGAGTGCCTCAGATGTGTCCATGCCATGATTCTTGGCCGCTCGCTCCTCCGAACGCCAGTACGCGTCCGGGGAGCGGCGTTGTCGCGCCAGGGCAGGATGTGACCTCCCTCGGCCGGGTGGTACCGCGCGATCCTCGTACGGCGGCCTTCGCTTCCGAAGGCGCGCTCCGCTGCCGCTTGACCGGCGTCAGCCTGCCGAGAGGAAACACAACGTGGCTCACACCACCGCGCTTGCCCGCAAGCGCCGCCTTGCCTCCACGATCGGCGTGCTCGTGGCACTGATCGGGCTGACCGCGGGCACGACGGGGACCGCGTCCGCCGCCGCGGCCAAGAAGTGCATCATCGAGGTCGCGTACGAGGGGAAGTGGATCGGGATCGAGTACGAGTGCTGAGCTGACGGGCGGCCCCCGGGGGAGGGGGCGGTGGCGGGCGGCGGAGGACGGGTCCGCCGCCCGCGCGGGGAGTTCGGGGGCACGGTCCGGTGGCGCCGCCGCCGTGCCCCCGACGGCCCCGTGTGCCTGGTGGTCCCGTGTGCCCGGCGGTTCCGTGTGCCCGACGGCCCCGCGTGCCCGACAGTCCCGTGTGCCTGGTGGTCCCGTGCCCGACAGTCCCGTGCGCCCGGTGATTCGGATCCGCAGGTGTGTTGGATCCGCCGGTGTTTCGGATCCGCAGCCGGCTCAGATCCGCAGGTGGGAGGCGCCGTTGACGTCGAGGACCGTGCCCGAGGACCAGGTGGCCTCCGGCGAGGCGAGGTACAGCACGGCGGCGGCCACCTCCTCGGGGGTACCGACCCGGCCGAAGGGGCTCTGCTCGCGCAGCGCCTCGCCCTCAGGTCCCGCCAGCTTGCCTGCCTGACGCTCGGTCGCGACGAAGCCGGGCGCCACGGAGGTCACCGTGATGCCGTGCGGCGCCAGCGCGACGGCCATCGACTGCCCGAAGGCGTGCAGCGCGGCCTTGCCCGCCCCGTACGCGGGGAAGTCGGGCTCGCCCCGGAAGGCGCCTCGCGAACCGACGTTGACGATACTGCCCGGCTCGCCGCGGTCGATGAGATGCCGGGCGACCCCGTAGGTGACGTGCACGGCACCCAGCAGATTGACCTGGATCATGCGCTGCCAGATCTCCTGCCAGTCCGGGTAGGAGACGTCGGCCACCGCGTGGCGGTTGTCCGCGCCGGGCGCCAGGGCCGCGTTGTTCACCAGGACGTCGACGCCGCCGAGAGCGCGTACGGCCTCCTCGACGATGGACCGGGCCGCGTCGGCGTCCGCGAGATCGCCGCCGACCAGCACATGGCCGTCGCCGGGCAGCTCCCGCAGCGTCAGCGCCGCGTCCTCGCGCCGCGTCGCGTAGTGCACCGCCACGCGGTCACCGCGTTCGGCGAACGCGCGGGCCACCGCGCGGCCGATGCCCCGGGACGCCCCGGTCACCAGGACGCGCCTCATGACGCGCCGACCTTCGGACGGTCCGGGGCCGCCGTCGACCGTCGCGCCGCACCCCGCTCGTCCACCGTCAGCGGCGGACGAGCCGCCGGACACCCGCGCATATCGAAACTCCTCAATGATCGCCGGGCTCCGAGCCTGGTCCGTGTCCGGCCCGGGTGTCAACCGCGACACCGGACCGGCGGGCCGCGCCCCGGGCGGGCGCGGGCCGGGCCGTGCGCGCGGACGCGGTGGGTCCGTCGCAGGCGAGTGCGCTCAGGAACCCGTCCATCAGGGAGATCTGGACGGATTCGGGGAACCGCTCGGGGTCGAAGAGCGCCTGGACGACCAGGCCGTGCGTGAACGCGACGGCCGAGGCGGCGAGTTGGTCCGCGTCGGTGGCGGCGGGGACTTCGCCGCGGTCGCGCGCGGCCTCGATGTGCGGCCGGATCGCGGACCGCATGCGCGCGTAACGCTCCGCCTGGCCCGAGCCCAACTCCCCGTCGGCCAGGGCGAGATCCCAGGAGCTGACCCAGACGCGGTTGCGGGCCGTGTCGTCCTCGGTCAGCGGCAGGATGTCCAGCAGCGCCGCGCGCAGGGCGGCCAGCCCCTCGGTGGGGCTGCCGCGCCGTGGGCGCTCCGCGGTGCGTTTCTCCAGGACGTCCAGGGCATGGGCCACCAGCGCGCGCTTGGTGGGGAAGTAGTGCATGAGCATCCCGGTCGAGACGTCCATCTCGGCGGCGACCGCGCGCAGCGTCAGCCCGCCGAACCCCTGGGCGGCGAGCGTGCGCCACACGGCCTCCGAGACGTCCTCGCGGCGGGCTTCGCGGTCTCCTCGTGCGGGTGGCATGGCTGTTACCTTACATACCGAACGCTCGTTACGTACCTGTTCCCGTGAGTCCCCGCGTCGAAAAGAGACCGCCGTGTACGCGCTCGCCCTGGGCGGCAACGCCCTGCTCCGCCCCCTCGAACCCTGGCAGGCACCCGAGTTCCTCGCCCACATCGACCGCGCCCGGCCCCACGTGGACCCCTGGATCCCCTGGGCGACGTTCTCCACCGACCTGGCCTCGGCCACCGCCGTCCTCCAGCGGTACGCGGACAACCAGGCCAAGGACGCGGCCCGGATCCACGGCATCTGGCTGGACGGCACCCTGGTCGGCGGCGTCATGTTCACCACCTTCGACGCGGCCTCCGGCGTCTGCGAGATCGGCTGCTGGCTGGAGGCGGCGGGGGAGGGGCGCGGCCTGGTCGCCGCGGCGTCCCGCGCGCTGATCGACTGGGCGTTCCGGGAGCGCGGCATGAGCCGCGTCGAATGGTGGGCCGCCGCGGGCAACACCCGCAGCATCGAGGCCGCCCGTCGGCTCGGCATGACCCGCGACGGGGTGCTGCGGCAGCGCTACCCCTACCGGGGCGTCCGGCACGACAAGGAGATCTGGTCCGTACTCGCCGACGAGTGGCCCGCCGCCCCGGCCGTCCCGAAGGACGGACCCCAGGTCCTGCCCGAGGGCGGCCGGTAGCCGCGCGCGGTCCGGCCGTCGTCGCGTGGTGCCGGGTCGCGCCGCGTGGTCTGGACGGACGTCGCGTTCCGGCCGAGAATGACTCCGCAGCCCGCGAACAGTCCGAACAGGCCATCTCTCAAGGGGTGTTCATGCGTCGTCTGCTCATCGGACCCACCGCCCTCGCCCTCGCGGCCGCCCTCACCGCCTGCGGCTCCTCGGACTCCCCGGGCGGCCGGGGAGACGGCGGTCGGGCCGCGATCACCGTGGGGGTCATCCCCATCGTGGACGTCGCTCCCCTCTACCTCGGCGAGAAGCGGGGCTTCTACCGTGACCGTGGCATCGACCTGACGCTCAAGACCGGCCAGGGCGGCGCCGCGATCGTGCCCGGGGTGATCAGCCGGCAGTTCCAGTTCGGCTTCTCGAACGTGACCTCCCTGCTGATCGCCCAGTCCAACAAGGTCCCGGTACGGGCCGTCGCGAACGGTGGCGCCTCGACCGGCCGGGACGGCGCGGACTTCGGAGGCATCACCGTCGGCAAGGACAGCACCCTCAAGTCGGCCAAGGACCTCGCGGGCAGAAAGGTCGCCGTCAACACGCTCAAGAACATCGGCGACACCTCGGTACGCCAGTCGGTGCGCAAGGCGGGCGGCGACCCGGACCGGGTCACCTTCGTCGAGCTGGCCTTCGACCAGATGGCCGCCGCCCTCGACAGCGGCCAGGTCGACGCCGCCTGGGCGGTCGAGCCCGCGCTCTCCACGATCAAGGGCAGAGGCGGCCGGGTGATCGCCTCCAACTTCGTCGACGTGGCCCCCGATCTCACGGTCGCCCTCTACTTCACCTCCGCCGAGTACGCGCGGCGCAACCCCGAGCTGGTGGAGAAGTTCCGGGCGGCCACCAAGGAGTCCCTCTCCTACGCCACCGACCACCCCGACGAGGTACGGGAGATCCTCACCACCTACACCCGGATCCCCGAGGCGACCCTGCGCGCGATGACGCTGCCGCGCTGGCCGCAGGAGCCCAACCGGGCGTCGATCGACGCGCTGATCGCGCTCGGCACGAAGGACGGGATCTTCAAGACGGCGCCCGATCCGGACGAGCTGCTGCCATGACGGCCGCGCCGGACCCCTCGGCCGGGAGCGGCCCCCCGCCCGACCCGGGCCCTCCGCCCGACCCGGGCCGCTCGGCCGTTCCGGGCCGCTCGCCCGACCCGGGCACCTCGGCCGTTCCGGGCCACTTGCCGGTCACCGGCCCCTCGCCCGTCACCGGCCCGGCCGCCGCTCCTGCCCCTGCCGCCCCTGCTCCTGTCCCTGCGC